>JAJDVR010000177.1 GCA_022826025.1 Gemmatimonadota bacterium | reverse complement strand
CTCGGTCGATGCCGTGGTCCGCACCCGGTTCCCGCAATGCGGCGCAACGCAACGGGTCACAGGCAGCGCATCCAGTATAGAGAACGCGCTCGGGACAGGCACCGCTGCACGGGTTCCCGGCGCATGATGTCCGGCGGATCGTCCCCTCCCGCCATGGAGGCGCCCCGGCTTCGGCACGAGCTTTCGGGTCCATGGCGAGCCCGGCAGCAATCCCGGCGACACGCTTTCCCGTCCGCGACAGCGGGGAAGCGGACCGCATCGCCCTCGAGGCCCTCAAGCGGCACTTCGGCTACCCCGGGTTCAGGCCCGGACAGGATGTGCTGGTGCGCGCGGTGCTTCAGGGCCACGACGCGCTCGGCATCCTCCCGACCGGGGGAGGGAAGAGCGTGTGCTACCAGGTGCCCGCCGCCGTGCTTCCCCACGCCACCATCGTCGTCAGCCCGCTGGTGTCGCTGATGGCCGACCAGGCCATGCGCTGCCGCGAAGCCGACATCCCCGCCGCCTTCCTCAACTCCACCCTCTCCTCGCAGGAGCGCGACCAGGTGGAGGCGCAGCTGGTCGACGGCGCGCTGCGGGTCGTCTTCGTGGCCCCGGAACGCTTCGAGAGCCGCTCGTTTCGCCAGCTCCTGCCGCGCCTGCGCGTAAGCCTGCTCGCCGTCGACGAAGCCCACTGCATCTCCGAGTGGGGCCACGACTTCCGTCCCGCCTACCTGCGCCTCGACCGCCTGCGCGGGATGTTCGATGCTCCCATGATCGCCCTCACCGCCACCGCCACCCCGCGCACCCGGCGGGAGATCGTGACCCGGCTGCGGCTCGCCGACCCGGTCACCGTGGTGGGTGGCTTCGACCGCCCCAACCTGGTGTGGGGGGTGGAGCACACCCGGTCGTGGAAGGAGAAACGGGAGCGGCTGCGAGACCTGGTGCGCAACCGCCCCGGGGTCACCCTCATCTACGCGAGCAGCCGCAAGGGGGTGGAGCGCGTCCGCGACGACCTGGCCGCCCTCGGTCACACCACCGAAGCGTACCACGCCGGGCTGCCGGCCGCCGAGCGAGCCCGGGTGCAGGACGCCTTCATGGCCGGTGACGCCCCCCTGGTTGCCGCCACCAACGCCTTCGGCATGGGCGTCGACAAGAGCGACGTGCGCCTGGTCATCCACCACGAACTCCCACGCACCATGGAGGCGTACTACCAGGAAGCCGGTCGGGCCGGGCGCGACGGAGACACCGCGCAATGCCTGGCGCTCTGGTCCAGCGGCGACCGCAGCGGCCAGATGGCCTTCATCGACCACAGCTACCCGCCCCCGCGCGCGGTGCGCCGCTTCTGGCGCGATCTCCGGCGCCGGTCGGCCGGGCGAACGCGGCTGAAGGTGCCCGTCGACGAACTGCGCGCCCGCAACGGAACCCCGCTGACCCCCACCAACGTGGGCGCCCTGGCCCGCGCGCTGGCGGCCTGCCGGGTGGTGCACCTGCGCGAGGACCCTCCCGAGCAGCCCGGCGATACCCTGCACATCGACCTGCGTCCCCACGTCCGCCGCCTCCCCCTGGGCCGGCTGCGCGAGCGGCGCAACGCCGAAGTGGCCAAACTGGCCGCCGTGGAGCGCTACGCCCGGACGCGTGGGTGCCGCCGCGCCCGCATCCTCGGCTATTTCGGCGACTCCCTTGATTCAGCCGGCTGCGGCGCTTGCGACAACTGTCAGCGGGCGTGACCGCTGCGGAAGGGGCTGACCCGGCGCGTCGCGGTGAGGGGTGTAATACAACCGCAATACGCATGATGACCGGGCGGATGCGCAGGGCGATGGAGCCGACCCGCGCGCAATCCGGTGGCGAATCCGCAGGGCCGTCCCCTACCTTGACGCCTGCCAGTCGATCCCCTCCCGCGCCCACGGGGGCCGCAGGTGTGGAGGTTGCCGTCCACCCACGATGGCCCTGGCTCAGGCCGCGCCATCCCTCACCGCAGCTACCACAGAGAATCCCGCCGCATGAGCACCTCCCGGTCCCTCGCCGTCGTCACAATCCTCCTGGCCTCCGGCGTCGTCGCCTGCGCTCCACCCGACGAGCCGCCCCGCACCCACTGGACCGATGTCACCGACAGCACCGAGGTGCGGCTGATCCGCGAATCGGAGTCACTCTGCGAGGACTGCATCACACTTGAGCGCGTGCTTGTCATGGGCGATACGATCGGGGAAGGGTACCTGCGCGCGGCCATGCACATGGTGCGTGACAGCACCGGCAACTACTGGTTCGGACAGTACGAGGCCGTAAAGGTATTCGACGCGGCCGGCGAGTACGTGGGAGAAGTCGGCCGCGCGGGCGAGGGACCGCTGGAGTGGGACAACGCAATGCCCGTTCATACAGACGCTGCGGGACGGGTGCATGTGTTCGATTCGGGCAACTACCGCTACAGCGTAGTCGGTCCGGATTTCACGCTCGTCGAGGAGCAGAGGCTGCTAGACCACGTGACCGATGTCCATGCCCTCGGAGATGGCGAGCGATGGGTGCTGAACATGTGGCATCCCACTCCCGATGCAATCGGGTCGCCCCTCCACGTCTGGGAGGGCGGAGAGATCGTTCGGTCCTTTGGCGACTTCGTCGATCCCACGAATCCAAGGGCCGACACCGACGCCTGGCGGATCTTCACTACCGACGGTGCCCATCGGACGTACTCAGCGGAGCAGTACGGGAGCTACGAAATCGAGGTCTGGAGTGACACCGGCCGGCGCGTCACGGGCTTCCTCGAGCCCGAGTTCAACGATCCGCCCCGCGATCCGGAAGCTCCCGAGTCCGCGGACAATCCTCCTTCAAGCACGATACGAGCGCTGCGCGTCGATTCCGAGGACCGGCTATGGGTGTTGTCATGGCAGCTCCGGGACGACTGGCTGGACATGATGGAGGAGCGACGCGGACCGGACGGGCGCGTAACGCTCGAGATGAAGCCCGGCCTCGAGCCCATTGACCGGATGGACGGCCAACTCGATGTCATCGACCTGACCACGGCAACGGTGATCGCTCGTACCAGAATGGAAGGAGTCGTGGTCGTCGACTTCCTCGGAGACGACACTCTCTGGGCGGGTGAATTTCTGGGGGCAGGCCACCTCCGCGTCGGCATCTGGGAGATCAGCTTCAACCCCTGACCGAGCCCCCGCCGCAGTCGGGTCGCAGCAACCGCGCGCTCGCGCGGCTCGCCCGCATCCTATCGACGCCCGCGGTGTACATTTCTACATGTGCCGCGTCCCCGCCAACCCGGATACCGGCCTTCGCTATCCCTCTAGGATACAACCATATAACCGATCAGTATAACATGACTTACCATATTTCATATCATGTAACACATGATACGGGATCGGAGTGATGGAACCCTATCTCGGTCCTGATCACGCCCGTCTGCGCAAAGCGGTTCGAGCCTTCGCCCTGGAACACATCGCGCCCATCGCCGGCGAGATCGACCGCACCCAGACCTTCCCGTGGGAGAACGTGCGCGCGATGGGCGAGATGGGACTCCTTGGCGTTTCCATTCCCGAAGAGTACGGGGGCATGGGACGCGACTACCTGAGCTACATCCTCGTCGTCGAGGAACTGGCTCGACACGACGCGAGCCACGCCATCACGGTGTCGGCGCACACGACGCTCGGAGCCAGCCCGATCCTGACCTTCGGGACGGAGGCGCAGAAGCGAAGATTCCTGCCCCTGCTCGCCACCGGCCGCGTGCTGGGGGGCTTCGGGCTCACCGAGCCGGCGGCGGGGTCGGACTCGGCCGGCACCCGCACGCGTGCGGTCCGCGAGGGAAACGGTTACCGCATCAACGGCTCCAAGATCTTCATCACCCACGCCGGCGTAGGGGAGATCTTCACCATCACCGCGCTCACCAATCCGGCGCGGGGCACCCGCGGCATCACCAGCTTCATCGTCACCAAGCCGACGTGCGACCTGGAGACGGCGCGCCGCCTGGGGGTGGGACACTGCGCGGAACTCGATTTCACCGAGGGCGTACGGGCGGGCGGCAAGGAAGACAAGATGGGATGGCGGGCTTCGGATACCCGGGAGCTGGTGCTCGACGACGTCTTCGTGCCGGCCGAGAACCGGCTCGGGGCGGAGGGCGAGGGTTTCGTCAACTTCATGCGCACCCTCGATGCCGGGCGCATTGGCATCGCCGCGCTGGCTCTCGGCATCGCCGAGGGAGCTTTTGACGCCGCCCTGGAGTATACGTTGCAACGGAAACGTTACGGGCACAGGATTTACGACTATCAGGCGGTTCAATTCCGCTTGTCCGACATGGCCACGGGGATCCAGGCCGCCAGGCATCTGACCTATCACGCAGCCTGGCTCAAGGATCAAGGACGCCCCTTCTCCAAGGAAGCCTCCATGGCGAAGCTGTTCGCCTCGGAGCTGTCGATGCGCGCCACCACGGAGGCGGTCGAGCTTCTGGGAGGCGCCGGGTACACGAACGACTACCCGGTGGAACGGATGTTTCGCGACGCGAAGGTGTGCGAAATCGGAGAGGGCACGAGCGAGATTCAGCGCTTGCTGATCGCTCGCCACCTGGTGCGCGAGGTCGGCGGAAGCGGAATGGCCGCGGAGCGTAAGGCGGGGTAGGGACGCCCCCCGGGCGGTCTCCGGGCCCCGCGACTCGCGGAGAAACCAGGGATTTGAGGAGACAAATCATCATCAGCGCGTCCTCGCGCGAGACGCGAGTGGCGCTTCTGGAAGACAAACGCCTCGTAGAATTGATGCTGGACCGCCCGGACCAGGGACGGTTGGTGGGTGACGTGTTCCTGGGACGTGTAGAGGCGGTGCTTCCCGGCATTCAGGCGGCCTTCGTCGACATCGGCGTCGAGAAGGCGGGCTTTTTGCACGTCTCGGATGTGGTTCACCAGGACGGTGAACCGTCGGAAAATGGCCGCGACGGTCAGAACACGCCGATCCAGAAGCTGCTGAACAAGGGCGACCGGGTCACCGTGCAGGTCACCAAGGAGCCCAT
>JAJDVR010000216.1 GCA_022826025.1 Gemmatimonadota bacterium | reverse complement strand
ATGCGATATCGAACCATCCCGACTCCCGTCCTTCTGGCTGGCGGATTGACTGCGGTCGCAGGGGTTCTCGCCTGCGGTCAGGACGCCGGCAGCGCCGAAGGAGCCGACCCTGCCGGATCCGGTGCGGACGCCGCCGAGGGGGTGCATTCCTCCGCCCGCCACGACTTCCGCGTGGTCACCGTCGCCGACGGCCTCGACCACCCCTGGTCCATGGCGTGGCTGCCCGGCGGCGAGATGCTGATCGTGGAGCGTCCGGGCCGCCTGCGCGTGGTGCGCGACGGCGTGCTCCAGCCGGAGCCGGTTGCGGGTTGGCCGGAAGTCTACCGGAAAGAGGGCCAGGGTGGCTTCATGGATATCCTGCCCCACCCCGACTTTGCCGAAAACAACTGGCTGTATCTCAGCTACGGCAAGCCCAGCGACGACGGGTCGGAGGGTACCACGACGGTGGTGAGAGGGCGCTGGGACGATGGCCGGATCACCGACGTCGAGGAGATCTTCGAGTCGAACGCCTGGCACGGCAACAACAACCACTTCTCGGGGCGAATGGCCTTCGGCCTGGACGGATACCTGTACCTGACGGTGGGCGACCGCATGTTCGACCCCGACATGATGGCCGACCACCCGGCGCTGGACGTGACCAACCACATGGGGACCATCGTGCGCCTGCACGACGACGGCCGCGTGCCCGACGACAACCCGTTCGTGGGACGTGGCGACGCGCTGCCCGAGATCTGGAGCTACGGACATCGCAATCTGCAGGGCCTCGCGGTGGATCCCGGTACCGGGGACGTCTGGTCGAACGAGCACGGACCCCGGGGCGGCGACGAGCTCAACCTGATTGCGGGCGGCGGCAACTACGGCTGGCCCGTGGTCTCCCACGGCATCAACTACGACGGCACGGTCTACACAACGGACGCATCCGGCGACGGGATGGAGTCCCCCCGCTTCGTTTGGACGCCCTCCATCGGCATTTCCGGCATGATGATCTATCGCGGCGACGCGTTCCCCTGGTGGAAGGGGAGCGCCTTCGTAGGCGGCATGGTCGGCGAGCAGCTCGCCCGCGTCACCCTCGAGGGCACGGACGCGCTCGGCGTCGAGACCCTCCTGCACGGCGAGCTGGGCCGCGTCCGGGACGTGCGCGAGGGTCCCGACGGGCACATCTATCTCGCCCTCGAACACGCGGAGGAGCTTACCGCGGTCGTGCGGCTCGAGCCCGTGGCGAGCGATGTGATGCCGCCGGGCTGAGGCCGCGACGGACCCGAGTCCCGCATATCCCGCGGCGGCGGGTTGAACAGCCCGGGCCGCGGAAGCGGGCGTTACCGGGGAAACCCCGCTGCCGGCATGTTGGGGATGATCCGCAGCGCGTTGCCGTAGTACACCTTGCGCAGCACGTCGTCCGGGAGCCCCATGCCGTAGAGTTTCCAGAAGGCGTGGTAGTTCCGGTAGTAGTCGAAGTACTCGTCCTCGGTCTCGAAGACGCGCCAGTAGTAGGGATACTCGTCGGGCTGGAAGGAATCCTTCCCGAACAGGATGCGGTCCTGGTACCTGACGAAGAACTCGCGCGCGAAGCGGGGCTGTCGCCCCAGGTCGTACAGAACCGCGCCGACCTCGCCGTGGACGTTGGGGAAACGGTCGAAGAGTTCGCCCAGGCGCGCGAGGTCCTGCGTGTGCCATCCCATGTGCGCCAGGACCCACGTCGTGTTGGGATGCTTCGCCAGCATCCGGTCGCGCTCGGCCATCAGCTCCTCGAAGGACGGGAACCGTTCACGGTCGAAGAAGCGGCGGTTGGGAAAGATCGCCAATTCGAGCCAGCGCTCGTTCTCGTAGTCGAGAGGCTCGAAGAACTCGGCGGGATCGGCGGTGTGGACGAAGACCGGAATCCCGAGGCGGGCCGCGGTCTCCCAGACGATGTCGAGCTCGGGATCGTCGAGCTGGAGGCGGGTGCCGTCGGCCTTGCGGGTGGTTAGCCCGAACTGTTTGCCGATCTCGCCGATGCCGACCGCGCCGGCGCGCACGTCCTCCTCCAGCCGGGCGGCGATGCGGGCGCCCGATCCGGGACCCACGTTGCGCAGGTCGAGCGTGGTGAAGAAGACGAAGCGGTCGGCGTGGCCGGCGGCGCGCACCGCTTCGATCTGCCGGGTGAGGCGGCTGCCGGAGCTGCCCCGCGCCTGGACGATGACCTGCAGGTTCAGGTCGTCCATGGCCGCTACCACCCGCTCGATGGTGGCCGGGTCGGCGAGCGACGGGGGATGCCCGTGCAGGTCCACCACCGGGTATTTCGCCCTCGGCACCGGGTTCTCCGGGACAACAAGGGTGGAGCGCGGCTGGTACTCGACGATGCTCGGGGGTGGGAGGGTCGGCTGCGCGAAGTTCGGCCGACGGGCCTGCGCGGCCAGCGCGGCGGGCAGGAGAAGCAGCGCGGCGATCGGTGCGGTTCGGCGCATGGGCGGGCGCTCCGGCGTGAGAGTGATCGGACACTCGGGTCGAGATGCGGACTGCGTTCGCGGCGCGGAGACCGCCGGCCGTGGACGCATTCGGGAATCTGGCGAGAGGAGGAGGCGCCGGCCATGCCGACCGAATCCGGGCGCGGCGATGTCCGGGCGGTGGCGACTCCGGGGCATGGCGTGCCATCTTGGCGGATGTCCGTAGCCCCTGGCGCGCAGCATGGAGGTAGCCATGTCCCGATCGCCCCTGTCGTCCCGAAGCGCCATCGCCGCGCTCGCCGTCCCTTTCCTGCTCGCCCTCGCCCCGCCGTTGGCGGCCCAGGAGCCGGTGGGCTGGGGAGAGCATCTGGTGTTCAGCACCTTCTCGATCGTCGGCATCGACCCCGCGACCGGCGAGTCCGGGGTGGCGGTCACGACGCGCGTGGCCTGCGTCGGCAACGCCGTCCCGTGGGTGCGGCCGGGGGTGGGCGCGGTGGCTACCCAGGGCGGCACCCGGCTCGAGTACGGTCACGACCTCCTCGACCTGCTGGAGCAGGGCGTGGCGCCCCAGGAGGCGATGGACCGCGTGGTGGCGGCGGACGAAGGGCGGGAGCGGCGGCAGGTCGGCGTGATCGACATGCAGGGTCGGTCGGCCCAGTGGACCGGCTCCGGCCAGTACGGCGCCGAGGACAGGGGCGACTGGGTCTGGGAGCGCACGGGGCTCAACTACGCCGCGCAGGGCAACGCGCTGGTGAGCACCGGCGTGGTGGACTCGGTGGCGGTCGCGTTCGAGAGGACCGAGGGGTCGGGCCGCCACCTGGCGGACCGGCTGATCGAGGCACTCTACGCCGGGCAGGCCCTGGGCGGGGACGGCCGCCACGGCCGCACTCAGTCGGCGGCGGTGCTGGTCGCGGATCCGCGGCCGGGAATGTCGCGCCGCCAGGATGGAGTCACCACCGACATCAACGTCTGCGAGCACCCGGAGCCGGTGAGGGAGGTGCGGCGCATCTACGACACCATCTCGGAGACCCTCGGCTTCCGGAGCCTCCAGCAGTTTGCGGGCCGCGATGTGCTGCAGTTGAAGGTGATGCTGCACGCGCTGGGGTACTACCGGCCGGGGTCGCCGCCTCCTTCCATGGAACCGGCGGACGCCCTCCTCTATGATCGCGAGACGGTGGAGGCCGTGGACGCCTTCCGCGCGGCTCAGGCCTGGCAGACCTCCGTGCCCGGCTGGGTGGACGGGAACACCATCGCGAGGCTGTGGAGCCGGCTGGAGGAGGCCGGAGTCGCCGACGAGGTGCGCCAGCGGCTGCGGGAGATGGTGCGGGTGAGGCGGTAGGAGAGCTCAGGGCTGCCCGCGGCGCAGCACCACGCCCGGCCGCGCGCCCGTCACCGCGCCGTCCTCGTAGACGACCATCCCCCCGACCCACACGCGCTCGATCCCGGTCGACGTGAGGTGGGGCTCCGCGGTCGTCGCCCGGTCGATGACGGTCGCGGGGTCCAACAGCACCAGGTCGGCGGCAGCGCCCACTTCCAGCGTGCCCCGGCGGGAGAACCCCATGTGTGCCGCCGCCAGCCCGGTCATCTTGTGGATGGCCTCCTCCAGGGTGAGGCGTCCTTCCTCGCGCACGTATTGCCCGAGCACCCTCGGGTAGGTGCCGAACCCGCGCGGGTGGGCGCCGCGCAACCCGCCGTCGGACGCGACGTTGGCGTGGGGCCAGGCAATCAGCGCGGCGATGTCGTCGACGGTCATGCTGGTCGCGACGATGCTCTCGCCTCCGTCCCTCCCCTCCTCCCGCGCGGCTTGCGACTCGGCAATCAGATCGAGGTAGGTGGTGATGGGATCGGCGCTTCGCTCCTGCGCAATGTCGGCCAGCGTCTTGCCTTCGAGGGCGGGATCGGGCTCGAAACGCCCGATCAGCATCCCCTCGGGAGCGACCAGCTCTTCCAGAGCAAAGCGCGCGGCTTCGCGGTCCGTGAAATCGCGCTCCGGGAAGAGGACGGTCATGGTGGACTGCCAGTACTCGTAGGGGTAGACGTCGGCCGTGATGTCGAGGCCCGCGGCGCGCGCTGCATCGAGCCGGACGAGGACTTGCGCCGCCTGTCCCCAGAGGCTCCGAGCGGCCAGCTTGAAGTGCGAAATCTGCACGGGAATGCGGGCGCGCTCCGCGATCTCGATGGTCTCCTCGATGGCTTCGCGCAGACCGCGGTCCTCGCTGCGCATGTGCGAGATGTAGCGGCCGCCGTGGGTCGCCGCAGTCTCGGCGAGCGCGACCACCTCGTCCGTGGTCGAATAGATCCCGGGGTCGTATTCGAGTCCGGTCGAGAGCCCCAGCACCCCGCTCTCCAGCTCGGTCTCGAGCAGCGCCTGCATGGCCGCGATTTCGTGCGCGGTCGCCTCGCGCCGGAAGTCTTCGCCCATGACCTGCCGGCGGAGCGTTCCGTGCCCGGCGTAGGAGGCCACATTCACGGCTGCCGGGGCCGTCTCGAGCGCGGCGAAGAAGTCGGCGATCGGGAACGGCGATCCACCGTCCTGCCCGACCACGATGGTCGTGATGCCCTGGCTTACGGCGGCCAGCGCGGTCAACTCAATCAGGAGGCCCCCGTCGTGGTGGCTGTGGGTGTCGACGAAGCCCGGCGCGAGCACCAGCCCGGAGGCGTCCCAGGTTCGGTCGGCATCGAGCGGAGACAGCGCCGCGCCAGCCTCCGCGGGCGCCACCTCGGCGATCGTGCCGCCGACGACGCGCACCGATCCGGTGAATCCGGCGCGACCGGTGCCGTCGACGATGGTGGCGCCCCGGATCACGAACGTGTTCTCGCCGGCGGAGACCGGTGCCCGGCCATCGCCGCCGCAGGCGGCCAGCAGAGGAACCAGGGCGCAGAGCGCGCGTCCGGCAGCCCGTGGACTCACAAGGGTTGGGGGCACGTGTCGGGTTCCCTCCTGTTGCGGGGGTCGGTACCCTGCATGTGGTTCAGGCCACGTATTCCGTCTCTCCGGCGCGCCTCCCGCGCATCGCCCGGTTACGGCGTCAAACATACCTCTCCCGGGCCAACCCGGCAGCGGTTTCGACGGCGTTATATTGGAGGTTTGGCGAGAGAACGGAAGCGGGGCGATGAGGAATGGCCGAGAGATGACCGAATCACCATGGGAAAAGGACGCGGGCGCCCGCGTCTTCGATTACCTGCACGCCGCCCGGGACCGGATGCGCGACCTGCTGGAGCGGCTGGTCGAACTCGAGTCGCCCTCCATGCTTGCAGCCTCCCAGCGCCCCGTGCAGGCCCGTCTGCGCGAAGCGATGAGCGACATCGGGTACCGATCCCGGGTCCTCGCGGGGCGCGCGACGGGAGGGACCCTGTATGCCTCTCCCCGCGAGCGCCGCCATCCGGCTCCCTACCAGCTCATCCTCGGGCACACGGACACCATCTGGCCCGTGGGCACCTTGAAAGGGATGCCCCTGCACGTGGAGCGGGGACGCCTTTACGGACCCGGCACCTTCGACATGAAGGCGGGCCTGGTTCAGGGCGTCTTCGCGGTGGAAGCACTCAGGCACTGTATCGGCGACCCCGAGGTTACCCCGGTCTTCGTCTACAACTCGGACGAGGAGATCGGCAGCCCGGATTCCAGGGAGCATATCGTTCGGCTGGCCATGCGCGCGGACCGGGCGCTGGTGCTGGAGCCGTCCCTGGGTGAGAACGGGAAGTTGAAAACGACGCGCAAGGGGGGCGGGGATTTCACCGTCCGCGTCACCGGCGTGGCGGCGCACGCAGGGCTTGAACCGGAGAAGGGGGTGAGCGCGATCCTGGAACTCGCGCACGTCATCCGGAGGCTGCACGCCCTCAACGACCCGGTCCGGGGTGTGAACGTCAACGTGGGAACCGTCGAGGGCGGGATTCGCCCCAATGTGATTGCGCCGGAGGCGAGCGCCGAGGTGGACGTGCGCGTGCCCACCCTCGCCGATGCGCGCAGAGTCGAACGGGCCATCCGCGCCATCGAGGCTACGGCGTCCGGGGCTTCGGTCGAGATCCGGGGCGAGATGGACCGTCCTCCCATGGAGCAGACCCCGGGCAACCGCCGGCTCTGGGAGCTGGCGCGGGAGGCCGGGGCGCAGCTGGGGCTGGAGGTGGAGGAGTCGTCCTCCGGCGGGGGATCGGACGGCAACACCACGAGCCTGTACACGCCCACCCTCGATGGTCTGGGCGCGGTCGGAGCGGGCGCGCACGCCAGCCACGAGCACGTGGTGCTGGAGCGCATGCCGGAGCGGGCCGCACTGGTCGCCCTGCTGCTTGCGGCGCCTTCGATGCTGCCCTATGGGGCCGAGGCCTGATCCACGCCCTCCTCGTCCGCGCCCGGGTCCCGGGTGCGGAGGTGGCGCAGCGCCAGTCCCGCCAGAAGGGCGGCGAGCGCGATCCAGATCAGCCAGCCGATGTCGAGCAGCATTCCCGCGAGGCCAAGCCCGGCGCCCACGCACATCAGCGCGACGCGCGCATGCAGATAGCGGTCCTCCCGCGGACGTGAGCGGCTTGCAAAGATGAACAGCACGGTCAGTCCCGCTTCTTGCGCTCGAGGAATCTGCGCACCCCTTCCCGGCAGGTATGCGTGAGGCGGGCGGCCACGTTGATCTGGGCGGCCCGCGCGATGCCATCCTTGAAGCCGAGACTGTCGAGATCGTAGAGCAGCGTCTTGGAAAGGGCGACGGAGGAGGGAGCCCGCCGCGCCAGCTCCGTGGCGTAGGCCATGACCGATCCCTCGAAGTCGTCCGCGGAGATCACCCGGGTCGCGATTCCCCATGCCAGGGCATCGGCTGCGGAGAAGCGTTCGCCGAGGGTCGCCAGCTCGAAAACGCGTCCTTCCGGGACTTTGCGCCGGAGCACGGTCATCACCAGGGCGGGAACGAAGCCCAGGTGCACCTCCGGGTAGCCCAATTCGGCATCCTCGCGTACCAGGACCACATCGCAGGCGGTTGCGAGGCCGCATCCACCGCCGAGCGCCCGGCCATGAACCGCCGCCACCAGCGGCTTGGTCAGGTCGCGCATCTGGACGAAGAGATTGCCCATTCGCAGCGCGTCGGCATGGATCTTCTCCGGCCCCAGGCTGGTGATGCGGTCCATCTCGACCAGGTCTGCACCGGCGCAGAAATCGGGTCCCGCCCCCCGCAGGACGACGACACGCACGGCCGGGTCGTGGCGTGCCTGAACGAGCGCGGCCCCCAGCGCCTCCACCATGTGCGAGTCGAGCGCGTTGCGTTTGTGCGGGCGGTTGAGGGTCAGCGTCAACACCCGGTTCTCGACTCGCTGCAGCAACCGCTCTTCAGCGCTCATCCGTGCGTTTCCTCCCCGTTCAGGTACAGGGTCTCCGGGAGCCTGCCACGTCCCCGCGTCCGTTGCGCGGTTTCTTCCGGCACCTCTACCTCCATGCGCAGGAGCGCAGTCGAAAACACCTTGCCCTGGGCGTCCATCATCAGCGAAACGGTCCCCCCGCCTCCGAGCGCCCGGGGCAGCACTAAGTGGAGGGCGTGCAGGTTGGGACGCACGTAACGGACCACTCTCCCCTTGACCAAGACGCCGAAGTGCTCCTGTACCCTGTCGGCGGTCAGCGCCTCGGCGAGCAGCGGATAGTGCTCGGGCTCGTAGGCCACCACACCGATGTTGACTACATCGCCCTTGTCGCCCGAGCGCGCGTGCGCCAGTTCGACCAGGTTGACGGTCGCCATGGTCAGGGTCTCCCCCCGGGGGTTCCGCGCCCGCTGGCTCCGGTCCGGCATGCGAGCGCCCGAGAGAAAATTGCAGCCTCGTGCCCGGAAGGGAAACGGCCAGCGGTCCTCCGGAGCGTGGGCCGGCAGCAAGGCGGGACGGATTCCTTGCTGCCCGCCCGCCGAGCGACGATCATGCCTCGCGCGTCTCCACGCGCACGAAGGGCTCCACCGCCTCGCGCGGCACCAGGGCGGGCCAGAAGGCCGCGACTTCGCGAACGCGCGGGCGCCCCTCCCCGAAGCCGGTGACGGAAGGTGGGCCGGTCAGCACCAGCGGGGCGACCTCCCGCGTGAAGCGCTCCACCGGGGCGCGCTCCCCGTTGCGCACGGCGACCCGCAGCTGCACTTCGGGGAGGTCCGGCAGCGGCGGGCCCGCCAGCGCTCCGTGCGTCGAGTCCCACCCCACCAGGTCGGTGCGCACCTCGTCGAAGCGGAGCCCCAGGCGGTCGAGGCGGGCCCGCAGGACGCGGGCGGCCGCGCGCGCCTTGGCGGCCGCGTCCGGCCAGGCGTACACGAGCGTGCCGACGGCCCGCCACCCGCCCGCGTAGACGATGGACGCCTTGAGCCAGCCGGTGGGCGGCCGGCCGCGCGCACCCGTCACCCGCACTTGGTCCTTCCCCGCCCCGCTCAGGCGGACGGAGGTGAAATC
Source organism: Gemmatimonadota bacterium (assembly GCA_022826025.1). Taxonomy (GTDB): domain Bacteria; phylum Gemmatimonadota; class Gemmatimonadetes; order Longimicrobiales; family Gaopeijiaceae; genus BD2-11. The sequence continues at coordinate 12,512 of JAJDVR010000216.1, read as the reverse complement.
CGCCACCACGTCCGGCGTGGGATAGGCGGCCGGGTCGCCGATCTCGTACACGATCTGCTCGGTGACGGTGGCAGGGCTCACGCGCCCCCCCGACCCCTCGTGCTTGGTGACCACGAAGTCGCCGGAGGGCTCGGCCTCGATGATGGGGAAGCCGACCCGGTCGAGGTCGGGGATGGTCCACCACTCCGCCATGGCGTTTCCGCCGGTGCACTGGGCACCGCATTCGTTGACATGCCCCGCCACCACCCCGGCGGCCAGGCGGTCGTGGTCGTCCGCCGCCCACCCGAACTCGTGCAGCAGGGGCGCCAGCGTGAGCGCAGCGTCCACGCAGCGACCGGTAACGACCACGTCGGCGCCCCGCCCCAGCGCCTCCGCGATCGGGAAGGCCCCCAGGTAGACGTTGGCCCCCGTCACGCGCTCGCGGATGCTCGCCAGCGGCTCGCCGGTCTCCATGTTGCGCAGCTCGTGGCCGCCGGCGAGCAGCTCGTCCAGCCGGGGCATCAGGTCGTCGCCGGTCACCACCCCCAGCCGCAGGCGGCCGCCCACCCCCGCGCGCCTTGCCGCCTGCGCCACCTGGTCGGCGCACCCTCCGGGGTTGACCCCGCCGGCGTTGGCCACCACCCGGATGCTGCGCTCCAGGCAGGCCGGCAGGATGCGCTCCATCAGCGAGACGAAGTCGCGCGCGTATCCGGCCTCGGGGTCGCGGGCACGCTGCTTGTGCAGGATCGACATGGTCACCTCGGCCAGGTAGTCCATGACCAGGTAGTCGATGGGGCCGTCCTCGACCTGTCGCACCGGCGCGTCCAGGTCGTCGCCCCAGAAGCCGCCGGCGCCCGCGACGCGCACCGCGCGCGCGCCACCACCTCCCGCCCTCACGCCACGCCCGGCGGCAGGTGGAACGCCCCCAGGTGCGGCCCGGGGTTGTTGAGCGCCGCCCGCAGCAGCAGCGCCATCGCCCCGCGCAGCTCCTCGGGCAGCACGACCTCGTCCACGAATCCGCGGGCGCCGGCGAAACGGGCATCGAGCTGACGGTCGTAGTCCTCCCGCACCTCGTCCATGCGTGTGCGCAGCTCCTCGTCCGGCACTTCGCCGCGCTCGCGCAGCTCCTCGAGCTGCCGGCTGAAGAGCGCCATGACCGCGCTCTCGCCCTCCATCACCCCCATCCTCCCTGTTGGAAGGGAAAGGATGAAGTCCGGATCGAAGCCCTGGCCCGCCATCGCGTAGTAGCCCGCCCCGGATGCGTGGTTGAGGGTCAGCACCAGCTTGGGCACGGTCGCGCCCGCCATCGCCTCGACGAAATGCGCGCCCGCGCGGATGATGCCCGAGCGCTCAGCCTTCGGCCCCACCATGAAACCGGATACATCCTGCACGAAGAGCAGCGGCCTGCGGCGGCGATTCATGGTCTCGATGAAACCGGCGACCTTCTCCGCGCTCTTCGTATAGACGATGCCCCCGAACCGGGGCGGCCCGCCTTCCGCGTCGCGCACCATCCCGCGCGCGTTGGCGATGACCGCGATCCGCACCCCGTCGATGGCGCCGGTTCCGCACATCATCTCGGGGGCGTAGTCCGGCTGATACTCCACCAGCCCCGGCTCGTCCAGGATGCAGCGCAGCACCTCCGGCATGTCGTAGGGATGCCGGTGATCGTCGGGGAGGAGGTCGTAGAGGTCCTCGGCCGGCCGGGCCGGGCCGAGGGGAGAAGATGCGCTCCCGGCCCCGGAGCGGTCGCCGCGCGGCAGGGCCTCGATCAGCACGCGTATCTTCTCGATGCAGGCCGGATCGTCCTTCGCGAGGTAATGGGCGACCCCGCTGACCGATGTATGCATGCGGGCGCCCCCCAGCTCCTCCGCCTGAACTGTCTGCCCGATGGCGCCCTTGACCAGGTTGGGCCCCCCGAGCCCCATGAAGCTGGTGCCCTCGACCATGACGATCACGTCCGAGAGCGCGGGCAGATAGGCGCCCCCCGCGATGCAGGGCCCCATGACCGCGGCGATCTGGGGGATGCCCAGATAGCGCCGCATGATCGAGTTGTAGTAGAAGATGCGCGCCGCCCCGTACTTCCCGGGGAAAACGCCTCCCTGGTACGGCAGGTTGACGCCCGCCGAGTCCACGAGATAGACGATCGGGACGCGGCAGCGCATGGCGATCTCCTGCGCGCGCAGGATCTTGGCGATGGTCTCGGGCCACCAGGCCCCCGCCTTGACGGTCGCGTCGTTGGCGACCACGACCACCTCGCGCCCGTGGATCCGGCCCACGCCGGTGACAACCCCGGCGGCGGGCGCCCGCCCGTCGTAGAGGTCGTGCGCCACCAGCAGGCCGACCTCGACGAAGGTCTCGCCGGGGTCGAGCAGCGCGGCGACCCGCTCGCGGGCCGTCCACTTGCCCCGGGCGTGCTCGCGCTCGATGCGCTTCCTGCCGCCGCCCAGCCGCAGCCGCGCCCGCAACTCCTCGAGCTCCCCGGCGAGCCGGAGTACCCGGGAGACGGCGGGGTCCGCTGCCGATGCGCGCCCGGCCTTCCCGGCGCGAGCCGATCCGGCGCTGCGTGGGCTCACGTCGAAGCCCGCGCCGACGAAGCGAACCAGTCGCGGATGTAGGCGACCGCATCCCCGGTGCGCGTGCCCGGCCCGAAGAGCCGGCCGATGCCCGCGGCGTGGAGCGCCTCCGCATCCTCCTCCGGGATGATGCCGCCCCCGGTGACCAGGACGTCGCCCAGCCCGGCGTCTTCGAGGAGCGCCTTCACCCGGGGCAGGAGGGTCATGTGGGCGCCCGAGAGAATCGACAGCGCCACCACGTCCGCGTCTTCCTGCAAGGCGGCTTCAACGATCGCCTCCGGCGTCTGGTGGAGGCCGGTGTAGACGACCTCGAAGCCGGCGTCGCGGAAGGCGCTCACGATCACGCGCGCCCCGCGGTCGTGGCCGTCGAGTCCCGGCTTCGCCACCAGGACGCGGATCCTGCGGTGTGATGTCGTCATGGGTCTTCGTCCGCGGAGAGGATACCTCCCACGGTGAGCAAACGTCGTGCCGCTTCGTACACCGTCTCCCCTCCGCCGGCCACCATCCGGGCCGCTTCCGCGAAGCCGCCGCCCGCCGCCACCCGGCCCAGGTGCGCCTCCAGGGCGGTGCGCACCTCCGCCCGGATGCGTGCCTCCGCGCGGGCGATGCGGCGGGCTTCCAGCGCTCCCGACCCCGCCAGGCTGCGGCGGTGGTCCCCGATGGCGGCCGCGACCGCGTCGACCCCTTCGTCCGTGGTGGCGACCGCAGTGAGCACGGGGGGCTTCCATCCACTCCGGCGGCGGCTCAGCCCGACCGCGTCCCTCAACTGCCGCACGAGCGGGCGCGCCTCCGGGCGGTCCGCCTTGTTCACCACGAAGATGTCGGCCACCTCGGCCAGCCCGGCCTTCATGGCCTGCACTTCGTCGCCCGATTCGGGCGTGAGCACCACCACCACCGTATCGGCGGCTTCCGCCACCCCCAGCTCGGTCTGGCCGACGCCCACCGTCTCCAGGAGGATGCGGCCGAATCCGCTCCCCTCCATCAGGTCGACCACGTCGTGCACCGCTTCGGCCAGGCCGCCGCCCGCCCCGCGCGTCGCCATCGAGCGGATGAAGACGCCCCGGTCGAGCTGGAGCGGCGCCATGCGCACACGGTCTCCCAGCAACGCGCCCCCGGACCAGGGCGAAGTGGGATCCACTGCCACGATCGCAACCTCCTCTCCCGCGCCGCGCCAGACCCGCGCGAGCGCCGCCGCCAGGGTCGACTTCCCCGCCCCGGGCGGCCCGGTGATCCCCGTCCGGTGGGCCCGGCGGTCGTGCGCGGCCACATGCGCCAGCAGCTCGCGGAAGCCCGGGCGCCGGTCCTCCACGACCGAAATGGCCCGTGCCAGCGCCGCCCGCTCACCCGCGCCGCACCCCTCCGCGAGCGAGCGCGCCACCGTCCGCGTCCCCCGGCCCGCTACGGCCGCCATCGACGCGATCCCAGCCCGCGCGCGTGCCGCAACGGGTTGTCCAGCAGGTGCGCGGGGACCACCAGCACGACCAGGAACAGCACCAGCGCGGCAAGCAGCCCGGCGGCCAGCACCCAGACATTGTCGAGCGAGATGTAGATGATGGCGGAGATGATCGCGGTGGAGGCGGCGAAGATGGACAGCAGCAGCCGTCGGCCCAGCAGGGTCAGGGAGCGCTCGATGCCCTGGATGTCGCGCGGATGTACCCGCACACGCAGGTTCTCGCGTTCGGCCCGCACCAGCAGCTCGCGCGCGGACCGCACCAGTCCGCTGGTCTCCGACCACATGTCCTTCGCAATGGCGACCGGTTCCCGGCCCGCCGTGCGCAGGATCTCGCCCCGATGGGCACCCACCACCCTGCGGAAGACGGCGAAGGAGTCGAAGCGGGCGTCGTAGGCGGCTCCGATGCCCTCGAGCAGCACGAGCGTGCGGAAGAGGTAGACGAGTTCGCGCGGGAGCATGAGGGGCCAGGTGTAGAAGGTGTCCAGAACCTCGCGCACGCTGTCCTGCACGCGCCGTCGGCCGGCCTGTCCGTCCTTGCGCGCGCCCTCCACCACGCGCACGATCTCCGCGGCCGCCTCGCGGATCTCCCCGCGCGACACCTCCGGGCCGATCATCCCCAGCCGGTACATCGCGCCTATGGCACCGTCGATGTCTTCGCGCACGACCGCCATCGACAGGCCGAGGAGGCTCTGGCGGGTCCAGCGCGGTACCTCGATGACGGCTCCCCAGTCGAGCACCACGAGCGATCCGTCCTCCGCCACCAGCAGGTTCCCCGGATGGGGATCGGCGTGCAGGAATCCGTCCATCATCATCATGCGCAGGTAGACCGAGGACAGCCGTTCCATCAGCCGGCTCGCCGAAGGGCGTCCCCGCCGCACGCGGTCTCCCAGGCGATCGATGCGGATGCCCTCCATGTGCTGCATCACCATCACGTGCCTGGTGGTCATGTCGTCCAAGACCCGCGGCGCCCTGACGCCGCGGTCCCCGGCGAATGCGCGCCGGAAGCGCCGGGTGTTTTCCGCTTCCACCCGCAGATCCATCTCCTCCCGCACCTTCACCGAGAACTCGCGGATCACGTTGGCCAGCGCCCGCATGTGATGGTTGGGGAAGAGGACGTTCAGCCAGAAGACGATCCGGAACGCGGTATCCACGTCCAGCGCGACCCGCCTTTCCACGTGCGGACGGAGCACCTTTACCGCCACGTCGCGTCCGTCGAGCCGGGCCCGGTGCACCTGTCCCAGGCTGGCTGCCGCCATGGGTTCGCGGTCGAAGCTCTCGAACAGATCCGGGAGCCTGCCGCCGAGCTCCTTCTCGATCACACCCACGATCGCGTCCGGGGAGGCGGGCGGCACCTGGTCGCGGAGCGTGCCTGCGGCCGTCAGATAGGGCTCCGGAAGGATGTCGGCGCGAGAGGCGAACATCTGCCCCAGCTTGATGAAGGCAGGTCCGAGGGCAGCGATGGTCCCGACCAGCCGGGCCGCGCGTCGCTCGTGGTGTCCCGGCCCCCGGCGCGCTGGGCGTCCGACCACGATCCAGCGCCGGCGGTCGCGCAGGAACGCGATCAGGAACGGCAGCAGACGAAGCAAGACCCACGCAAATCGTGCGATGCGCCTCATGAGGGAGTCGTAGCCTCTTCGTCGCGGCGTGAAAGGGACGGGATGCCGTTGGGGCCGCGACCTCCCCCGCCAGCGGACGAGGGGACCGGCCCCGGGCGGCATCCCCGAACATGGAGACACCTGTTGCCGCAAAGCTGGCCGCAACCTGCCGGCTTCGTCTACCCCGCAACCTTCACGGGGATCACGGAGCCGGATTCCGGGAAGCCATAGACCCCCGCACCGCTAGCCCTCCCGGTGGACGAGTCCGCGACCGGCGCGCATCTTGGTCCCCGGCCCGTGCAACCACGCGGACACGGTTCGAGTCCCAGGGACGAGCCGACTGCGGGCTGCGACGGCTCATCCAGACCGGCATCGACCTGTGACATCCTGTTGCGCACGGGCCCGGTCGCGTTTTCCATCTGCTCACGGAGGTTCTTCGAGACCATGAACGACAAGGCCGAACGCATCCGTTTCCGATCTTCGATCCGGCCGACGCTGCGGGGCGTCGGTGCTACCCTGGCGCTGGTCTCCGCCGGGGCCTGCGGCGGCGAGGGCGCCGAAGGGGATCGCACCGGCCTCGGTCCGGTGCAGGCGGCGCTCGAACACGAGTTCGCCGTAATCCAGACCGTGCGCGAGCTGCCGGATGGACGCGTGCTGGTGGCCGATCCGCTGGGGCAGACGCTGCTGGTGGTCGACATGGAGGCCGGAACCACCGCCGCCGTCGGCCGCGTGGGCGAGGGCCCGGAGGAGTACCGTCAGCCGGACGCGGTGTGGCCGCTGCCGGGCGACAGGTCGCTCCTGGTGGACCTCGGCAACGGGCGCCTGACGGAGATGGGCGCCGACCTGAGCTTCGGGGACACGCGGCCCTACATGCTGGGTTCGTTCCGGATGGGATCGCCGATCATGCTCGCGATTCCGCAGGGCGTGGACGAGGACGGAGGCATCTACTTCCAGGGCTTCGGGATGACCGCGGGCGGAGCGGTCGCGGACTCCTCGCAGGTGCTCCGCTACGACCTGGAGACGGAGGCGGTGGACACTGTGGCGAGCGTCAAGCTGACCGACCGCACCCGCCGCACCTCGGGCGGTCCGAACAACCAGAACGTGTCTATCTCACCAATTCCGCTCTCGCCCGCCGATTCGTGGGGGGTGGCGGCGGATGGCCGGGTGGTGGTCGCCCGCTCGGTCGCCGGATCGGGGGAGTTCTGGGTGGAGTGGTTCACGCCGGACGCCGAGGTGGCGCGGGGACGACCCTATCCGTACGCCCCGGTGGACATCGGAAGGGCGGAGATGGAGGAGTGGCGCGACGCCCAGGCCGAGACCGGCGGCGGCATGACCATCCGGATCGAGGGGGTCAACGGCAACATGGACATGCGCGCGGGCCGTGGCGGGGCTCCGGGCAACGACGACCTGGACGGCTACGAGTGGCCCGACAGCAAGCCGGCCTTCTTCGGACGCATCCCCGTCGACCCGACAGGGCGCGCCTGGGTGCGGCGGCATGCCGCAGCGGGCGACGCCCCCGTCTACGATCTTTTCGACGGTTCCGGGACGCGCACGGCGACCATCGAACTGCCGATGGAACGCCGCGTGGTGGCGTTCGGCGAGGGCGTCGTCTATGTGGTGCGCATGGATGAGTTCGACCTTCAATACCTGGAGAGGTACGGGCTGCCGTAGCATCGGGGCGACCCGCCCGTCCCCGATCTAGCTTAGGCTAGCCTAGCTAGATCAAGGCCACCCGCAGGATCGCCACCCGCGCTTGCGCTCGCACCTCGCAAGCCCCTCCGCTTGCTGCGCGGATCCGCTTGACGCCATCCCCGCCAACATCGACCAGCGGGATGCTCGGGTAGCCGAGTTCCTCGGCGACCAGGACCCCCAGCACAAGGATCGCGTCGGTGGAGCCGAGGACGATGGCGGCCGGGGCAACATCGTTGCGCAGCAGCTCGAGCATGATGGCGCTGGAAGAGCTGGAGCCGATCGCGCGCTCCATGACCAGGATGCGGCCGCTCAGGGATTCGCCGTATTGCGGGTGCCGGGGATCGGACACGCGCCCGGTCTCGGGATCCACCCCTCCCCAGAAGCTGAGGGGGCGCTCGAGCACGAGCAGCCGACCACGACCCTCTCCAGGGTGCACGGGGGTGCCGGTCAGCTCCACAGCCCCTCGTCCCGGGTGACGCGTCCGGTCGCGGCCGAGCGCACGCAGTCCTCCAGGCTGCCGTAGACGACGTCGTAGCCGGTGGTGGCGGGGGTGTAGTGCGCGAACTTCCCGGAGTTGGTCATCAGCGCGCTGCCACGGGCGGGCAGAATGGGAGCGACTACGACGCAGGTGTCGGCGATGATCTCGACCCCGGCTTCCTCGAATCGCGGCAGGCGTCCGCTCGCTTCCAGCCGCTGGACCTCGGCCCTTCCCGTGCAGACGTAGAAGGGAATCCTGAAGGGCTCGCGCGGAAGCAGCGCCTCGAGGAGTGAGAACTCGTCGCGGGAGAAGTGCGGGCTGCCTAGGGCCACCGCGTCGATCTGCTCCGTGCCGGTGGTGCTGAGCGCGTCCCGCACCCGCCGCAGTTCACGCGCATCGGGGGCGACGACGGCGTCGGGTGCCCGCCCGCCGAGCGCCGTCTCGAGGTCCGGGGCCTCCGGGGTGACACCCTCGACGTGAAAGAGCCCTACCGCCCCGGATGACGCCGAGGCCGCCCCCATCGCCTTCAGCTGGTCCTCCGTTGCGGTCTCGGGGAGTCCGGTCACGACCGCGACCCGTTCGTCGACGGCGGCTCCGAGCCAGGTGCCCAGCACCGGGTAGAACACGTCGCGCTCTTTCAGCGCCGGGTTGATGGCATCGGTGTCCACCACCACCGTGGCCCGCCGGTTCTCCTCCAGGTGGAGGCCGGTGCGGGGTGCGCGGCCCGCCAGCGCGCAGCAAATGTCCATGAAGTCGCCGTAGCGGTTGGTGCGGGCGCCCAGCACCGAGTTGGCGAACACCACGGCGTTGCTCTCACCCCAGGCGACATCCTGGCCGCGGCGCGGCCGGTGCCCCGCCTGGTAGGGCGCGCAGGTCCAGGTCGGGCGGCAGCCCAGGGCCTCGTAGGCCCTCATCTGGCGGAGCGCCATCTCCCGGCGATGGCCGGCGGAGCGCACCCGGCTCGGGTTGAGCAGGTCGAGCGCCCCCACGTTCAGCGTGGTGGGCACGGCCACATTCCCTCCCAGGGAGACGAGCCGTTCAGCAAACTCGACGCCCCCGTCGCCGTGATGGAGGCAGCCGTCGATGTGGGCGGAGGCCACGGGCACCAGCTCACGCGCCCCGAGGATGCGCGCCATCCGCACCACGATGCGCATCGCCAGCTGCGGCGCGGGGCCGCGCGCGCCTTCCAGGACCGCTTGTTCCTCGTTCGAGAGGGTCGGATTCATCGGGTACCGTGGAGCGAGTCGCGCTGGAACACCGTCCCGCGGCGGACCACGGCCCGGCAGGGGTTGGCGCCGATCCAGTAGCTCAACTCGGACGGGTGGTCGACATCCCAGAGCGCCAGATCGGCGCACATGCCCGGCGATACTACGCCCAACCTTCCCTGCAGGCCCAGTACCCGTGCGGCATCGCGGGTCATCCCGGCGAGCGTCTCCTCCGGCGTGAGACCGAAGAGGACGCAGGCCATGTTCATCGCGAGCAGAGGGGAGGTGAGGGGAGATGAGCCGGGGTTGAGGTCGGTCGCGACCGCGATGGGCACGCCGTGGCGCCGCAGTGCATCCACGGGCGGCCGGCGGGACGCTCCCAGAACGTAATACGCCCCCGGGAGGAGGACGGCGGTGGTCCCCGCCGCGGCCAGTGCGCGGCAGCCGGCTTCCGTCGCGTACTCCAGGTGGTCGGCGGAGCGGGCGCGGTAGCGGGCAGCGAGTTCGGCCCCGCCGAATGGCGAGAGCTGGTCGGCGTGCAGGCGCACCGGGAGTCCGTGGGCCGCCGCCGCATCGAAGACGCGCGCGCACTCCACCGCGGTGAAGGCGATTCGCTCGCAGAACGCGTCGACGGCGTGGGCGAGCCGATCGGCGGCCGCGCGGGGGATCATCGTCTCGCACACCAGGTCGAGGTAGGCCTCGCGGCGGTCCTGGTATTCGGCCGGCAGCGCATGGGCGGCGAGCAGGGTGCGGGATACGCGTACGCCGACGCGTTCGCCCAGGATGCGTGCGACACGCAGCATCTTCAGTTCGGTATCGACGTCCAACCCGTAACCGGACTTTATCTCGACCGTGGTAACGCCATGCGCTGCAATGGTTTCAAGCCTCCAGGCGGATGCTTCGTACAGCTCCTCTTCCGTCGCTGTCCGGGTCGCTGTCACGGTGGAGCGGATCCCGCCGCCGGCCCGCGCGAGCTCCTCGTAGGTCACGCCCCGCAGGCGCATCTCGAACTCGTCGGCGCGCGTGCCCGCAAATACGAGGTGGGTGTGGCAGTCGATGAGTCCCGGGGTGAGCCACCCCCCTTCTCCATCCAGGGTACGTGAGACGCCCGCGGTGACGTCGCGGGGGGCCGCCCGCGCGGCTCCCACCCAGGTGATCCGCCCGCCCGAGACCGCCACCAGGCCATCGCGCACGACCCCGTACGCCTCACCTGCGTCCGCCATGGTGGCGACGTGAACGTTGCGGATCAGCAGGTCCGGCGCGCCGGGCTCCCTGTTCAGGTCATCCTCCCGTCTGCCATTTTGGCAGACTTTGCTCGCGGAATCTGCCATTTTGGCATGAGGTTGGCAGATTCGTATCTTTTGCGACCATTGGGCTTACGCGAACGCGAGGCGGAGTTCCCGCCAATTTGTTCCCGCCCTTTGCGCTAGGAGCAAGCGCTCCGGCGCTCGTGCAGCGCCTTCCTGAGCCGATCCTCGTCGGCCTGCTGGTAGCACCGGAGGACCGTCTGAGCCGTCTTCCAGCCACCCAGCTCGCAGAGCACCTTGAGCGGCTGGTTCATCAGGTCGGTCGCGAACTTGCGTCGCAACGAGTGCCAGCCCCTCCCGGGCTTCGGCTCCAGACCCGCGAGCTTCTCGGCCCGCCTCCACCAGACCTGCGCCCGGTTACCGCTCAGACACGCCGACGGATCTGTCGGCGCGGGCAGCACCGGAGCGTCCCCAATCCCAGGGTTCCGCCTCCGCGCCTCCTCAAGTGCGGCGACCGCCTCGGCCGTGATCGGCGTACGGTGCTCGTAGCCGTTCTTCTCGTGCTCCGCGCGCCAGCGCACCACTCCGCCCGCGAGGTCGACATCGGCCCATCGAAGCTGGCGGATGGCACCTATGCGGTGCCCCGTCTCATGCGCGAGCACGAGCGCGACGCGGAAGCGCCAGTCGAGCCGCCGGGACACCTTCAGAAGCGCCCGGTATTCCCCGTCGGAGAGCACGATCCGTGTCGGATTCTTCTCCTTGGGCGGCTTGAATCCTCTGAGGGGATTCGAGTCGAGGAGCAGCCTGCCCTCCTCGTCTCTCGACCTCGCTGCCCAGTTCAGTACCGCGAGCAGGAACCTCAGGTCCCGTTCGACCGTCCGGTCGGACACGGGCGCGCCGCTCGGGCCGATCCTGCCCGCCCGCCGCGCGCCGATGAACCGGTCCCAGTCGCGCTGCGATAGCGTGGCGGGCTTCCGGTCCCTGCCGAAGCACTCGAGGAACATCCTCATCGCGGCCCTGTCGTGCAGCCTAGTGTGCCGGCCCTTCGCGGGCGTCACCTCTTCACCGTAGATGTCAAACAGCGTCTCCAGCGTGAGCGGCTCGGGCTCGGCGTCCACCTTGCCGTTCAGGTCCGGGCCGACGAAGCCGGCGGCGAACTCGTCCGCCTGCTTCTTCGCCCTCACCCAGTCCCGGTGCCCCAGCGACCGGGTGAGCCTGCGCCCGTTCTCCCGCCACTCGATCTGGTACATGCCGGTCTTCGGATCGGGAAACACCCGGACCCGGTTCCGGCCCCATTCGCCGGCGCCGTAAGAACGCCGACTTCGTTTCGTGCGTGCCATCGTTCGATTCCTCTCTCGATGGACTGCACGATCTGCGCGGAAGGAACTTCGCGAAGACAAGCCGTCTCCGCCAGACGGTCACCGCCCGCGCGGGCTGGGGTCGCGGTCGGCGGGCGCTGGTCGCGGACCCGGCGCGCGAGACCGGGGGACCACCTTTGTTCGACGCCGAGTGGCCAACATGAACTGCCGAGCAGGCCGGGACGCGTGCTTTACAGGTCGCGGCTCGCGCGCCAATATCGTGGCCGGAATCCCGAACGGCATCGAAGCACGGGAGGTCGCGCATGCAACCGAGCAAGATCCCGGACGCGGTGCGCGGTGAGATCATCGCACGCGCCTGGGGCGGCGAGACGTTCGCGCACATCGCTCGCGATCTCGGCGTATCGTCCCACCAAGTTGGAAGGATCGCGATGCGCGAGGGCGGCTTCCCAACCCGAGCCGAACTGATCCGATTGCAGGGCGATGCGATCTGCGCGGCCTACCGGGAGAGCGGCAGCATGGCGGAGGTTGCGAAGCGGTTTGCGCTTTCGGAACAGGCCGTCTCGAACACGCTGCACGCGCGTGGCGTCCAGAGGCGAAAGCCGAGGCGGCGGTAGTGGTACCAAGCCTGATGAGAACCGCGCTTGCAGCACTATCGCTTACGGTCGCGTGCAGCGACGGACCCGAGATCACGCCTCCGGAGCAGGATCGCACCGTGAACGGCGACTGGTCGGGTAGCTTTGGGCCCATGACCGCGCGCTATTCGCTAAGTGAGGCGGACAGGACGATCACGGGCCGCCTCGAGTTCGTTGTGGTCAACCAAGTTGAGGGCAGCGGGCCGGTCCGGGGTTCGCGCGTTGGTCAACGCATTGAGTTGCGGGCTGACGACGCTGACTTCGTGGAACTCGTGCTTGACGCACACATGGTCGGCAGCGCCACCTTTGGCGGCACCCAGCTCGGTGATCAGATCGCGG
>JAJDVR010000031.1 GCA_022826025.1 Gemmatimonadota bacterium | reverse complement strand
GACGCGATGGTAGCCAACCCGTTCTCGCTCCCTGCCCGACTTCCCCCCAACAACCCGTGCGGCCAAGCCCCCGCCACGGGGCTCAACCCTGACATTTTCAATGCCCACGATCCTGCAATTTTGCATGCCCGGTAACACTCGCCTCCGGTTCCGCATGTCGCTGTTGCGATTGCGGTTGCGCCACGTCCGCCGGAGCGGCGATGCCGATCCGGCCGTCGAAGCCGTGGCTGGGAGTGACCCCCATCTCGGCATGCCTCGATCGGCATCGGGCAGGATGGCGATGTACATCCCCATCCTCCCCTCCGCTTCGGGGTCACTCCCAACCAGCAGTCCGTCCGGAAGGGCGTCGGGCGGCCGCTTCGAGTAGGCGGCGGGTCTGTTGGCCGACCGCTTGGCCATCCGGCTGTTCGGCGTCGCCCCGCGCAAGGACGGGACGCGCTCGTCCCAGGCGTACAATGGCCTTCCTGCCAAGGATCGCTGGCCCCGGAGCGACCTCCCGCAGAGGGTTGGGATGGCGTGCACATCCCAACCCTCCCCCGTGGCACGCCAAGCGTCCAAGGCGGGGGGTCGCTCCGGTCACGGCCTCCGTTTCCGGCGCGGCACCGCCGTCCCGGAGGCCGTGGCGCAGCCGCAAGCCGGACAACGACTTGCGTTGCAGAAGAAATGCACGTCCAAACGACGATTCCGTGCACATCGGGTCTGTTGCACATGTGCGGCTCCATCCGGGCACCGACCCATCCATTTCGGGTCTTGGATCGACCTCCCGTCGATGCCGGAAAACTCGGTCCCTTGCTCGCACTGGCGGAGAAACCCGCTCTCCGCGATACTACGTTCGCGCAGATCGTGCAGTCCATCTATCGAGAGGAATCGAACGATGGCACGCACGAAACGAAGTCGGCGCTCGTACGGCGCTGGCGAATGGGGCCGGAACCGGGTCAGGATCTTCCCGGACCCGAAGACCGGCATGTTCCAGATCGAGTGGCGAGAGAACGGGCGAAGGCTCACCCGGTCCCTCAAGCACCGTGACTGGCGGCGCGCGAAGCGGCAGGCGGACGAGTTCGCCGCCGGATTCGCTGGCCCCGAGATCGGGGGCGACGCGGAGGCCAAGCCCGAGCCACTCACACTGGAGCGGCTCTTTGACATCTACGGTGAGGAGGTGACGCCCGCGAAGGGCGCGCACACCCGGCAGCACGACCGCACGTCGATGCGGATGTTCCTCGACCTCTTCGGACGGTCCCGGGACCCGGCGACCCTGTCTCAGAGGGACTGGGACCGATTCATCCGGGAGCGCCGCGCGGGTAGGATCGGACCGAGTGGCAGGCCGGTGGCGGATCGGACCGTCGAGTACGACCTGAAGTTCCTGATCGCCGTCCTTAACTGGGCGACAAAGTCCCGCGACGAGCGGGGCCGGTTGCTGCTCGACCGGAATCCGCTCAGGGGGCTCAGAACGCCGAGCGAGAAGAACCCGAACCGGGTGGTGCTCCAAGAAGAGGAGTACGGGGCGCTTCTGAAGGTGTCGCGGCGGGTGGACTGGCGGTTCCATGTGGCGCTGGTGCTCGCGCACGAAACGGGCCACCGGGTAGGTGCCATCCGCCAGCTTCGGTGGCAGGACATCGATTTCGAGGGCGGAGCCATCGTCTGGCGCGCCGAACACGACAAGACCGGCTACGAGCACGTCACGCCGGTCACCGACGATGCCCTCGCGGCTTTGAGGGAAGTGCGGAGTGCCATGCCCTTCGCTGGAGATGCGCCGGTGCTGCCCGCGCCCCGGGATCCGTCGGCCTGCATGGGAGCCGCGTTGGCGCAGGGATGGTGGGACCGGGCCGAGAGGCTCGCGGGACTGGAGCCGAAGCCCGGCAGGGGCTGGCACTCGCTGCGGCGCAAGTTCGCCTCCGACCTGATGGACCAGCCGTTGAAGGTGCTCTGCCAACTCGGCGGCTGGAAGACGGCCAAGACGGTGCTCCGGTGCTATCAGAGAGCCGACGAAGGACAGCTTCGGAAGGCTCTGGAAGACCGCCGCCGGGCTCGCGGCTGAAGTCGAGACCGGCGGGAATCATTCAGCGGGAAATCGGGCTGTCGAACATGCAACCACAACCACCGCAACAAGATGCGAAACTTCAACCACATGTCAGCCCGGCGCCTCGCCGCTCTCGGTGCTCGCGGTGCTTTATCCACGGACTGCTAGATCCCGAAGAGCAGCCCGACCACCATGTGGATCACGAACATCGCCAGCGCTGCCGCCAGCGCGGCCCCGAAGCTCCTCACCTCGAATCCCCTTACCACCGCCGCCGTCATCTTCAGCATGAGGGCGTTGATCACGAAGACGACGAGCCCGAGGGTCAGCATGGTTAGCGGCAGCAGGATCGGCGCGAAGAAGGTCCAGACCAGCTTGTTCCCCAGGGCAAGCACCACGGCGCTCACGATGGCCGCTCCCCAGCCGTCGATTTCGACGCCGCGGATGACCCTGCTTACGAGGAACAGCACCCCGGCGCTGACCAGCGTGCCGACCACGATGTTCAACAGGAATCCCATGATGCCGGTCAGCGTATCAATCAAGTCCACGGCTTCAACCTCCATTTGGTCCGTTGGCGGAGTTGTCGGATATATCTACAGACGAGCGGCGGCCCCGCAAGGTTTCGGGGGCCGGTGTGCGCCCGGCTACGGGATCAGCGCTCTCCTTCCCGTGTTCCGCACGATGAAGAGCCCGTCGCCGGTGCTCGTCATCACCACGACGCCGCTCTTGAAGTACGGGTAGTTGCTCCACGACGCGCCGCCGTACGGAGAGTTGTCGAAGAAGGCGATCTCGACGGGATTGGTGCGGTCGGTGATGTCCAGGATCCTCAGCCCCGCGCCGTAGTTGGACTGGTACATCAGGTTGCCGAGGATGTAGAGGTTGTGGTCGGTGTCGGGAGTCTCGGCGATGTACTCCGCCGCGAGCAGAGGTTCGTCGAGGTCCTCGAGGTCCCAGATCAGGGTGCGGGTGCCATCGACCAGCCCCCGAGGCTCGTCGCCCTCGTCGTTCATGTAGAAGAAGCGATGGTCGTCGGTGAGCCACCCCTGGTGCGCATACGCGACATTGGGGTAGGACGCGAACGAAATCGCGACCGGATTCTCCTTGTCGGTCACGTCGGCGATGCTGAGCTGTTCCTCGTTGGAGCCCAGGCAGATCTCGCGGCCGCGGTACTCCTCGTCGGGACCGTGGTACACGACGCACTGCGCGTCGTGGGAGTAGCCGGTGCCTCGCCGCCCCGTGTTGGTGTCCGCGAAGCACCCCGCGAAGACGGGGCTGGCAGGCTCGCTCAGGTCGAGCATGTGCAGTCCGCCGCCACAGGTCTCGCCTCCCCCGCTGGCTCCTACGACGTATGCGAAAGGCGTCTCCGGGTTGATGACGATGTTGTGGGCGCTGGCGATGCCGTCGTAGTGGAAGTCGGGCTCGAAGGTGGCCGGCTCCCCGCTCAGCCCGCGCAGCCGACGCAGGTCGAACACCTGCACGCCGTGCTCGCCGGCCCCGTCGGCCACGATGTAGGCATGGTCGGCGTAGACTTTCATATCGCGCCAGATCGCGCTGCGGGAGCCCGGGGTCTTGGGCAGGTTGCCGAGCAGGACGGGGTTGTGGGGGTCGGTGAGGTCGACGAAGGCGGTGCCGTCGCTGCGCCCCACGATCGCGATCTCGCGTCCGGTCTCGGGGTCCGTCCAGCCCCACAGGTCGTTTACCCGCGCGCCGCGCCCCCCGGCCAGATCCTTGATCGGGAGGAAGGAGATGATGTTGACGTTGTTGCACTCGTACCCGGCCGCGTCGCTCTCCACGCAGGGGATCTCCTCGTCCAGCCCGGTGATGGCGGGCAGGCCACGGTGTTCACCGATCACGAGCTCCCCGCTGCTCCATCCCGCGGCGCCGCTCCGCTCGGCGATGACCACCCCGCCGGCCCGCTCGTCGATCCCCCCGGCGCCGATCGCGGACACGTCGCCGCCCACCGCCAGCGAGCTGCCGTAGGACGCGTTGCCCGCAAGGCCCCGCGCGGGCGATGCGGTAGCACCGGTCCACCCCGCGGCCTCGTCCCGGGTGAAGCGGTACACGCTCCCGCTGCCCTCGCCCGCACCGGGGGCGCCGACCCAGACGATGTCGCCGTCGAAGCCGACCGCGGAGCCGAACCGCGAGCGCACGCCGTCGCTGAAGGGCACCAGGGTGGCGCCGCGGCTCCACGAGCCCTTGCCGGGATCGAAGGTGAAGGTGAGCACGGCCCCGGTGCCCGGAGCGGCGCTGGGCGCGCCGACCAGGGCGAGGTTGTCGCGGAGCGCCATGCCGGAACCGAACCCGCCCCCCGTCATCTCTGCCGGCGCCGTGAGGGGGCCGAGCGCGGTGAAGGTCCCCGACGCGGGGTCCAGCCGCAGTGCGTGGACCTCGACCGGGTTCTCACGGCTCGCCGCGGTGGCAACCAGCGCCAGCTCCCCGTCCAGCGCCACGCGCGTCCCGAAGCCCGGCCCTACGCCGCCGGGACGGAAGCGGCCGCGTTGCGACCACCCGGAACCGTCCTGGACGAACAGGTAGACGGCCCCGGCACCGTCTTCCTCGCCCGGCGCCGAGACGAGCGCGACCGTGCCGTCCAGCGCCACCGCCGCCCCGAAACGGGCGTCCTCGGCGCCCGTCCCGGAGCCGAGCCGCGCCACCTCGCTCCACCCCCCCTGCCCGTCGGCGCGGAAGACGAACGCAGCACCCGCGCCATCCTCCCAGCGGGGCGCGCCCACTATCGCGAGCTCGCCGCTCGCAACCACCGTGCTCCCGAAGCCGTCCGGCGGCCCGGACACGGGTGAAACGCTCAGCCGCGCCACCTCGCTCCAGCCTCCGCCGGCGCGACCGTAGACGTACACGACGCCCGGCAGCGCCGCGGCGGCGGCCTCGCCGACCAGCACCTGGCCGTTGCCAACGGCGACGCTGGCCCCGTACTGCTGCCCGCGGACTTCGCCTGCAGGCAGATGGATGGCCGCGGCCATCGCCAGAAGCGCGATGCCGGTTACAAACGTGGAAAGGGACGGGCCACGGTAGGTCTTCATGATGCTTGCCTCGGTCGTTGCGGGGGTCCGGTGGACTTCAATGTACACCCGACCCGCGAACGAGGGCCACCCGGGCACCGCCAGCCACCGACACGGCTTCGGACCCGAAGCCCGCCCCTCAGCTCTTCACGCCGGTACGCACCTCACCCCACCGTCAGGGCGGAGCAGAAGACACAGGCGGGAACAGCCAGCGACCGGTGCGTCACCGGCCGCGACTGTTCCCGCCTTGCCGCGAGTTGTCCTGACGGGGAGCCGTCAGCGCCTCACGCCCGTCCTGACCTCGAGCCTCAGATCGGTGTAGACCGGACGGAAGTGCTCGATGACCGAAGCCGGCACTACGTCGGGGTGCCAGTTCGGATTGGTCTGACTCGTGACCTCGTTGGCCAACTCCCAGGTCATCCGGTAGTTGTCGATGTTGCCGGCTCCGATCTCCACACCCTTGATCACGATGCGGTTGCGGGCGTTGGTGATGCCCCGCACCTCTTCGTCGGCTACGACGTCCCGGGCGATCCAGGCCAGCTCCCAGCGAACCTCGCCACCCACGTTGAAATCCCGCTCAACGATCAGCGAGTGCTTCTGAACGACCTTCGCGAGCGCATCCTCGATGGTCGCCGTGTTCAGGCGGCCGAGCTCTTCTCGCCAGAAGTTCTGGGACACCGGGCCCGCGCCCCCGCTCACGCACCCGGCAACGAGGCCGAGCAGCGCGAGCGCGAGCGTAACGCGGGCAACCCGCGGCCGGCACACGGCCGGCCGCGGCTGCCCACGCCCCGATGCGAACCCTCTAGCGGCGTCTCTCGATTGCTTCGGGGTCGGTATTCGCATCTCTATCCAGCCAGAATTGGAGGTTCTTCGCCTTTTGGCGGAGTCCCGCCGACGAGTTGTCGTTGATGAGGTCCGGCGCCGAACTCGCGCCGCCAGGCCCACCGAAGGTGTAGTTGGGGAGCAGGAGGAGCTCGAGCTCCGCGCCCGGGATCGGCAGCTGCAGCCAGCTGTGCTGCACCATGTCGCCCCACCCCCGGTCGTCGAAGTACTCGGTCGCCATCCCGTAGTGGAACAGCTCGATCCGCTTCTCGTACTTGTACGCCTCCCAGAGGTCCCCGCAGGAGCCGTCATTCATCTTCGGAATGCAGCGGTCGCCGCCCGGCGCCACGCCGTTGGGATCGGTGAACGGGGGCAGCTCGCCGTTGGCACGCCACTTGTTAACCGTCTCCATGGTGGCGGCCATGTTGCCGAGGTGGTAGTTCGCCTCGGCCGCGATCAGCTCCAGTTCCTTCGGGGTCATGTCCGGCCAGAGCGTCTCGTAGCGGAACTCGTACCACAGATACGCCCAGCGCCAGTCGATGTAGTTGGAGTAGTGGTAGATGCCGCGGTCCGCCGGGAAGGGGCTGCTGCCCATGTAGCGCATGTACTTCCCGCAATTGGCGCCCGTGTTGGGCGCGGGACACGGCCCCGTCGGCTTGATCCGGACATCGTCGGTGTCCAGGTCGAAGGGAGTGCGCTGGTCCAGCGGCGCATTGATCCACCTCTGGTATTCGCCCGACGCGTCCGCCGGCCCGATCGTGCGGTAGTCGATCCGCGCCCAGCCGGTAAACCACGCCAGGTACGTCTTCGGGTACTGGTAGATCCAGTTGCCGCCCGCTTCGCGCACGCCGCCGTACGGCTCCGACATGCCCATCTGCGCGTCCGCCAGGATCGCAGACCAGTTGAGCGCCTGGCGATCCGCCGGAGTGCGCGCAACCTGGGTGCGGTAGCGCGTGCGCATGGCCCGCGCCACCTCGGCCATCCGAGCCCCGTCCCAGTCGTGCTGGAATCCGACCCAGTCGTCCGGGATGGTAAGGCTGGCGCGCTCGGCGCCCTGGACCACCTCCGCGTACTTCTCCTCGGCCTTGGCCCAGACCTGGTCGTACGGCACGGTTTCCATGCTGGTGAGTTCATCCGCCGAAACGGTCTCGTCCAATATGAAAGCCTTGTCGTGGATCACGGCCAGGTTGGAGAAGACCAGCGCCTGGATCAGCGCGCCGAAGAGCTGCAGCCTCTCCGTGTTGTCCGGCTCCTCCGGGCCCTCCTGGATCCGGAGGCCGTCGTTGATCGCGCTCAGCCCGTCCCGCACCGCCGCGAGAGCGGTGTAGGAGTTGTTCCACGGGGACAGGGCAACCCACCGGCTGCCGTACGAGGGGTCGTTGTTCCAGGCGATGCGCGGCTCCGAGCAGTTGTCGCGCATGCCGAAGTTGCCCCAGGAGGAGGAGTGCGAGTCGGCCACGCAGCTCATCGCCCCACCGGGGTAGAGCCCCTGTGAGGTTGCCTCCCAGACCTGGAACCCGCCCGAAACCAGAGCCTCCACGTCACCGGGGGTGCGGATGGCCCGCTCCCGGTCGGGGGCGTTCAGGTTCTGGACCTCGAGATCGAGGCACGCGCTCCCGGCAAGCAGCACCGCGGCGCACAGCCCGATCATCGAGCTCAGTTTCTTGATTCTCATGTGATCGAAGTCCTTTCTTGCCTAGAAGGTGAACTGCAGGCTGAAGCTCACCCGCCGCGGATTCGGATACTGGTAGCCGTCGACACGCGAGATGATGCCGCCCACCTCGGGATCGAAGCCGGTGTAGCCCGTGAAGGTGTAAAGGTTCCGGCCGATCAGATTGATTTCGGCCCCCGTCACCCGGCCCGCGAAGATCGCGTCGAGCCAGCTGGGGTTGAGCGCGTACCGCACCGACATCTCTCTGAGCTTGAGGTAGTCGCTCTTCTCGATGAACCAGTCGTTGTCGGCGTTGGTGTTGTAGAGGATCTGGTAGTAGGAGACCGGCTTCTTGTGCGAGTCGGCCCTGCCGCCCTGATCCATGTCGCCGGAACGGTTGTCGCGGTACGCCCACTGGCGGGTGCCGTTGTAGACATCCACCCCCAGCTCGCCGTCAAGCAGGGCGTACACCGAAAGGCCGCGCCACCGGAAGCTGTGCGTCATGCTGAAGTTGAGGTCCGGCATGGTGTTGCCCAGGTACACGAAGTCGGTGCACCCTTCCGCGCCCTGGCGGCGCTCCACGCACTGTGCATCGAGGCTGTGGTTCTGTCCCCAGCTCCTGATCGGCATGCCCCAATTGAAGACGTCCTGCCCGGTCATGCCGTCGCTGTTGGTGCCCCACAGGCCCTGCGCGATTCCGTCGGTGTAGTTCGCACTGCCGACCCAGACCATCAGGCCGTCGTCGTTCATCTGGAACTGGCTGCAGTCCGTGCCCGCGGGCAGGTCGGTGCAGCTCGTCGCCCACTTGACCCCGTAGTGCGCACCGTAGATCTCGCCTTCGCGGACGTAGCGCGTGCCGGAGCGGTAGGGAGGCCGGTTGAGCTCGGTGATCTCCGAGCGGGACCGGTCCATGTTCACCCGCACGTTGTACGAGAAGTCCTCGGTGGCAAGCAGCGGCGCCTCCACGGTGAACTCCCAGGTGTTCGACGAGAGCGTACCGGCGTTCTGCGTCTGCGACGAGAACCCGCCCTGAGATCTGGGGAGCGGCACCGACAGGATCTGGTCGGTGTCCTCCTTGAACGCGTAGACCAAGCTGCTGGTCACCCGGTTGAAGAGCACCATGTTGACCCCAAGCTCATTCTCCGTGGAGAGCTGCGGCCTCAGGTCCTTGTTGCCCTGCCGGCCCGGTGTGATCGCGTTGGCGCTGACGAAGTAGGTCTCGTACCGGGCCGAGAATCCCGGGCGCCGGCCCGCGGTCCCCCGCGACCAGTGCACCTTGAACTCCTGGATGTGGTCCGGCAGCGGCCACCAGCTTTCCAGCGACGGACGATACGCCAGCGAGGTCCTGTAGTAGGTCGCCCAGCGCTGCGCCGCACCGAAGCGGCTGGATCCGTCCCGGCGCACCACGCCGTCGAAGATGTACTTGCCCAGGTAGTCCAGCCCCGTGATCAGGAAGTAGCCCTCCTCGCGATCCGTGTTCTCGTTGGAGGCCACGTAGTGCGTGTCACGGTTGGTGTTGTTCAGCTGCGGAACGCCCGCCGCGATGAATTCTCCGCCGCTACCGTAGAAGTAGTAGTAGTCCTGCGTCCTCTGCAGGTAGCGCGCCCGTGTGCGGGTGTTCAGATCGCCGAAGGCCCGGCTGATCGACCCCGTCACCTCGGCGTTCACGCTCTGCCGGCGGGAGTTCGACCGGGAGGTGTACCCGGTGCTGGGCTGGTCGCCGTCCTCCGCGTTGTACGGCACGCCCGCGGGGAAGACGTACTCATAGTTGTAGAAGTTGCGGTCCACCGCGAAGACGGCTTCGATGTCGGACCACGCCGTCGGGTTCCACCGCGAGTTCACCGCCGCCTTGAGGTCCGAGTTGAAGGTCATCGGGTCCGACAGCTCGGCGAAGTACAGCGGGTTCGACGCCTGCGCCAGCGCGTCGGGCTCGTAGAAGAAGCAGCCGTCTTCGGGACAGGCGTCGCTGGGGTTCCAGCTGCCGCCCCGGTCCGCGCACAGGTTCTCGTTGTTGGGAGCGGAACCGGTGCAGGGATCACGCGCCAGGATGTCCACGTACGGGCCCATGAAGGTCAGCGAATAGAAGCTGACGCTGGCAAGGTCGTTCTGGTTCTGGGTGTACACGGTGCTGAAGTTCATCGTCAGCCCGTCGCGCACGCTGTTGTCCAGGTTCATCCGGAAACCCTTGCGCCCGAACCCGTCGAAGAACTGCGGGAAGACGCCCATGTCCCGGAAATGCTCGAAGGAGGTCCGGTAGTTGGTGCCGCCGGTACGGCCTTCCAGCACGCCGTAGTTGGAGAGCAGCCACCCGTCCTGGAAGATCCGGTCGACGTGATCGTACAGCGGCATGTCGGGATGCCACTCGCCGTCCATGAACGACGTGTGCACGCTCTCGCCGTTCAGGGCCGGGTTTTCGATGTTCGGATCGCTCAGGTCCGTGATCTGGTTGCCCTGAACGGAGACCAGGTGGCCCTCCGCGTCGGTCTTCCAGGGGTGGTTCTGCGAGAGCGGGATGCTGCCGACCTGCTGGTCCAGCCCGGTCTCGCTGCGGAACTGCACCCGGTTGTAGTCCCGGCCGCCGAAGCCGCCGCCCCGCTTGGTGAAGATCTGGATCACGCCGTTGGCGGCCCGCGACCCGTACATCGACGCGCCCGCGGCCCCCTTGACGATCTCGAACGACTCGATGTCGAGCGCCGCGATATCGTCGAAGCTGGCCGTCGTGATCACGTTGTCCACGATGATCAGCGGCGTCTCGGACCCGGAGATCGAACTCGCGGCCCGCAGCATGATCTGCGACGTGTACCCGGGTCTGCCGTGGGTGCTCTGCACCTTCACGCCCGCCACCTTGCCGACCAGCCATTCCTCCGCCGAGACCGCCGGCACCGGGATTTCCGCGATGTCGACCTTGTCGACGGTGAAGGGAAGTTTCACCTGCGGGATACCGCGCGCCACGCCGGTCACCACGACATCCTGCACCCGCAGGACGCCGGCTGTCATCTCCCCGTTCGCCTCGGTCGTCCCGCCAGCCGTGACGGTAACGTCGATGGTCAGCGTCTCGTAGCCGAGGAGGGTGAAGGTTACTTGGTGCGATCCCACCGACACTCCGGGGATGATGTAGCGTCCCGAGAGATTGGTCAGCACGCCGCTTTCGGCACCGTCGAGCGTCACCAGCGCGGACTCCAGCGTCCGCGCCGATTCCACATCGGTGACGACGCCGGTGATCGTTCCGGTCTGCGCCGCCGCGCTCTGAACGGCGAGCAGGCAGACCAGCCCCGCCGCCGGGATGAGAAGGACCTTCCTCCTCAATTCCCGGAACCTGCGGGAGTTGTTCTGTTTCAAACCACTCATGGCCACCTCCTGGTGTGTTTGGCGGATTGATCCCGCCCGCGCTGTCAAGGCCCCGGTCCGGCCCGACTCCGGTCCGTTCGCCTGCACCACGGGCATGGATACACCGCGAACCGGTCACCCGACCGGGCCGCGATAGATCCGCACTTGTGATGCCAGCATAATGGGGAGCGATCTCCAAAAGCGCAAGGACTCTGTCAACCGGACCCTGTCAGCGGGACTCCGGGATTGCCCGCAAGTCGCGCCCGGGATTACCCTGACGGTCAGCCGTCGCCCCCACCTCCGCCCACCTCGTCAAGGCTGCCCATGCGACACGCACTCCGCGCCCTCGCGGCCAACTTCCTCGCCGCGGCTTCGCCAGCCGCGCCCCCGGCCCTCGCCGCCGTGCAGCTGCCCGCCGCCGCCGTCACGGCCGAGGACTACGCCCGCGCCGAGTCGTTCCTCGCGGCGTCGGCGAACGGCCTCGTCTTCGGCGCAAGCGTGCAGCCGCACTGGCTGCCCGGAGACCGCTTCTGGTACCGCAACACGGTGCCCGGCGGCGCGGAGTTCATCCTGGTGGACCCTGCGGCCGGCACCCGCCAGCGCGCCTTCGACCACGAGCGCCTGGCCGCGGCCCTGGGCGCGGCCACCGGCGACGCGATCGAGCCCCTCGGCCTTCCCTTCCGCACCTTCGAACTGAGCGCGGACGCGGGCTCGCTCACCGCCGGCGTCGGCGAGGCCCGTCTGCAGTGCGACCTCTCCGGCTACCGCTGCGTTCCGGCCGCACCCCTTCCGGAGCCGGGTCCGGGCGCCATCGTGTCCCCCGACGGGCGCAAGGCCGCCTTCATCCGGGACCACAACCTGTGGGTGCAGGATCTGGAAACCGGCGCGGAGAGCCGGCTCACCACCGACGGCGTCGAGGACTACGGCTACGCGACCAACAACGCCGGGTGGGTGAGGCGCGATTCGCCGGTGCTGCTCTGGTCGCCGGGCTCGGACATGATCGCCACCTTCCAGCACGACGCACGCGGGGTGGGGACGATGCACATGGCGACCACCAACGTGGGGCGCCCCGAACTCGCGTCGTGGAGGTATCCGCTCCCGGGCGACAGCCTGATCTTCCGCATCGGCCGGGTGGTGATCCATCTGGGTGATCCGGCGGCCGGGCGGCCCCACCGGGTCGTGCGCCTGCAGATGCCGCCGGATCCGCACCGGTCGTCGATCACCGACCACGTCGCCGGGGCGGGCGGGATCTTCCTCGACGTGGAATGGGGCGCCGACGGGTCCCGGCTGGCCTTCCTCTCCAACTCGCGCGACCACAAGCGCGCGCAGCTCCGCGTCGCGAATCCGGAGACCGGCGAGGTGCGCGACGTGCTGGAGGAGGTCGAGGAGACCTTCTTCGAATCCGGCTCCGGCACGGCGAACTGGCGGGTGCTGGATGGATCCGGAGAGGTGATCTGGTTCTCGAAGCGCCACAACTGGGGACACCTTTACATATACGATCTGGGGAGCGGAAGCCTTCAGAGCCGGATCACCAGCGGCGAGTGGAACGTGCGCCGGCTGTTGCGGGTCGACCATCAGACCCGCACGCTCTACTTCACGGGGACGGGACGCGAGAGCGGCGATCCCTACTTCCAGTACCTCTACCGGATCGGCATGGACGGGAGCGGCCTGACCCTCCTCACGCCGGACAGCGCGAACCACACCGTGTCGCTCTCGCCGTCGGGTGCGTACTTCGTCGACAGCTATTCCACCCCGGTCACCCCTCCGGTCACTGTAGTCCGCGACATGGAAGGCAACGTGGTGGTGGAGCTGGAGCGCGCGGACATCTCCGCCCTGGCCGCCTCCGGGTGGCGCCCGCCCGTACCCTTCACCGTCAAGGCGCGGGACGGCGAGACGGATCTGCACGGCCTGATGTACAGGCCCACGCACTTCGATCCGTCGCGCTCCTACCCGGTCCTCAACTACCTCTATCCGGGGCCGCAGTCCGGGAGCGTGGGCTCGCGGTCGTTCCGCGCGTCGCGCGGGGACAAGCAGGCGATCGCCGAGCTCGGGTTCGTCGTCGTCGAGGTGGACGCGATGGGGACGCCGGGACGCTCCAAGGCCTTTCACGACGCCTACTACGGCAACATGGGCGACAACGGGCTCCCCGACCAGGTCGGGATGATCCGCCAGCTGGGCGAGCGGCACCCCTGGATGGACCTGGACCGGGTAGGCATCTGGGGCCACTCGGGGGGCGGCTTCGCGAGCACCGCCGGGATCCTGCGCTACCCGGACTTCTACAAGGTGGCGGTGTCGCAGGCCGGCAATCACGACAACCGCAACTACGAGGACGACTGGGGCGAGAAGTGGCAGGGATTGCTGGAGACCTATCCGGACGGCACCACCAACTACGACAACCAGGCCAACCAGCTGCTGGCCGCGAACCTCAAGGGCAAACTGCTGCTCGCCCACGGAACGATGGACACCAACGTCCCGGTTTACGGCACCCTGCTGGTGGTCGACGCGCTGATCGCTGCGAACAAGGACTTCGACCTGATCGTGATGCCGAACCGCGGTCACGGATTCGGCAACGAGCCGTACATGATGAGGCGCCGCTGGGACTACTTCGTGCGGCATCTGCTGGGCGTCGAGCCACCGCCCTACACCATCGGTGCGGGGCGGGGGCCGGTGAGCTGAGGGGCGCGGAGCGGTGAATCCGCAGGCGGTACCGGTTTGCCGCTTTCCCGGGCGATCGGCTAAATTGAGAAATTCAACATCTCATGCTTGCCGCTCGCCCCCCGGGACGACCGGAAGAAAGGAACCAGCCTTGGCCAGCCAGTCGATCAAACGTGTCCTGGGCGTGATGGTCTTCGCAGTCGCGGGGGTGGTGCTGCCGGCGCAGGGGGTTGTGGCGCAGGACGCACCGCGCACGTGGCGCGTCGCGGTCTGGTTGAAGGGCGGCTACCAGCAGAATTACGGAATCTTCGCCCAGTCCCAGCCTTCGGACATCGAGGACCTCCAGAACTATCTGTCGCAGTTTCGCGTCGAGCCGGCGCAGCTGGTGGGTGCCGGGGTGGAGGTGCGCTTCCCGGAGCAGAACATGACCGCGCGGCTGGCATGGGAGAGAACCGGGATGACGGAAGCGCCCGGGAGGCTTGGAATCTGCCGCGTGCTGGAGGGGCCGATCTGCAAGGAGGAAGTGGCCGACGCGCAGTTCCAGTCGCTCATGGCCGAATTCCAGATCCTGATGCGGCAGCGCAGGGATCGCATCCGCCCCGTGTTCCTCATTGGAACCGGGTTCCGCGAGGCAGCCCTCAGTCCCCCGCAGTGTGATCCGGACGCGCCGGACCCGCTGATCTGCCGGACCATCGTGACGCTCTACGACAACCCGGCGCCGCACGTATACCTGCGACTGGGGCTCGGACTCCAGATGACGCCGGGACCACTGATCCTGAACGCGCTGACGAGTGCCGGCACGGGGCGGTACGGGAGCAGCACCGATCACGTCCACGGCCAGTGGTACAACGAGCTGCGCTTCGAGGTCTCGGCGGGATACATCGTGTACTAGCGAGGTTGACATGGGTATTGGACGCGCCACTTCGGCTCTCGGCTTTGCGGGCTGCCTGATCCTGGCGGTGCCGGGTGCGGCGCCGGCGGCCACTTCCACCTGGCACGAGGGCCTGCCGGGGTGGGCCGCCGGGGCGGAATGGCAGGAGCCGCCGCAGGACGCCTACGAGCGCGGGCGGGAGCTGATCAGGGCCGGCAACCCCGAGGGCGCGCTGATCCTCTGGGTGGGGCTGCAGGACAGCCTGTGGGCCGCCGGAGCGGAGGATCCCCGCATCGGGGTGGCGTTCGTCGAGGCCACCGTGGAGCACGGCCTGGACGAGTACCGGGAGGTCGCCTCCCAGATCTTCGACCGGGCGTTTTCAGGCAGAAGCGTGCCCAGTGAAGAAATCCGAAACGAGATCCTGGCAGAGGGCCGGCGCACCTTCGCCCTCATCGACTCGCTGAGCGAGGACTCGTGGCTGCGCAGAGGCGAGGCCGACCCCGCCGGGCTGGCCAGGGCGATCAAGCGATTCTGGATCGAGCGGGATCCCACGCCGACCACTCCGCTCAACGAGCGTCTGTTCGAGCATTGGGAACGGATCGTGCACGCGCGCCGCAACTACATCTACAACTACAGTTCGCCGTTCCGGACCGACGACCGGGGCGTCTTCTACGTCAAGTACGGACTGCCCGACCGGATCACCGCGGGGACCCTCGTGATTACCGCCTTCGACGCCCAGACCCGGGGGGTGGACATTGGTGATATCGTCGGCGTAGACCTGAATCCCCGTTACGAGATCTGGCGGTTCGCCAACATCGAGCCCCCCGCGTTCACGTATTTCCTCTTCGGCAACGTGGACCAGACCGGCCCCTTCGAATACGTCAAGGGACTCAGCGAGATCATCGGACCCAGCGCGAGGACCACGAGAATCAACGGAATCCGCGCCCAGTACTATCTGGAACTCTTCTACTACATCGAACTGGGGAAGATGGGCGGCCCCTACGGCAACCGCCTTGCCGAACTGGAGAGGCTGTGGGGCGAGGGCAGGCAGCCCTCCCAGGGGCTGCTCGAAGCGCGTTCGGCGCAGCACTCGATGGAGGACACCTGGGAGGCGCAGCGGTCCAAGAAGCCCGCGCACTCCAACTTCGACGACTCCCGCAAGAGCGCGCTCTCCGCCCAGTTGGCGCGCGTGCTCGTCGGCCGGGACCCGCGCCTGCTCGTGCTGGCGGTGTCCTCCCCCCTCTGGAGGCCCGAGGTCGACAGAGACGAGTTGCGTGGCGGCGGCGTCACGCTCGCGCCGTTTTCCGCCACCCACACGGTGATCGCGCGGGACGAGGACCTCAACGAGGTGGCGCGGGCGATCATGGTCGAACTGGACATCGAAGGGAACGTCTCCCTGCTGGATATGCGCCACGCCTTCCAGATCGGGCACCTGACCGTCGCCGCGGAGCACGTCATCGAGGGCCAGGACCTCGATGACGCCGAAGAGGTCGGCGTGCTGCCGGGCCACTTGCACTTCGCGGTCGAGCGCCCGCTGCGCCGTGACGCCGTCGAGTTCGAACTGAGCGACCTGATCGTGGGTATAGCTCCGGAGTCCGTCGTCGGGGTCGACAGTCTCCCGCTGCCGGTGCTGCCCGCCACACGGTTCTGGCTTGCCGATCCCGTGCGCGTCTACATGGAGATCTATCACCCGACGGGCGTGGCCGACGGCGAGACCGGCAACTACGACCTGCGCGTGCTGGTCGTGCCCTACACCGGCCCGGCCACGCCCGAGCAACTCGCCCGGCCGGAGTCGGGCGGACGTGCCGCCATCGAGATCACCGTCGAGTCGGAGGCGCCCACGGGACACCACTACTTCGATCTGGACCTCCGCAACGAGCGCCCGGGCCCGCTCCAGCTCGTCGTCGAGGTCACCGATCCGTCGACGGGAGCCAGGCGGACAAGAGCGGTACCGATCGTATTGCTGCCGCGCTGAGCGGAGGCGGTAACGTCCTGCCCTCAGCAGGTCCGGCAGTTGTGGCTGTTCCTTGACCCCAGTTTTTCCAGCAGCACCACGGTAGCCGGTCGCGGCGAGACCCGCTGCACGGGTCCGTTGGCAAGGTCGGCCACCGTCTGTCCGCGGCGGCTGACGGCCTCGATGTCCGCCCCCTGCTCCACGAGGTAGAGGATGACGGCGTGGTCACCGCGCGCGGCCGCGTGATGGAGTGCCGTGTACCCGTTGTGGTCGCGCTGGTTCACGTCGGCGCCCAGCTCCTCGACGAGGTAGCGCACGGCCGGCAGCCACCCGTCCGGCGCGTGCCGGTGCGCGTTGCCCGCGAACCCTTCCCCGTAGCCGACACCCGACGCCGCATGGATGGGCCACACGCCCGGCCCGCCGGCCGGAACCGGGGGGAAGCCCGAGACGTCCGGCTCGAGGGCGCGGAGCGAATCCGCCACCTCGGCGGCCCGGACCAGGTGTGCGCGCGTCTCGTCGTCCGCGGCGGCCAACAGATCGTCGGGGAAGTCCCCGCGCTGGTCCTCAGGCAGGTCGTCCCGGACGGACTCAAGTAGCGCGGTGCGGGCGGAGTCGGCCAGCTCGGCCCAGGTCGAATCGGAGTCGAGTTCCGTCCGGTTCCGGCGGGCCAGCTGCTCGTCGGGGGTGAGGCGGCGGCGGGGGGCGGGCGCGAGGGTGGCAAGCGCGGGATCCGCGCCGTGCTCCGCGAGCAGGCGCATCGCGGCGACGTCGGTCGCGTAGGCCGCTCGCCAGAAGGGCGTTGCCCCCGCTGTGTTGACAAGGCCGCAGTTGCCGTTGCCGCACCCGCTGTACACCATGTACCAGGGGTGGACCGTGAGACGGACATCCGGGTCGGCGCCCTTTTCGAGGAGCGCCTCCATCACGTCCAGATAGGTGGCCTTCTGGAGGCCCATCTCCTGGGGCTGGGGGTAGCGGGTGCGGGGCTGCCAGCGTGCGTTCACGGCCGCCCAGAGAGGGGTCGCACTGTTGAGCGTGGAGGCGACGTTCGGGTCGGCGCCCCGCTCGATGAGCTTCAGCGCAAGGTCGAACTGGCCGTTGATCGTGGCCATGAGGAGCGGGGTCGTGCCGTCGCTCAGCGAGGCCTGGTCGATGGCCGCGCCCCCGTCGAGGAGCGCTTCGGCCGCCTCGGTGTGCCCCTGGCGGGCCGCGTGCAGGAGGGCCGTGAGCCCACCCTTGCCCGTGATGCTCGGGCGCCGGGTGCTCTGCTGCTCCTCCTCTTCCTCGTCTTCCTCGGGCTCGGGGAGCCCTTCCTCGTAGACCGCCCGCGACGACCGCACCGCCGCCTGGAACTCACTCGCGGTGGGCGCGCGGTTGCCGCCCGTGAGCGCCGCGACCGCATCGTTGCGGCGCTGGCCAGCGCGGCGGTCCAGCGCGGAGATGGTCTGCAGATCCTCGACCCTGCTGGGGACGGCTGGGTCGGCCCCGGCGGCGAGCAGCGCGCGAATGGCGTCGGCGCGGTTCGCGGCCGCCGCGAAGATGAGTGGCGTCTGGGCCCACACGGCCTCCTGCACGTTCGGGTCGGCGCCCCGCTCCGCGAGGGCCGTGACCAGCTCGGCCGAGCCGGCGGCGGCGGCGAGGTGGAGCGGGGTGGTGCCCGCGCCGGTGGTGGCGGCCGGGTCGGCGCCGGCGTCGAGGAGGAGGGTGGCAACAGGGGCGCTCCCGCTCCGCGCCGCCACGTGCAGCGGCGTGTAGCCGCCGATGCGGGTGACCGGCTCGATGGCCGCCCCCGCGTAGAGGAGCATCCGCGCGAGATCCGGGTCGCCGCGCTCGGCGGCCCAGTGCAGCGCGGTCATGCCGTCTCCCTGCGCGGCGTTGACGTCGGCGCCGTCGGAGAGCAGTTCGCGCACCGCGGTGATGTCGCCGCGCATGGCCGCGTCGGCGACGGGGGAGTCGGCGGGGGCGGGGATGGCGTGGCGAGGGGCCGGGGTCGGGCCAGGGACGCGGGCCGCGACGGGGGCCAGCAACGCGCCCGCGAGGGCTGCCGCGAGGGTGGTTGTGGTCTTCACGGTGCGGCTATCCCTCCGTTGAGCAGTCCGTGGATGAATCCGCCCGAGCACCGAGAGCGGGGAGGCGCCGGGCTGGCAAGGCATGAGTGTTGGGAATCACGGCAAGGAGTTACGTAAGTTCAATCAGGACTGCACGATCTGCCATTCTTGCCGTTTGCCTCACGTCCGTTTTCGCCGTACCAACACATCGGGAGCACCGCATCGAAT
>JAJDVR010000160.1 GCA_022826025.1 Gemmatimonadota bacterium | reverse complement strand
GTACGCACAATCGGGGCAAAATCCTACGCACGACGGGCGCAATGCCCGTAGACGCGCGGCGCGGCACGGGGCACGCTCCCCCGAGCCATCGACCGGGCGCCGGGGCGGCTGCCGCCCAGGCAGGGACGCGCGGGCCGCCACCGGCGCTCCGGTCGAGGCACCCCTCGCCCGGAGCCCCCGCCCATGGCTACCTTGCACGACCGCGCCTGAAAGCTGCTCTTCTCGTACCCGGAGATGGTGCGCGGCCTGCTCACAGGATTCCTCCCCTCCGAGTCGGTGAGCGACCTCAACCTCTCCGCGATGACGCGCCAGTCCGAGGGACAAGTCACTGACGATGGCCGGGAGCGGCACCCGGACCGGGTTTGGGAAGTGGGCCTGCGCGGCGTACCGGGCTCCGTCCTCGTGACGATCGAGTTCCAGTCCACGGTGGACCGGGCCATGGCGGTGCGCGTTCTGGTCTATACCGCGATGCTGTACCAGGACCGGCTGCGCCGTTCCTCCGCCGAGCTCCCCCCGGTGCTTCCCATCGTGATGTACTACGGCGCGGGGGAATGGAAGGCGGAAGGGGAGGTCGCGGGGCTCTGCGCTGCGCCGGGTGCACCCCGCGCGCCGTATCAGCCGTCGCAGCGCCACTGCGTGCTCGACGTGGGTCGCTATACTGGCCCCCTGCCCGGGGGGCGCAACTGGATGGCGGAGCTGGTCAGGCTCGCGCGCACTCCCGACCCGGAGGTGGTGGCCGCAGAGCTCCGCGACATCTCCGCGAGGTGGCCGGAGCCGAAGTATGACAGCCTGCTCAAGGCCATCTTGGCCTGGCTCGGTCAGGTGCATTTTCCGATGCACCGGATCGAGATGGAGGTGCCGAATCTGGCAAACGTGAGGGAGGCGATAACCATGTTGCAGCAAGTGGGGATGGACTGGTCGGCAAAGCTCAGGGACGAAGGTCGGGTAGAAGGTCGAACCGAGGGCCGGGCCGAGGGCCAGGTCGAGGTCGTGCGCCGGATGGCGGCGCGGAAGTTCGGGGCGGAGACGGCGGAACGGCTGGCCGAGCGGCTCGCGGAGGTCGCCGACCCGGAGCGGGCGGTCGAGGTCGGTGATTGGCTCCTCGATTGCGAGAGCGGGGAGGAGCTGCTCGCCCGGGTGGAGGGCCTCTGCGAGTCCTCCGCCAACGGAGAGGGCGCCGCGCCGGGGTGACGGCGGCGCGGTCGGCGCTACGCGGTCGGCACCGGCGTTCATCCTGATCGGACGGGCGGCGTCAGTCACTATCGAAGCGAGAGTGCGGGCATCCGGTCCGCCTCCGACGTACACACAATCGGGCGGAAATCCTACGCACGACGGGCGCAATGCCCGTAGACGTACGGCGCCGCGCGAGACATGCTCCCAGGAGCCATCGACCCGGCGCCGGGGCGGCTGCCGCCTCGGCAGGGACACGGAGGACGGTGCCGGCGCTCCGGTCGTGGCACCCCTCGCCCGGAGCCCCCGTCCATGGCTACCCCGCACGACGCCGCCTGGAAGCTGCTCTTCTCCTTCCCCGACATGGTGCGCGACCTGCTCTCGGGGTTCGTCCTCCCGGAATGGAACGAGGCGCTCGAGCTCGCCACCCTGGAGCCCGGGTCGGCCAGCTTCGTGAGCGACTCCCTGCGCGAACGGTTCGAGGACCGGGTGTGGCGGGCGTGCCGCCACGACCGGCGCCTCGATCTGATGGTGTGCCTGGAGTTCCAGTCCACCGTCGACCGGACCATGGCGGTGCGGGTGCTGGATTACTCGACGCTGCTCTATCAGGAGCTGCTGCGCAACCGGGAGCTGCGCCGGGCCGCCAAGGCTGAGTCCGGCGGCAAGGACCGCAAGGGCCGGCACCGGCGCGTCAAGCCCGAGCCCCTCCCGCCGGTGCTCCCCATCGTGCTCTACCACGGGAGGAAGCGATGGCGGGCCAAGGAGGACGTGGCCGGGCTGTGCGCCCCGAGCGGCGAGCGCCTCGCCCCCTACCAGCCGTCGCAGCGCTACTTCGTGCTCGACGTGGGCCACCATACCGGCCCCTTGCCCCAAGGGCGCAACCTGATGGCGGCGCTGATTCGGCTCGCGCATTGCCGCGATACGCAGGCGGTGGCGTCGGTGCTGGGGGCGCTGATCAAGGAGCTGGCGCCCTCGCAGACGGGGTTGCTGGGCGCCTTCCTCGTGTGGTACGAACAGGCACGCAAGCAACACGATTTGCCGAAGGTGGACTTGCCGATTCTCGACGACTTGAACGAGGGAAAGACCATGCCGAACGAAGTCATGCGCGAACAGGTCGCTCGCTGGGCAGAACAGCAACTCGCCCCGCAGTTGGAGCGGAGTCGAGCGGAAGGCCGAGCCGAAGGGCAGGTCGCGTTCATGCGCCGGCTGGCGGCGCGGAAATTCGGGGCGGAGACGGCCGAGCGCTTGGCCGGGCGGCTGGCGGAGATAGCCGACCCGGAGCGGGCGGTCGAGGTCGGCGAGTGGCTCCTCGATTGCGAGAGCGGGGAGGAACTGCTCGACCGGGTGGCGCGACTCTGCGAGTCCACCGCCAACGGGAACGGCGCCGCGCCTGGGTGACGCCGGCGCGAACGGCGGCGCACGCCTGACGAGAACGAGCCTTTCCATTTCCTCGCTGACATTTTCTCGTCTCATGTTTACCGCCATTCCGTCACGTAGTCTGGAAAAGCTGGCAATAGTCGCCAGAACCCGCCTTGCGGAGTGCTTTGACAGCCTTTCGGCGTGAGGGGCGTTCGCGATCGTTGTCTACGATGTAGGGGGTCCGTTTCAGCGGGGCGATGTAGTCATCGTTCAGCCCGTGTCGGACGGCTCCGGCGATCGTCAGCGCCAGATACCAGTCGTAGGGGTTCAGGGAATCGTCGCGGTCGGTAGCGAGATAGCAGCTCGTGGAGAGGCACTTACCATCCTTGACGAGTCGGACGGGGAAGCCGTCGCATCGCTGATAGCCGCCGTCCTCGGTGCCTTCGGCCTTGTCCAGTTCCGTTCGCTCGGATTCCAGGATCTCGAACACCACGCCGAAGGAACACTCGCCGCTCCCCGCCGAGCGTCCGAGAGTCGCCTTCCCGGAGCCATCCGTGCTTCGCTTGCTGAACTCAAGGACGTGATCGGGGGCTTCGGCGACACCGATGGGCTTGGCGCTCGGGCAACGAGCACGCAGACGTTCCGTCAACATGTTCGAGCCGTAGCCGAAGTAATGGAATGTCATCGCCGTATATCTGCCGTCTGGTTTGGATGCCGTACCCACCGCGTCAGCTTGCGGGGGCCGGGGGGCGGAGCGGGGTGGGCTTGGGGGTGCGCCAGATGATGGCGTCGACGATGTAGTGGTGGAAGTTGACGATCTGGTAGAGGACGAGGGTGGCGGAGAGGCCGGCGAAGAAGAGCCAGTCGATAGCCTGGAGCAGGCCGCCGTACACGGCTCCCGCGATCGCGGTGCAGGCCAGCAGGTAGAGCCAGATCCGCCCCGGCTGGCTGAGGTACGAGAGGACAGGCGCCCGGGGGTCGATGCCCTTCTCGAAGCGGCGGCGGTTCTGCATCCACACGAAGAGGATGTACTGGCAGTTGTGCCAGATGTTGATCATGAGGAAGCCGAAGGTGATGTCGTCGAGCCACACGTAGGCGACGCTGAAGATCGCGATGTGGGTCAGCAGGTACAGGGTGTGCACCGCCGCGAGGCGCCCCTGGGCGATGGCGACGAGCCTTCTCGCGGCCCACACCGCCAGCAGGGCGGCGGCCGCGTACCCCGCAAGGCTCGCGACGGGGGCGGGGACGGGCACCGTCCACAGCTCCATGCCGAGGAAATGGGTGTGGCCTTCGCTCGACCGATTCAGGATCCCATAGACCGGGACCGAGTAGAAGATGGCCCGGTCCAGCCAGCCGTCTTCGTAGAGGGCGGCGGGGTCGGCCCGACGGTACGCTCGGGACACGCCCCAGCTCTGCCGGGCGTAGTGCCACCATTGCCAGTAGAAGTAGATGGTGACGATGACCCAGAGGCCGATCTGCCAGGCGACGAGAACGGTGGCCAAGGCGACGATGGGAAGGAGGTGCGTGATCAGCCACCCGCGCTCCTCGAAGCTCGCCCGGTCGAAGCAGATCCGGGTGAAGGTGGAGATCACGTGGTGGTATCCGAGGACCCAGATATCCAGGAGCAGGATCGGGTAGAACAGCGACGGCTCGATCACGATCACCGTGCCGGAGAGGAGCGCGAGCCCGATCCCCCCGAGGATGAACGCACTGTCGAAGCGGGCGTCGCGGAGCCACGCGGGGCGAACGCGCGACCGCGCGACCCCAGCGCGCTCCGTCCGCGTTGCGGTTACCGCCGTGATCGGCATCGTGTTCATCGAATCCCAGTCCCGTCTCTCTCGTCCACTCGTTCGCCGATGGCGGGTGCGCGCCTCTGCGATGGCATTCGGTCGGCGCGGCTCCGTGGCCCGGTGACTTCGCAGGTCGGGCTGGGAGAAGGCGTCGTCCGGCATCCGGCCATTGGCTTCACATCAGATCGAACGCGCCGATGTGCATTGCGTCGTTTCTCGCTTCGCGCACGATGTCGTATCGCTGCGCGAATGTGAGCTCGTGGTCGTCCGCACCCTTGCCCGCCAATGGATGGTGCTCCTTGACCAGTCCCTGGAAACCACCGGCGAATCCACCCAGCCCGTTGCTGTTCGGCCACAACTGTCTGCCGAGGCGTTCCACCGAGAACAGGATGGGCTGATAGCCTTCCCCGTCCGAGAGCGCCCTCTCTCGCGCGCGCCGCAGCTCTCCGCGAAAGTGGATGGCGGTCGCGGCGGCGATGGCCTTCATGCCCCGCTCCTCTGCAACCTTTGACGGTGGCAAGGGAACGGCCTCCTCTCGGCGTTCGCTTCGCGAGCCATCGCGGGGTGACCTTGATGGTCCCGGGTAGTGATGGAGGTGGCCGGCCGGGTGAGGCCGAGCGCCTCGCCCCACCCGGGCAGGGTCTCGCCCACGAGCGGCGCGGCCGGCGCTACGCGGCCGGCACGGGCGTTCATCCTGGGCGGTCGAGCGGCGGCGGGCAACACCGAAGCGGAGGCGCGGGCATCCGGTCCGCCTCCGGCGTACGCACGAGCGGGCGGAATTCCTACGCATGACTGGCGCAATGCCCGTAGACGCACGGCTCGGCGCGAGGCACGCTCCCCGAAGCCATCGACCGGGCGCCGGGGCAGCGGCCGCCTCGGCAGAGACGTGCGCGACGCCGTCGGCGCTCCGGTCGAGGCACCCGACGACGCCCGGAGCCCCTGCCCGTGATCCCGCACGACCGCGCCTGGAAGCGCCTGTTTTCCTTCCCCGACCTGGTGCGCGACCTGCTCGCCGGATTCATACTCCGCGAATGGGCCACCGACCTCGACCTCGCTACCCTCGCCCCTTGGTCCGCAGCTTCCGTGAGCGATGGCCTGCGCGAACGTCTTCAGGACCGGGTCTGGCGCGTGCGGGGCCGCGACCGGCATCTCGACGTGATGGTGTGCCTGGAGTTCCAGTCCACGGTGGACCGGACCATGGCGGTACGCATCCTCGACTATACCGTGCTGCTGTATCAGGAGTCGCTGCGCAACGCCCCCTCGAAGCCTCTCCCCCCGGTGCTCTTCGTCGTTCTCTACCACGGCCGCGGGCAGTGGGCGCCGCGCGCGGAGATCGCGCCGCTGCTGGCACCGCACGGAGCGCTTCTCGCCCCCTATCAGCCGTCGCAGCGCCATTTCGTGCTCGACGTGGGCGGCTATACTGGAGTCCTGCCCAAGGGACGCAACCGAATGGCGGAGCTCGTTCGCTTGGCTAGCAGCCGCGACCCCGCGACGATGGGGCGGCAGTTCCAGAGCTTGGTCGCACGACTGTGGGAGCCTGAGAACGACGGGTTGCTCAAGGCATTCTGGAAGTGGTTGGGGGTGGTACATCTGCCGATGTACTGTCCGGGGGCGGAGCTGCCGCCACTGACGAACCCAAGGGAGGCAGGAACCATGCTGGACGACAAGGTGATCGACTGGACCGTGCAGTGGCGCGCGGAAGGCGAGATCGGCCTGATGCGCCGGCTGGCGGCGCGGAAGTTCGGAGCGGAGACGGCGGAGCGATTGGCCGGGCGGCTGGCGGAGATTGCCGACCCGGAGCGGGCGGGCGAGGTCGGCGAGTGGCTGCTCGAGTGCGAGACGGGCGAGGAGCTGCTTGCGCGGGTTGACGGCCTGTGCGAGTCCTCCGCCGACGGAGACGGAGCCGCCCGGAGCTGACGGCGGCGCAGCCGCCGCCGCCGCGCGGCCGGCATCGGCGTTCATTCCGGCCGGGCGGGCAGCTTCAGCCACCATCGAAGCGGGAGTGCAGGCATCCGATACGCCTCCGGCGTACGCATGATCGGGGCAATATCCTACGCGCGACGGGCGCAATGCCCGTAGACGCATGGCACAGCGCGGGGCACGCTCCCCCGTGCCATCGACCGGGCGCCGGGGCGTCTGCCGCTTGGGCAGGGACGTACGCGACGCCACCGGCGCTCCGGTCGAGGCACCCCT
>JAJDVR010000180.1 GCA_022826025.1 Gemmatimonadota bacterium | reverse complement strand
TTCACGGCGCCACCTCGGCGGATTCGTCGGTGAGCCGCAGGAACACGTCCTCCAGCGAGAGCCGGCTGACCGTCAGGTCCTCCAGCGCGATGCCTTCCGCCAGCGCCCAGCTCGTCAGGGCGTGAAGGTCGCGCGTGAGGGCCGCCGTGCGCGCCTCGACCAGCCCCTCCGCCGCCTCGCGCAGGCCGAGGCCGTCCGGAAGGTCGACGCCCGCCGGCGCACGGAAGCGGATGACCGCATCCGCGTCGGCCGAGACCAGCCCCGCGGGCGTGTCCTCGGCCACGATCTCGCCCCGCACCATGATCGCCACGCGGTCGGCGAGCGCCTGCGCCTCGTCCAGGTAGTGGGTCGTCAGCAGGACCGTCTTCCCGAGCGTGCGAAGGTTCCGGATCATCGTCCACGCCCCCCGCCGCGCGGTCGGGTCGAAACCGGTCGTGGGCTCGTCCAGGAAGAGCAGCTCTGGATCCCCGGCGAGCCCCACGGCCACGTCCAGGCGGCGCTGCTGACCACCCGAGAGCCGCCGCACGCGCCGGTCGCGTTGTTCCTCCAGGCCCACGACTTCGAGAACCTCGTCCAGGGGCAGGGGCCGCGGGTAGAACCCCCGGAACATGTCGACCGTCTCCGCGACGGTCAGGTACGGCTCGAGGCCGGTGTGCTGGAGGACGATGCCCATGCGCTCCTTGAGCGCCACCTCGTTCCGGCCCGGGTCGAAGCCGAGCACGCTCACCTCGCCCCCCGACCGCGTCCGGTGCCCCTCGAGGATCTCGACGGTGGTCGTCTTCCCCGCCCCGTTCGGACCGAGCAGCGCGAACACCTCGCCCCGCTCGATGCGCAGGTCGATCCCCCGCACCGCCTCGACCTCCCCGTACCGCTTGCGCAGCCCGCGCGCCTCGATGACAGCCTCGCCCATCCCCCGATCCTAGGGGAGGAAGGGCCAAGGGGCTGGCCCGGGCGAGGCAGTTACCCCGGCCCCGTCGCTACCCCTCCTCGGGGCCTGCGACCGCATGCAGCGCTTCGTCGAAGGTCTTGATCTCGCGCACACCCCGGCGGCGGCAGCTGGCCAGGTGGCAGAGGTCGCGGACTGAGAGCGACGGGTGCTGGTCGTGCAGCTCACGGGCAAGGGTCACGTCCTCGACCTCCAGTGCCCACACCTCAATGTCGAGCCTCTCGATCAAGCGGAGGCATGCTTCGAATTTCTCGTGCCTGGCAACCGGCAGGTAGGCGTGCAGCATCTCCTGCACTACCTCCGCCGACGTGTAGAGGGGCGTGCGAGTGCGAAGGGATTCGGCGAAGAAGCGCCGCGCCTCCTCCTGCAGGGGATGGGCTGACCCGGCCATGTACATGAAAACGTTCGTGTCGACGAAGATCACGTGTCCGGCGCGCCCCTGCTACGAGACTCGTTGATCGTCTTCAGGTGGTCTTCCCAGTCCGGTTCCCGCTCCGGGCCCGGCTGTGCATCCAGCTCCCGCCAGAAGGCCTCGAGGTCGGCATCCGACTCGAAGCGCTTCGATGTTCGGTGGCGCGCCAGCCGTTCGCGGGCGGCCTCGCGTAGCCAGGCGCTGAAGGTCATGCCTTCGCGGCGGGCCTGGTGGACGAAGCGATCTCGCTCTTCGTCCGGGATGACCAGTTGCACGCGCGCCACTCGCGACTCCAACAGGGGATGTGTAACCAGCATACACACCCTGGAGAGTCCTTCAAGCTGGCAGCGGGTGGTCACTTCACCACCGCGCGGGGCGCAATCGCAGGCCGGGTCAGGCCTTCGGCAGGTCGGGGAAGTATGTCGCGAAGAACCCCTCGTCCCTCGTCAGGAAGGTGTCGGCCGCGGCGAGGGCGTGGGCGCCAATGAGGAAGTCGGGCAGGATGCGTGTCCTGGAGCCCCCCGCGCGGCGGTACCGCATCCAGCGGACGCCCGCCTCGTAGGCGATTGGGCTGTTCAGCGGCGAGATGGTCACGTTGAGCTGCGCGAGCGCTTCTTCCAGCTCCGCACGGTCCCCGAAGGCGGGTACGAGCTCTGCGTAGACGACTTCGCAAACGACCACCGCGCCCGAAGCGTAGGCGCTCCTCAGCCGGTCGGCGGACTGCCGCCCCCATCGCTCATCAGGAACAAATACGTCCAGGAGGACATTGGTGTCGACGGCGGTAATCACCGGCCTCGAATGTCCTCGATGTACTCGTCCACATCGTCGATGGGCAGGCCCTTCCCTTCGATGCGCTTCAGGATCCCGTAGACGCGGTCGATAGCGTCATCGCCTGCCGTTCGCTTTCGGATGAGCAGCCCGTCGTCCGTCGGCGTGATCTCAACTTCCACGTTGTGACCCATGCCGTAGCGGTCGCGCAGGGGCTTGGGGATGGTGATCTGGCCTCGCTCGGAGATGCGCATGAAGGCCTCGGTATGAATTTCGGAACGGGGAGATCATACCACGGCCGCCCCCTCCCCTGCCCCGAGGGCGGGCCAGCCACCCCCTACAGGTCCAGCAGCCGCCGCGCGATCACCCGGGCCTCGTCGAGGTTCGCGGCGAGGCGGTCGTCCGGCACACGATCGAGCACGTCCAGCGCCTCCGCGGTCTGGAGCGGCGGCCCCGCCAGACCCATCACCACCACCTCCGTGTCCTGGGCGATGGCCGTATCGATGAGCTGCTCGACCACCAGCGCGGCGCTGTCGTCCAGGTAGACCGTCTCCGAGAAGTCGAGGATGACTACCTCGTGGTCGCGGATGTCCACGCTGATGGTGCTGATCAGCTTGTTCGAAGACGCAACCGTGAAGCTCCCCCGCAGCGCCACCAGCCCCACCCGCGCGGAGAACGCGTCCACGTCGCCGGCGCTCTCGTCACCACGGAAGAAGCTGCGGTCCAGGAGGGGCACCGAGACCACGCTGTCGAGCTGCAGCCGTTCGAACTGGCGGGCGCTGGCCATGCCCGCCGCGATCAGCCCGATCGCCACCGCCGTCACCAGGTCCAGGAACACCGTCAGGCCGAGCGTCATCAGCATCACCAGCAGGTGCTCCCGCTGGACCCGTAACAACCGCGTGATGAAGCGCCAGTCGATGATGTCCCAGCCCACCTTCATCAGGATGCCGGCGAGGACCGCCTGCGGGATCTCTTCCGCCAGCGGCCCCAGCCCCAGCACGAGCGCGAGCAGGATGAGCGCCCGCAGAACCCCCGAGACGGGCGTCCTTCCTCCCGCCCGCAGGTTCACCACCGTGCCCGGCGTCGCTCCCGCTCCCGCCAGTCCCCCGAAGAGCCCGGCCGCGACGTTGCCGATCCCCTGCCCGACCAGCTCCTTGTTCGGGTTGTGCTGCGTGCGCGTCATCGAGTCCGCGATCAGCGACGTCAGCAGGCTGTCGATCGACCCCAGCAGGGCCAGCGTGATCGCCGGCTGCGCCGCGCTCGCGAGGAAGCCCGGATCGAACGTCGGCAGGCCGAAGTCGGGCAGTCCGCGGGGCACCGGTCCGATGTCCCCGATGATCGGGCTGTTCGTCAGCCAGATTACCCCGATGACCGTCCCCACGATGAGCGCCGCCAGGGTCGGCGGCAGGTACTTCCGGAACCGTTGCGGCCAGAAGATGCCCACCAACAGGGTGAGCGTGGCGATCCAGAGTGCCTCGAAGTTGACGTCCCCCAGCACGTCCGGCCACGACTGGATCGCCTTCAGGGGCCCGCCCGTGGGCACAGCCCAGCCGAGGAAGGGCAGCGTCTGCAGCAGGATGATGATGATCCCGATCCCCGACATGAACCCGGATGTCACCGAGTACGGCGTGTACGAGACGAAGCGCCCGATCCGCAGCACGCCCAGCAGGATCTGGATCACCCCTGCCATCATGGCGATCGTCAGCGCCTCGCCGATGCTCTCCGCGTGCATCGTGACGATGACTGCCATCGCCACCGACATCGGCCCCGTGGGGCCCGAGATCTGGGAGCGTGTCCCGCCGAACACCGCGGCGAA
>JAJDVR010000190.1 GCA_022826025.1 Gemmatimonadota bacterium | reverse complement strand
CGCGAACTCGTACTGCCGGGGCACGGGCTCGGGCGCCTCCACTTCCTCCAGCAGCCAGTCGTAGATCGCCCGGTTGTTCACGAACTCGAGCGTGCACAGCGAGTGGGTGATGCCCTCGATGGAGTCGGAGAGGCAGTGCGCGAAGTCGTACATGGGGTAGATGCACCACTCCGCTCCGGTGCGGTAGTGGTGCGCCCGGCGGATCCGGAAGAGCACCGGATCCCGCATGATCATGTTGGGCGATGCCATGTCGATGCGGGCGCGCAGCACGTGCGCGCCGTCCTCGAACTCGCCCGCGCGCATGCGCCGGAAGAGGTCGAGGCTCTCCTCCATGGGACGATCCCGCCAGGGGCTGGGCCGCCCGGGCTCGGTCACCGTGCCGCGGTGGGCGCGGATCTCCTCCTCGCTCAGGCTGTCGACGTACGCCGAGCCCTTCTCGATAAGGTGGACACCGTAGTCGTAGAGCTGCTCGAAGTAGTCGGAGGCGTGGCGCAGCTCGCTCCACTCGAAGCCCAGCCAGCGGATGTCGCGCTTGATGGCCTCGACGTAGCCGGCTTCTTCGGTCTCGGGGTTGGTGTCGTCGAAGCGCAGGTTGC
The DNA here is from genome assembly GCA_022826025.1 of Gemmatimonadota bacterium. Taxonomy (GTDB): domain Bacteria; phylum Gemmatimonadota; class Gemmatimonadetes; order Longimicrobiales; family Gaopeijiaceae; genus BD2-11. The sequence continues at coordinate 2,790 of JAJDVR010000190.1, read as the reverse complement.
AGGTTCCCCCGTTTTCGGCGGCGACCCCGAAATCGAGGCAGATGGCCTTGGCGTGGCCGATGTGCAGCAGGCCGTTGGGCTCGGGCGGGAACCGGGTGGCGACCCGGCCCCCGTGCTTGCCGCTCGCCAGGTCCGCGGCGACGATCTCGCGCACGAAGTCGCGTCCCGGTGCGCGTCCGTCTTCGCGTCCCGGTGTCCGTCCCTTCCCGCGTCCGGGCGTGCCCCTGGCGACGCCACGGGGTTTGCCGGCTTCCGTTTTTGCCATCGGATGTCCCCGGGTTTCCGTGTCCCGGCTCACGCGCTCGCCGCCGCCGGACGATTCGCCAGAACGTGCAGCACGTAGTCGATGTCGGCCTCGGTGTGGTCGGCGTTGATCTGGGCGCGAATCTCCTCGTCTCCGCGCGGCACCACCGGAAAGGCCAGACCGGTGGCCAGGATACCGTGGTCGCGCAGATGGCGCACCAGTTCATGGGTGCGCGCCGTGTTGCGGATCATCAGCGGAACCACCGGGTGCTCCCCCTTCAGTACTTCGATGCCGAGCCGCACCAGGCCATCCTCGAAGCGCCGGGTAAGCGCGCGCAAGCGATCCAGCAGCTGCCGCCCCTCCTCGCTGTCGAGAATCTCCAGCGCCTTCAGCGCGGCCCTCGCCTCCCCGGGCGTGATCGGGTTGGAGTAGATGTAGAACGGGGCGCTCTCCCGCAGATAGCGCACCAGCGCGGCGTTGGTCGCCACGTAGCCGCCGTTGACCCCGAGCGCCTTCCCCAGGGTGGCCACCAGGACGTCCACCGGAGGGGAGCCGGTGTATTCCTCGGTGCCCCGCCCGGTCGCGCCGATGGCGCCGACGCCGTGGGAGTCGTCGAGCACCACCACCACGTTCTCGGGGAAGTTGCGGTCGTGGCGGCGGGCGATCTCCATGATCTCGTCTACGGGCGCGTGCACGCCGCGCATGCTGAAGATGCCGTCGGTCACCACGATGGCGCGGCGGGCCTTCCCGGCCGCCCGCGCGAGGGCCCGGTCCAGCGCGTGCATGTCGAGGTGCGGGTATACCACCTTCGACAGGGGACGTGCGAGGCGGACCGCGTTGATGATGGAGTTGTGATTGAGCTCGTCGGAGATGAGCGCTGTCCCCGGGTCGATGAGCGGGACCAGGCAACCCACCACCGCGGCGTAGGCGGAGGAGAAGAGCATGGCCTCGTCGCGCCCGTGGAAGCGGGCCAGCCGGCGCTCGAGCTCCACGTGCGCGGCGTAGGTTCCGCTGATGAAGCGCACCGCCCCCGGGCCGGCCCCGGAGGCGCGCGCCTCGGCTTCCTCCGCCGCGATGACGTCGGACCGCAGGCCCATCCCCAGGTAGGAGTTGGAGTTGAGACGGATGAAGGGGCGCTCGCCCTCGCCCTCCAATCGTATTCGGGGTCCGCGTTCCCCGCGTGGCATCTCCACGCCCGTGACCACGGCCTCCGCGCCCTTGGCGGTGCCCTTCCGTTCGAGTTCGCGGACGTGGCCGTCCAGTACGTCGGTCAGGCGGTCGAGGGGCATGGGGTCTCCGGGACGTCCAGGGCGGTCAGACGGTGGTTGGAAATGCGGCGGGTGCGGATCTCGGCCGCCGCAGGTTTGCGATCATGTCCGCGGTCATGGCGGCGAGATCGTACTGCTCCCTCCAGCCCCACTCCTCCCGTGCGACGGAGTCATCGATGCGCCGGGGCCAGGAGTCGGCGATGGACTGCCGCAGAGGGTCCACCCGGTAGTCCATGCGGAAATGCGGCAGGTGGCGTGTGATTTCCATCGCGAGCGACCGGGGCGTGAACTGCATGGCGGTGACGTTGCAGGCGTTGCGGTGCGTCAGCCGCGACGGGTCGGCCTGCATGAGCTCGATCGCGGCCCGGATGGCGTCCGGCATGTACATCATGTCCAGTTGCGTGTCCGCACGCAGCGGGCAGGTGTAGGTGCCGTGCGCCACCGCGCCCCGGAGGGCTTCCACGGCGTAGTCGGTGGTGCCGCCTCCGGGCTCGGCCATGTGGGAGATCAACCCCGGAAAGCGCAGGCCGCGGGTGTCGACGCCGAAGCGCAGGTGGTAGTAGTCGCAGATCATCTCCCCCGCGGCCTTGGTGATGCCGTACATGGTGGTGGGCCGCTGGGCCGCGTCCTGCGGTACCACATCGAGCGGGATGGAGGGGCCGAAGCTGGCGATCGTGCTCGCGAAGAAGACGGCCGGGCCCTCCGCGCGCGCGGCCTCGAGGACGTTGAGCAGCCCGCCCAGGTTGACGCGGTACGCCAGCCGGGGCCGTGCCTCTCCCGTCACCGACAACAGCGCGGCGAGGTGGAAGACGGTGTCCGGACGGAAGCGGCGCATCGCAGCCAGCACGGCTTCCCCGTCCGTGCAGTCGAGGGGCGCGCAGGGTCCGCCCAGCGTTGCGGCGGCTTCCCGGCGCAGGTCCGTCGCGAGCACGTTCTCCTGCCCGTACAAGGCGCGGAGCGCCGCAACCAGCTCGGTGCCCACCTGGCCGCCGGCCCCGATCACCAGAGCCCGCTTCATGCGGCGGCCCCCCGCGATTCAGTCTGACTCGCCATGTGACTCACCTGTGCCGCCCGCCGTCATTGTTTCCGCCCGGGTCGGCTGGGCCGGAGTTCGATGCGGCTGGGGAGGGCGCGCCCGGGATAGGCCAGCAGATCCGTCACCGCCCGAGCGACGTCGCTCCCGTCCAGCTTCCAGTCGTGCGTGGCGGACTGGCCGCGAAAGCCGGTGTTGACGCTCCCGGGCATGATGAGGCTGACGCGGATGTTCCGGTGGCGCAG
>JAJDVR010000250.1 GCA_022826025.1 Gemmatimonadota bacterium | reverse complement strand
ACCCTGCGCCGCTTCGAGGTGCTGGAGCCCCGCCTGCACGAGATCTTCGTGCGCCACGCAGGGGAGGAATCGGCCGAACCGGCGATGCGGCCGAATGGAGGCGCGCCGTGAGGCAGGTCTGGGTAGTGCTGCGGCGGGAGTACCTGGAGCGGGTCAGGACGAAGGGATTCATCATCGGCACGATCGCGCTTCCGCTCTTCATGATCGGGATCATGGGGCTCAACATCTTCATTGCTGTGCGGGCCGCCGATTCCGACCGGGAGCTGGCCCTGGTGGACTTCACGGGAAGCATCGGCGACGAGGTGGCCGAGCGGCTCGACGGACTGGGCTACGATGTCGAGGTGATGGGCCGGGAGGTCAGCCTGGAAGAGCTGGAGCGTCAGGTCATCGACGACGAACTTGAAGCCTACCTCGTGCTCGACGACCTCACGCTCTCGGAGGGGGTGTTCGCCTACCACGGCAAGGACTCGCCCGGCAACACGCGCGTGGCCCTCTTCGAGTCCGCGGTGAACGATGTCGCGCTCGACAACTACCTGGCCACGATCAGTACCGGGGAAGGCCTGCGGTCGCTCATCGAAGGCGGGCGGCTGGAGTTCGAGTCGGTAGTCGAAGTGGAGGACCAGGCGGAGGCCGAGGCGGCCCGGGTGTCGGGGATGGCCTTCGGCTTCGGAGGTGCCTTCTTCCTGTACATGGCGATGCTGCTATACGGTGCCTTCGTGCTCCGGTCCGTCCTCGACGAGAAGAGGAACCGGGTGGTGGAGGTCGTGATCTCGTCGGTTACGCCGTGGCGGCTCCTGCTGGGCAAGGTGCTCGGCGTGGGATCGATGGGGCTGACCCAGATGGGCATCTGGGCGGCGTGCGCCGGCATTCTGCTTCTCGTCGCGGCACCGATCATCGCGGTCCGGATACCGACCGCGGACCTCGCGCTCTTCACGCAGGCCCTGCCGGGACCGGGCGCCCTAGTGCTTCTCACCGTCTTCTTCCTTCTCGGCTACTTCCTCTATGCGTCCCTGTTCGCCGCGGTCGGGGCCATGTGCGCCACCGAGGAGGAGGCCGGCCACGCCCAGTTCCCGGTGATCATGCTCCTCATCATCCCGTTGATCCTGCAGTCGGCCACCCTCGGCGGAGGCTCGTTGCCGTGGATGGACTGGGTAGCGCTCTTTCCATTCTTCAGCCCGATCATGATGTTCCCGCGGGCATTGCAGGGAGCGGTGCCCTGGTGGATGACGGGGCTGTCGCTCGTCTTCATGGCCGGGGCCGTGGTGGGCACGTCGTGGGTGGCGGGAAGGATTTACCGCGTCGGCATTCTCATGCAGGGGAAGCGGCCCACCCTTGGCGAACTGGTGAGGTGGGTGAAGGAAGCCTGATCGGGCTTACTCGTGCCGCCTGAGCCAGGCGCGCAGGCGGTCGGTCTCCCCGGCTGCGGACGAATCGAGTTCCGCCTGGTAGAGCCGGCTCCGCACGACGAAGAGGTCCATCTCGTCCGGCGCGGTGTCCCGTTCCACGATTCCCCGCACCTTGCGCAGGAAGAAGCTGCCCCACTCCGGCCTGCGCCCATCGACGTCGGTGAAGCCGTACTCCCTCGCCAGCTCCCAACTGGAGTAGAGCTCGCCGCTCTTCCGGGCGACGTCAGGATCGGCGGCGAGCGCCGCGATCGCGCGGCCGACGAAACACGGTGTCTCGGACCCTGCGAAGTACTCGTCCTTCTCGATGGCCTCGCGCCAGTTGGACTCGGTGACCCCGAAGTGGTCGAGCACCGCCTCCGAGCGCAGGAACCCGGGGGTGACCGCCAGCGCCGTCACGTTGTGCGCGTGGAGGTCGGCGGCCATGGCGTAGGCGAGCCGCGCGACCGCGTTCTTCGCCAGGTCGTAGAAGAGGTTGCCGCGGTAGCCGGAGGTGTCGCCGTCGGTGACTTCGACGATGAGCCCGGCGTCGCGCTCGACCATCAGCGGCACGCCGTGGCGGCTGGTGATGATGTGGGTATGAACGGCGCGCTCGAGCAGCTCCATCCCCTTCGCCGTTGACAGTTCCCAGAAGGGCGTGCCCCACTCGGTCAGCGCGTCGCCGCCCCAGATGTCGTTGACCAGGATGTCGAGCCGGCCTGCTTCAGCGCGCACGCGGGCGAAGAGCCGCTCGACCTCCGGCTCGATGGTGTGGTCGGTGCGGACGGCGATGCCCCGGCCTCCCTCGGTCGCAACCAGCTCCGCGGTCTCCTCCAGGGTCTCGGGGCGCCCGGGGGTGGCGGGCCGGCCCTGGACGCTGCGGCCTGTGCAGTAGACCGTCGCGCCCGCTGCGCCCAGCATGCGCGCGATGCCGCGTCCGGCACCGCGCGTCGCGCCGGCGACGACGGCCACACGGTCCTGGAGTGGAAGGTCCGGCACTGCTGTCTCCTTCGATGAAGCGTGTCACAGTGGTCTTGGCCGATGGCAGAGAAGATAGCGTGTCGCAAAGTGCAACATGGAACGGCATCCTCAACCGCTTGCACATGCAGGACACGCGCACCCATCGTGCCATGCGCCGGCGTTCGGCCGGCGAGGCGGGCGGAAGCCATGTCCGCTGCCGAGCAAGGGAGACGGAGTCCATGGGAATGACCAGAGCCCGTCAGGGGAGCGCGAGGCTCACCGCGGCTCTCGCGGTCATCCCGGTGGCTGCCGTGGGGTGCGTCCCGGATTCGACCGCGACCGGCGAGTGGGCGGGCACGGTCTATGACAGCGCCGGCATTACGGTCGTGGCCAACCCCGAGAGCGGCCTCTGGACGCCAGAGACGGCGTGGACGCTCGAAGAAGACCTCCGTATCGGCGTGGTGGAGGGCGATCCGATGCGGGAGTTCGGGTCGGTCGCCGGCCTGGCAGTGGACGAGGCGGGCCGGATCCATGTGCTCGACGCGATGGCCCGCGAAATCCGGATCTTCGACGCCCGGGGCGAGTTCGTCATCGCCTTCGGCCAACCGGGCAGCGGGCCGGGCGAACTGAACTCGCCATCAGCCGTACTGATCGGCAGGGGGGACACGATCCTGGTACCGGATGTTTCCAATGGACGGGTGCAGCGGTTCCTGGCAGACGGCTCGCCAGCCGGCCAATTCCCGCTTCACCTGGCTCGTGGCATTCCCGTTGGTTGGGGCGCTCGCGACGGACTGCTGGTGGAAAACCTCAGGCCACATCCCTCATCGCTCAACCCATATCTGCTGCTGCTCCGGGACGGTGGCGGCCAGATCGTCGACACGTTGCTGGAAATGGAGGAGAGCGGGGCGCTCGAGTATCGCAACGGCATGGCGCATATGGTCGCGTTTTCGCCCGAGCCACGATGGACTTTGCTCGAAGACGGTCGCCTGGCCAGCGGGCGTCTTTCGGCCTACCGGGTGGAGATTCGCGATCGGAATGGCCGACTGGGGCGCGTCGTGACAAAGTCGTTCGAGCGGAAGCCGTTACGCGACTCCGACCGGCGGGCGCTCCGCGAGCGCATACGAGCGTCCTACGGGCGCGAGCCTCTGTCCGCGGACTGGGAACACATGATCCGCGCCATGGAGTTCGGAACTCATTTTCCGGCCTTCTCAGCGCTGTTCGGCGGCCCCCACGGAACGCTCTGGGTGCAGCAGGCGCTTCAGGTCTCCTCATTTGAGCCGGACGAAGTGGCCGGCTTCGGTCTCCACGCCATCGCCGCCCCCGAGTACGACATCTTCGACCGGGAAGGACGCTATCTCGGGATGCTGACGCCTCCCACGGACCTCTCGCCGTTGCTGTCCAAGGGGGAATACCTCTACGGCGTTCAGCGCGATGATCTCGGTGTGCAATACGTCGTACGCCATCGGGTCGTGCGGTGAACTCCCCGCTGGAATCCGTCCGCGCGACGAGGCGTGAATCCGCGCGACGCGTGACAACGACTTCAAGGGGTTGAGGGTGAAGATTTCTGAATCGCTCGCGGCGAGCCCGGCTGCCATGGCGATCTTCGTGGCCGCCGCTGGCTGCGACGCTGCCTCCCCGGCCATACACACCATACACACCGAC
>JAJDVR010000087.1 GCA_022826025.1 Gemmatimonadota bacterium | reverse complement strand
GCGGCGAGCGCTGGGAGAGGGCGACATGCGGCGGGTGACGGAGCTGCTGGGGCGCCACTACACGCTCTCGGGGCCGGTCGTCCGCGGCTTCGAGCGGGGCCGCACGATCGGGTTCCCGACGGCCAACCTCTCGGTGGCGGCCGACCGCGCGCTGCCGGCGCTGGGGGTCTACGCCACGCGGGCGAGGGTGGCGGGGCGGGAGCTCCCGGGGGCGACGAACATCGGGCGGCGGCCGACCTTCGACGAGGGGCACATCTCGATCGAGACCCATGTGCTCGACTTCGAGGGCGACCTGTACGACGAACGGATGGAGATCGCGATCGTGGACCGGGTGCGGCCGGAGCAGGCGTTCTCGGGGCCGGAGGAGCTGCGCGCGCAGATCGCCAGGGATGTGCGGCATGTGCGGGAGTTGCTCTCGTGAGCCGCCGCATGGCCCCGGTGGAGGAGCAGCTCTTCGTGCTCATGAGCGGGGTGGAGTACGGGGACGAGGGGCTGCGGCGAGCGTTCGAAGGGGAGTTGCGGGAGCTTCTCGAGCAAGACCGGCCCCTGCGCGTCTACCTGGGCATCGACCCCACGGCGACCTCGTTGACGCTGGGGCACGCCGTTCCGCTGCGAAAGCTGCGCCAGTTCCAGGACTTCGGGCACGAGACGGTGTTCCTGATCGGGGACATCACGGCCCTCATCGGGGATCCCTCCGACAAGAACAAGCTCCGGCCGCAGATCGACAGCGAGACGATTCGCGCGAACGAGGCGGCGTACTTCACGCAGGCCTCGAAGATCCTCGACGAATCGAAGACGGTGGTGCGGCACAACTCGGAGTGGCTCGGGAAGCTCGACCTGAACGATCTGATCGCGTTGACCTCGAAGTTCACGGTGGCGGAGATGTTGACCCGAGATAACTTCCGGGAGCGGCACCGGCGGGGGGACGCCGTGTACCTGCACGAGTTCCTCTACGCGCTCATGCAGGGGTACGACGCGCTGGCCCTGGAGTGCGACGTGCAGGTGGGCGGCACGGAACAGCTCTTCAACCTGATGGCCGGCAGGAAGCTGCAAGAGGATGCCGGGCAACGGAAGCACGTGCCCGTGACGATGCCGATCCTCGTTGGGGTCGACGGCGTGATGCGGATGTCGAAGTCGACGGGGAACTTCATCGGGCTGGACGAGGCGCCGGAGGAGCAGTACGGCAAGGCGATGTCGATCCCGGACGGCGTGCTGGCCAACTACTTCGAGCTGGCGACGAGCCTCGAGCGGGGGGAGGTGGCGGCGACGATCGAAGGGCTGAAGGCGGGGGAGCGCGACCCGATGGTCGAGAAGAAACGGCTTGCCCGGACGATCGTGAAGGAGCTGCACGGCGAAGCGGCCGCGGCCGCAGCCGAGGCGCACTTCGAACGGACGGTGCAGCGGCGCGAGGAGCCGGAGGAGATGCCCGAGGCGCCGGCGCGCGAGGGGCAGGCGCTCATCGACGTGATCGTGGAGGCGGGGGCGGCGCCCTCGCGGCGGGAGGCGCGGCGGCTGTTCGAGCAGGGGGCGGTGTCGGTCGATGGGGAGGTCGTGGGGGACGGTCGCGCGTCGGCGCGGGTGGGGTCGCGCGTGCGGGTGGGGAAGCGGCGCTGGTTGCGCATTGCAAAGGCGTAACGCCGAGCCTGTTCCGGGCATGTGTCAACCCGTTGCAGGGCCGCGAAGATGACGAGGTTGTTACAACCGCCCGACACCTGTCCGCGCGCGCACGCGGCATCGGCCGAACGGTCAAATCTTTATCCGAACGTGGTCAATTCCTGTGGCGCGAGGGAAGGGCATGCCCGTACGATTGGCCCCCCACACCCGCCGTGCGTTCCAACCTTGTCCTGGAGGGGGGCTCTGGATGGACACCCGCATCGCTGACTTCCTGACGTTCCTGACTGTCGAGAAGAACGCGTCAGAAAACACCATCTCGGCCTACCGCAGCGACCTCGCCCAGTTCGAGAAGAGCGTGGCCCGCCAGGCGGCCGGCGGGTGCTCGTGGGAGGCCATCACGGACGAGATGCTCCTGACGTTCGTCGAGGAACTGCGCGAACGGCGTTACAAGGCGGCGACGGTCGCCCGGAAGGTGGCGGCGGTGAAGTCGTTCTTCAGCTTCATGGCGGCTGAGGGCATCCTGACCTGCGACCCGACCGAGGATCTGCGCTCACCCCAGGTGGGGAAGGCGCTGCCCAGGACGCTCACGCCCGAGGAAGTCGATGAGCTGCTGGAGCAGCCCGCGCGCAAGACCACGCCCGTGGCCCAGCGCGACAAGGCGATGCTGGAACTGGCCTACGGGACGGGCATGCGCGTGACCGAACTGGTCTCGCTCGATGTCGCCCATGTGGCGCTGGAGAGCGACCCGGTGACGGTCCGGGGCATCGGGAAGGGCGACCAGGAGCGGGCGCTGCCGCTCTATCAGCGCGCCGTCGACGAGCTGCGCCAGTACATCTTCCACGTGCGGCCCAAGATGGTGCGGAACCGGAACGAGGCCGCGCTGTTCGTGAACCGGCGAGGCGGGCGGCTGACCCGCCAGGGCTTCTGGCTGATCCTGAAGAACTACGCGCGGGAGGCGGGGCTCGACGGCATCACGCCGCATACGCTGCGGCACACCTACGCCACGCACATGCTCTCGGGCGGGATGCCGCTGCGGAACGTGCAGGAGGCGCTCGGCCACGCGAGCATCTCGACGACCCAGATCTACACGCAGCTCACCGACCATCAGAAGCGGGAGCAGTACGACCGGGCGCATCCACGGGCCAGAGCCCGGGACGCCGTAGACTGCCCCCATGACCCCTCCCCGCGAGT
>JAJDVR010000093.1 GCA_022826025.1 Gemmatimonadota bacterium | reverse complement strand
AATGCGGTATCAGGCCGACGGCACGCCGCTGGTGGTGCTGGCCGGCAAGGAATACGGAACCGGCAGTTCACGGGACTGGGCCGCCAAGGGGACCAGCCTGCTCGGCGTGCGCGCGGTGATCGCCGAGAGCTACGAGCGCATCCACCGCTCGAACCTGGTGGGCATGGGTGTGCTTCCCCTGCAGTTCAAGGAGGGGGAGGGCGTCAAGGCACTCGGACTCTCGGGCCGCGAGACCTTCCGCGTCTCGGGCATCGCCGACGGCGTCGACGTGCACGAGCTGCTCACGGTTACGGCTGAACGTGAAGACGGCTCCACCGTGGCCTTCGAGGCGATCGCGCGGCTGGACTCCGCGGTGGACGTCGAGTACTACCGAAACGCGGGGATCCTGCACACGGTGCTGCGGCGCATGGCGCGCGGGGAGATGTAGTTACCCCGTCTCGCGCCGATCCGGCGGGCGCTCCGAGGACGGAGCGTCCAGGATCTCCTTGAGCACGAAGGCGCGCCGCAGCGAATTCCGGTCGCCGCTCCCGAAGAGTTCCCTGTAGATGAAGGAGCGCGGGCGTCCGCCGCGTCCGGCACCCGGCGCACCGGCGGCCGCGGGCTCAAGTCGACGCCGTTCCCCGGCGGCCGAATCCCGCAGGCGCACCACCTCACGGGGCGCGCGCACCGGGCGACCTCTGCTCTCGTCGCGTCCGGAAAGTCGACGGCCGCTCTCAGGCGATCCCCGTTCAACGCGGGGCCGCCGTCGCTCACGCTCAGCGCCTTCCGGCGCCCGGTCAACCCGTGCCCGCCTCCCTGCCTCGGACCTCCGGCGCTCCTGGTCCGAGGTGCGCCGCTCGCGCGCGACCTGCCGGCGCTCGTCGCGGTCCAGCGAGGGCCGCCGCCGGTCATCCGACGTCGATGGCGGCGCACCCGCAGGCTCTTCCGGCGTGTCCTCCTCGTCCTGTATTACACCCGTAATACCGGGCCCCATCAGCTTCTCCAGGTACCCCGGGCCCATAAGTTGCTCCAGGCCCACGAGTTCCCCAAGGGCTTCGCCCGGCTCCTTCTTCCCCGCCTCACCCTCCTCCGCCTGAGCCGACGATGGCTGCGCGCGCCACTCTTCGTCGCCCTCTTCCTCGCGGGGAAGCGCCTCCTTCTGCTGCTGGCTGCGGCGCGCCCGCGCGACGCTGTCGATGATGGACAGCGCCATGAAGACCAGGAAGAGAAGAAGTCCGGTGCTCATGCCGCGTCTTCCGCGTTACGCGCGCAGGCCATTCGCCGTCTCTCCGGCCTACGCCAGGGGCTCGCCCGAAGCGGACTCGTCCTCGCCTGCGATCGAGTTCCGCATCGCGGTGTCCGCCTGCACGTTACGGTACCGGATGTAATCCATCACGCCAAGGTTGCCGTCGCGGAAGGCGTCCGCCATGGCCAGCGGCACCTGCGCCTCCGCCTCCACCAGGTTGGCGCGCATCTCCTGCACCTTGGCGACGTTCTCCTGCTCGGAAGCGACCGCCATGGCGCGCCGCTCCTCCGCCCGCGCCTGGGCGACGCGCTTGTCGGCCTCGGCCTGGTCGGTCTGCAGCTCCGCGCCGATGTTCTTGCCCACGTCGACATCCGCGATGTCGATGGAGAGGATCTCGAAGGCGGTCCCCGAGTCGAGTCCCTTGGCAAGCACCGCCTTGGAGATGCTGTCCGGGTTCTCGAGCACCGCCTGGTGCGTATCCGACGAACCGATGCTGGAGACGATGCCCTCCCCGACGCGCGCGACGATGGTCTCCTCGCCGGCGCCCCCGACCAGCCGGTTGATGTTGGCGCGCACGGTCACGCGCGCGACCGCGATCAACTGGATGCCGTCGCGCGCCATCGCCGCCACCCGCGGCGTGGTGATCACCTTGGGGTTCACCGAGACCTGGACCGCCTCGAAGACGTCACGGCCGGCCAGGTCGATCGCCGCGGCCTGGTTGAAGGAGAGTTCGATGTTGGCCTTGTCGGCGCTGATGAGAGCGGTCACCACGCGGTCCACCCGTCCGCCGGCGAGGTAGTGCGCTTCAAGGTCCGCGATGCGGATGAACAGCCCGGCCTTGGTGGCCCAGATGAGGGGCCGCACGACGGCGGGCGGAGGCACCTTGCGCAGGCGCATGCCGATCAGGTAGGTGATGCCCAGCCGCACGCCGGCCGAGATGGCCTCGATCCACAGGCGCACGGGAACCGCCCACAGCACCATGAGGACGAGGACGACGATCAGTACGGGGAAGAACGCAGCGGCGATGGCTTCCATTGGATGTTATCCGTGTAGGGGCAAGGGAGACTTGAGTTTCAGGACTCGTGCTGCCTGGTGTTCGAGGATTTCTTCTTCACGGGCCTTACCACGCACCGATAGCCTTCGGCGCTCAGAACCCGGATGTCTTCGCCTTCGGAGATGAACTCCGAGTCGGCGACGACGTCCACCCTCTCGTCGCCGAAGAGCCCGGTCCCGGCAGGGCGCAGGTCCGTGAGGGCAACGCCTTCCGACCCGATCAGATCC
>JAJDVR010000010.1 GCA_022826025.1 Gemmatimonadota bacterium | reverse complement strand
GCCGCACCCGCGCGCCTACGGCACCTTCCCGCGCAAGCTGCGCAAGTACGTGCTGGAGGAAAAGACGCAGAGCCTCGCGTCAGCAGTCCGCAGCATGACGTCTCTTCCGGCGGATGTCTTCGGTCTCGAAGGTCGGGGGAGGTTGGTCATGGGAGCGGTCGCGGACATCGTGGTCTTCGACCTGCAGGAAGTCCGTGACCTCGCCACCTACACGGACCCGCATCAATTGTCGCAGGGTATGGTGCACGTTTTCGTAAACGGCACGGCGGCGATCCGCGACGGAGCCTTCACCGGCGAGCGCGCGGGACGCGTACTCCGGCGAGCAGATCGTTAGAGCGATCGCCGGGCTTCGCGCATCCGTCATTCTCAGACGTCGTTCCGGCAAATCCGACCCGGCATGAAGGTCCGCAACGTCGCAATCATCGCCCATGTCGATCATGGGAAGACCACCCTCGTGGACCAGATGCTCCGCCAGGCGGGGGTGTTTCGCGAAAACCAGCAAGTGCGCGAGCGGGTGATGGATTCCAATCCGCTGGAGCGGGAGCGGGGCATCACGATCCTCTCCAAGAACACTTCCGTGCACTGGGGCGAGTTCAAGATCAACATCGTGGACACTCCGGGCCACGCCGACTTCGGAGGCGAGGTCGAGCGCATTCTGCGCATGGTGGACGGGGTGCTGATCCTGGTCGACGCCGCCGAGGGGCCGATGCCCCAGACCCGGTTCGTGACGGCCAAGGCACTCGAGCTGGACCACGCTCCGGTGGTGGTCATCAACAAGGCCGACCGCCCGGACGCGCGCGCCGAAGAGGTGCACGACGAGGTGCTGGAGCTTTTCATGGACCTCGAGGCCTCCGACGAGCAGCTCGACGCGCCCTTCCTGTACGCCTCGGGTCGCGAGGGATGGGCGACGCCGGATGCCGACGGCCGGGGCGCCGATCTCGCGCCGCTGTTCGCGGCCGTCGTGGATCACGTGCCCGCTCCGCCCGTGGAACCGGCGGGGCCCTTCCAGATGCTGGTCTCGACGCTGGACTACTCCTCCTATGTCGGACGCATCGCGATCGGCCGCGTCGAGCGCGGACGCATCCAGCCCGGCCAGGAGGTGGCGCTGCTGCCAATGGGCGCGGCGGGCATGGTCGAGGAGGATGACGCGGCCCGCTCGCGCGCACTCAAGGTGTATGGCTTCGACGGGCTGGAGCGCGTGGACATCGCGGAAGCCGGCGCGGGGGACATCGTGGCGGTGGCGGGCGTCCCGGGTGTGGAAATCGGCAGCACCCTGGCCGATCCGGAGCACCTCGAGCGCCTGAGCGGCATCGCCGTCGAGCGGCCCACGATTTCGGTCGACTTCGTCGTCAACGACTCACCCTTTTCGGGCGCAGGGAAGTACGTGACCACGCGCCAGCTCCGCGAACGGCTCTTCCGGGAATTGGAGCGCAACGTGGCTCTGAAGGTGGAGGCGACCGGGCATCCGGATACCTTCCGGGTCGCGGGGCGGGGTGAGCTGCACCTGTCCATCCTCATGGAGACCATGCGCCGCGAGGGCTACGAGTTCCAGGTCTCCCGCCCTCGCGTGCTCATGCGCGAGGGCCCCGCCGGCGAGCCTCTGGAGCCCTATGAGGAGCTGGTGGCGGAGGTGCCCGAATCCCGCGTGGGCACGGTCATCGAGAAGCTGGGCGCGCGACGGGGCGAGATGCTGGAGATGAGGCCGACGGGCCGGGGGCCGATCCGGCTGCGCTTCCGGATTCCGGCGCGCGGCCTGTTCGGCTACCGGACCGAGTTTCTCACCGACACCCGCGGGGACGGGCTGATGCACCATCGCTTTCTGGAGTACGGGCGGTGGGCGGGTGCGCTGCCCGGACGGGAGCGCGGCGCGGTGGTGGCCGACCGCCGGGGCGTGGCGGTGGCGTACGCCATCTTCGGCCTGCAGGAGCGCTCCACCTTTTTCCTGGGACCCGGCGCCCCGGTATACGAGGGCATGATCGTGGGCTTGCACGCCCGCGCGGGCGACCTGGACGTCAACATGTGCAAGGGAAAGAAGCTCACCAACATCCGGGCGGCGGCGGCGGACGACAATATCCGGCTGGAGCCGCCGCGGATGATCACGCTGGAATCCGCTCTGGAGTTCATCGCGGACGACGAGCTCATCGAGGTCACTCCGGAAGCGATCCGTCTGCGCAAGCGAATCCTCGAAGCCGGTGCCCGCCGCAAGGCGGCGCGCCGCAGAAGATGAGACCATGACCGACAACTCGACGGCGTGCGGCGGGCCGGCCGGCGAGGGCGGGTTCGGCCGTTTCTTTCTGCCCGGTCCCACCGAGGTTCGGCCAGCGGTGCTGGCTGCCCAGAAGCGGGCTCTGATCGGGCACCGCGGCGAACCCATCAACGCCCTCATGAGGGAGATTCAGCCCGGGCTGCGGGAGGTGTTCGGCACCGCGCGGCCCGTGCTGGTGTCCACGTCCTCCGCGACCGGCCTCATGGAGGCGGCGGTGCGCAACGGCGCTCGCGAACGCGTACTTTCGCTGGTGAACGGGGCATTCTCCGAGCGCTTCGCCCGCATCGCGCGCGCCTGCGGGTTCGAAGTGGATGTGTTGGAGGCACCCTGGGGCGGCGTGCACGCTCCGGACTCTCTCCGGACCCGCCTGCGCGCAAAGCGCTACGACGCCGTGACCATGGTGCACTCCGAGACCTCCACGGGAGCCCTCAACCCGATCGCCGAACTGGCGGCGGCGGTGCGGGAGTCCCCCGGCACGCTGGTGCTGGTCGATGCCGTGACCAGCGCGGGAGGCGCCCCGGTGCAGGCGGACGACCGGGGCCTCGACTTCGTGCTCTCCGGTTCCCAGAAGGCGATGGCGCTGCCGCCGGGGCTGGCGTTCGGCGTCGCCTCCGAGCGCATGTTGGAGCGATCCGCGAGCGCGGCGCGCAAGGGGGTCTACTTCGACCTGGTAGCGTTCTACAACGCCCTGGCGAAGCAACAGACGCCGAACACGCCGGCGGTGACATTGCTGTACTCCCTGGCGGAGCAGCTGCGGCACATCTCCGCGGAGAGCCTGGAGAGACGCTGGGCGCGCCACTCGGCGATGGCGCGAAGGTGCGCCGATTGGGCGGACGCGTCGGGAGAGCGCATCGGCGCGGGACTGTCGGTGCTCGCGCCTGACGGTTTTCGTTCGCCCACCGTGACCTGCCTGCTTCTGCCCCCCGGACGGACCGGTCCGGAGGTCGCTCAGGCGATGAAGGAGCGGGGGTTCGTGATCGGAGCGGGGTACGGCAGACTCAAACCGCGGTCGGTGCGCATCGGCCACATGGGAGACCACACGGTGGACGAACTGGATCGGGTGCTGGAAGCGCTGGAGGAGGTCCTGCGGGCAGCGCCGGGGCAGCGGCTTGACGGAGGAAGGCGATGAGCGGGCCCGGCCGGCGATACGTGGTCGGCGTGGCCGACAAGGTCTCACCCTCCGGGCTTGGCGCGCTTACCGGCGACGGGCGCTTCGAGGTGCGCTGGCTGGCAGAGCGCCCGCCGGCGGAGAAGGAAGAAGCGATGGCCGGAGCGGACGCCATTATCGTGCGCAGCGCGACCCGGATCACCCGGGAGCTGATCGAAGCGGCCTCCAGCCTGAAAGTCATCGGGCGGGCCGGAGCCGGGGTGGACAACATCGACCTCGACGCCGCCACCGAGCACGGCATCCCGGTGCTGAACGCGCCGGCGGGCAACACCGTCTCCGCCGCGGAGCTCACCTTTGCGCTCATTCTGGCGCTTGCGCGCAGGGTCGTCGCCGCGGACCGGTCGGTGCGCGAGGCGACGTGGAAGACGCCGGGACTCGCCGGGGTCGAGCTCAACGGCAAGACGCTCGGGCTGGTCGGGGCCGGACGGATCGGCGGGGAAGTGGCGCGCCGCGCCCGCGCCTTCGGCATGAAGGTGCTGGTCTACGATCCCTATCTGCCCGCAACCCGCGCCGCGGAGCTGGACGCGGAGCCGAGCGGCCTCGACCACGTGATCGAGCAGGCGGACTTCCTCAGCCTCCATGTGCCCCTCACCCCCTCCACCACCTCCATGATCGGGGCGAAGCAGTTGCGTCGCATGAAGCCGTCGGCCTTCCTCGTCAACGCGGCCCGCGGCGGGGTGGTGGACGAAGACGCCCTCGCCCGCGCTCTGCGGGAGCGATGGTTGGCGGGCGCCGCACTGGATGTCTTCCGCCAGGAGCCGCTGCCGGCGTCCAGTCCCCTCCTGGGGAGCCCGAACCTCATCCTCAGTCCCCATCTGGGGGCCTCCACCGCGGAGGCCCAGGAGCTGGTGGCGTCCGAGATCGCGTCGGCAGTGCGGGGCGCGCTCCTCGACGGCGATCTTTCCCGGGCCGTGAACGCGCCCGGCATCGACGGGGCGACGCTGCGCAAGCTGCGTCCCCTGTTGGAACTGGGGACCCGGATGGGGCGTCTCGCGTGCGCGCTCGCGTCCGGTGGCATCAGCGGGGTGCAGGTGCGCTACAGCGGTGCATCGGATGAGGCTTTCGGCCCCCTCACCGCCGCGGTGCTGTGCGGGCTGCTGGAGGACATCGTCGGAGGAATGCGCGTAAACGCCGTCAACGCCGGCCGTCTCGCCGTGGCGCGCGGCTTGCGGGTGGGGGCCGCGCGCGCGACCCGGCACCCGGACTACTCCGAGTACCTGGTCACCGAGGTGGGGACGGAGGGCGGCCGGTTGCGGGTCGCGGGAGCGCTGCTGGAGGGCACCCACCCCCGCATCGTCGGCATCGGCGACTTCTCCATGGACCTGGAGCCGCGCGGATCCATCGTCATCGTACGCAATCAGGACAAGCCCGGGGTGATCGCCGGGGTGGGCACGGTGCTGGCGTCCATGGGCTTCAACATTGCGGGATACCATCAGGCCCGCCTGGAGCCGGGTGGGGATGCCATGGCGGCGGTCTCGGTGGACGGGGAGATCACGCAGGAGTTGCTTGAGCGCCTGCGCGAGCTGGACCAGATCTCCTTCGTCAAGTCCGCGCGCCTGGGGTAGAGCCCCTCTCAGGGGATGACGTTGTAGCGCCGCAGCACCTCCAGGGTCTCGTCGATGGGCAGGGCCTCCGCGCTGTTCCCCATCCCCGACACGGTGGTGGCCCTGAAGAGGGAGTTGTAGACGGCCTCCTCGGTGGCTTCCACGGTGGCCAGGAAGAGCGATGACATGCGGTTGTTCGCGACTTCCTCCACAGCCAGCACCACCTCCCCGCCGCGCCGTACGCCGGATGCGGTGGAAAAGGCGATCACGTAGTCGCCCGAGCCGTTGCCGGCGAACGATCCGGTGCGCGCCAGCCCCATCATGGCTCGCCGCGCCATGCGCTCGAGCTTGAGGGGCGAGAGGGGCGCGTCCGTCGCCACCACCATCATGATGGATCCCTGCCCTTCGTCTCCGTCTCCCTGCCCATTGTCCCGGCCCGCCCCCGCCGGCGCGTCACTGCCCGGCGCCGTTCCCTGAAACGAGTAGCGGCCCAGCTCGCGTCCCACCGGCGCCCCGGCGATCGAGAGGATGCCGCCGAAGTTGGATTGCACCAGCACGCCCACCGTGTACCCGCCCAGTTCGTCGGGCACCACCCGGCTGCTGGTGCCGATGCCCCCCTTCCAGCCGAAGGCGCGGGTGCCGGTGCCCGCCCCCACCGATCCCTCGTCGACCGGGCCGGTGCGGGCCGACTCGAGCGCCGCGCGCACGTGCTCGGGAGTGATCGGCCGCGAACGGATGTCGTTCAGGCCGCCATCGTTGGTTTCGCCCACGACCGGGTTGATCGAGCGCACTCCCTCCATCCCCTCCCGCGCGAGCATCCACTCCGTGAGGGCGTCCGCCGCCTTCCACACGCACAGCGTGCAGGTGAGCAGGATGGGAGTCTCCAGCTCCCCCAGCTCCCGCACCTGGGTCACGCCGAGCAGCTTGCCGAAGCCGTTGCCGACGTGCATCGCGGCCGGCACCCGGTCGCGGAAGACGTTGCCGCCGTGCGGGCGGATGGCCGTCACCCCGGTGCGGACGCGATCGCCTTCGCGCACCGTCGCGTGCCCGACCAGCACGCCCTCCACGTCCGTGATCGCGTTGTAGGGGCCCGGGGCGAAGATGCCGGGCGCGATCCCGACATCGCGCGCCCGGGGCCGGGGTTCTTCCTGGGCGGAAGCCATTGCCGGCGCAAGGCCGAACCCGGCGACCAGAAGCGCGGCGGCGGTGACGACTCGCCGAACGTGGACGGAAACGCCCGGATTGCGGGTCGCGGCAGACGGGAAGATGGAAGACAGGACGTTCACGGTCGCGCTCCGGTTCAGGGGGTTTCATCCACCGACGGCCAGGGTATCGACGATCAGCAGCACCAGCAGGCAGGGCTGATAGAGCAGGGTGCCCAGGAAGACCCGGCGCGCCCGTCGGTCCGTAAGGCGCCCCGCGGCCGCGAACGTCACCGCCAGAAGCGCGATGCCCGCCACCAGTGCGCCGGCGGCGTACACGATGCCGGTCAGGTCGAGCAACACGGGCGCAAGACTCACCGGAAGCAGCGCGGCGGCGGCTGCCAGCATGCGCAGGCTGAGGAGGCGTCCGTGCTCGTCGCCCGGGGGCGCCATGATGATGCCCGCGCGGGCATGGTCCTCGCGGCAGATCCACGCCAGCGCGAGGATGTGCGGAAGCTGCCATATGAAGAAGACCCCGAACACCGCGAACGCCTGCGCCGACAACGTGCCCGCCGCGGCACTCCAGCCCACCAGCACGGGAAGCGCGCCGGGAAACGCGCCCACCAGACTAGCGAGCGAGGTCCGCGTCTTGAGCGGCGTGTACACCAGCACGTAAAGGGCGCTCGAGAGCAGGGCGAGAACGGCGGGCAGCCATCCGGCAGCGTTCCACAGGTAGAGGGCCCCGGCCACGGTAAGCAGGAGCCCGAAATCGCGAGCCTCGCGCGGAGTTACGCGCCCCGACGGGATGGGGCGGGCGCGGGTGCGCGACATGAGCGCGTCCTCGCGGCGCTCGGCGTACTGGTTGAGCGCCAGCGCGCCGCCCGTCACCAGTCCCGTACCCAGCGCCGTGTGGAGGATCAGGAGAACCCCGAGGGCGCCGCCGACCGCGATGTAGCAGGACACCCCGGTCAGGGTCATCACGAAACAGGCGATCCCCGGCTTGGTCAGTTCGAGGTACGCGCCGGGGCCGCGCGGACCGGTCGTGGAGTTCATGTGCTCGGTGCTCGGCGACCGTAAGGGGTTTGGAGGCGGCAAGTTGCCGGGGGTTGCGGGTACACGCAAGTTCCGCATGTCCCGTCGCACTTGATTCCCGGATGTCCATGAAGCCGATCGCCGTCTGCCTTCTCCTGTGTGCGCTGTCCCTGCCGCATGGGATTCTGGCTCAGCGGAGCGCGGCGCGCGCGGCGCTCGAGGAGGGTGTCCGGCTGGCGCAGGAAGGCGATACCGTCAGTGCCCTGGGCCATATTGAGCGAGCCGTCACAATCGATCCCGGGTACGCGGAGGCGCACTTCCTCAAGGGAGTGTACCACGCCCGGCAGGCTCCGCGCAGCACGGGTGACTTCCGTCGCCGCATCATCGCCCGCGAAGCGCTGGACCAGGCCGTGCGCCACGACCCGGAGAATCCCCTGTACCTGCTGGAGCTTGCCAGGCTCCTGATGATGCAGGAGATCCGCGTGGACGCCCGCAGGATGCTCCGGCGGGCGCTGGATGTGGCCGAACGCGCCGACGCGCCGACGCTCGCGGAGGTCCACTATCAGCTCGGCATCTTCAGCGAGACGACCTGGCGCCGGCTCCGCTACCGCCGCCTTCTCCCCATCGGCATCGCCGAGCTCCGCGGGGACATCGCCTTCGAGAGCGCGAACTACGTCTGGGATGTGCTCCAGGCTTCGGGCTACTCCACGGGACAGGGGGCCGCCGCGCGCGAGGCCATGCTCGACCACTTTCACCGGGCTCTGACCGCGAATCCCGCGCACACCGGGGCGGCCACCCATCTGCTGGCCTTCTACTACGACACCGGGCGCATGGCCGAGTTCACGGCCGAGGCCCTGCGCTTCGTGCGCGCGGCCCCTTCCGAGCCTCGCGCCTATCTCGCGCTCGGCCTGGGACTCCACGCCGAGGGCCGCGACGACGAGGCCGCGGGCGCATTCGAGTATGCGGTCGAGTTGCTGCCGGAGGAGGTGCGCGCAGACTTCCTGGCGGTCTCGCGTCTGCTCACGCAGGACGACGCGGAGATCTTCGAGGCACGGATCGGTGCGGATCCCGCCGACGCGGCCCGCCGCTTCTGGACCGCTTGGGATCCGCTCTACCTGACGCCGTCGAACGAGTACTGGGCCGAGTACCTGTCGCGCATGGCCTACGTCGATCTCCGGTTCGGCCTGCCCGAGTACGATGTCCCGGGATGGCGCACCGACCGGGGCGGGATCTGGGTGCGCTACGGCAGGCCGCTGCGCCAGGCGAGCTTCGGAGCCAACACGACTCCCGCCGGAGACATGGAGTCCACCGGCAGGGTAACGACGGTGTGGAGCTACGGAAGGAACGGGCCGGTGTTCGTGTTCCGGGGCATGCCGGGATACCGCGGCGCCACCTTCGCCAACGACTTCCGCTTTTACGCCGAGAACTACCGGGCGCGCCAGCCCGCGCGCTTCACGGCGCCGTCGCTTCCCGCGCTTCTGCAGGTCCCCGCTCAGATCGCACGCTTCCGGGGCGTGGGTGACGAGATCGATCTGGAAGTGTACGCAGCGGTTCCGCTGGATTCGCTCCGGCAGGCAGTCGGGGTGGCGGCGGCCACCTTCGAGACCGGCCTCTTCGTGGTTGGGCCGGACGGGGCCGAGATTCGCCGCGTTACCGAGGCTCGGCAGGTGACCTTCGAGGAGGGCCGCGCACTTCCCCTGAACTGGCGCACGACCGTGCCCGCCGGGCAGCCGCACATCGTGTCGGCGGAGGCGCGCGATCCGCTCAGCTGGGCGGCGGCCGTGCACCGGGCGCGCGTGGACGCGCGCACTTTTCCCGCCGGCGAACCGAGCGTGAGCGACATCCTCCTGACCCGGTCGCTCGAGGTGGTGGTGGACCCTCCCCGCACGCGAGCCGACTTTCGCATGGTGCCCGAACCGACGCTCACCTATGACCCGGATGACGAAATCGGGGTCTACTTCGAACTCTACCACCTGCTTCCCGACTCCAACCAGGTCGCGTCGTACGACCTGGAACTGGCGGTGACGGTGGAGGAGATTCATCGGACCGGGTCGTTCGTGCAGCTGCTGGGCGAGCTGGCGGACCGCTGGGGATTCAGCGCCGAGGGCGACCAGGCGGTGCGCCTCACCTTCAGCAAGCAGAACCGGGTGCAGGCGCGCGACATGCTGCCCGAGTACTTCACCATCCGGCTCGACGACCCTCCGCCGGGCCGCTACGGGCTGCGGCTGCGGGTCCTGGACCGCAATGCGCGCGTCCAGCTGGAGGTGGAGCGGGAGTTCCAGGTACGGGAGCCGTGACCCACCCGGCCTCCTGTCGGTCGCGCTCGCAGCGGTGGCGCGCGCGAGGACCGGGTCGGGCGCGGGGTCGTGGCCCGGGCCACTCGTGGAACAGGTGCGGGCCGGCCGTTTGCGCCGTGGTGCTGGTGGTGGCCGTGGCGCTGCCGCCGCCCCCGCCTGCCGCAGCGCAGGAATCCGGTCCCGGCAGCCACCGCAAGTGGCTGGGGGGCGCGATCGGGGCCGTGGTCGTCGGCATCCCGACATTCACCTCGGCTGATTTCCATCCCAACCTGGGCGGCTGCACCCGGACCGAGTGTTTCGCGCCGCTGGCCACCGCCGTCGGGTTCACGCTGGGCTTCCTGCTCGGCAAGGAGTTCGACGACGGAGCCACGCGCCGTTTCGTGGCCGGTCCCCGGCTGGATCTCAGCCCCCGCCAGACGGTCCAGCTTCCCTTCCTGCCTGATCGCGGCCGGGCCGCGGGGGCGGCCGCGCTCTGGAGCGGAGCCGAGGGACTGGTCTGGCTGGAGGGAGGGGCGCAGTCGTCGCTGGGCGGGTTGCGGGGGCTGCGTGATGCTACGCTGCTCGAGGAGCGCGCGGCCCTCGTCGCGGCCACCCCGAGCGGCCTGTTCGCGCTTCCGCTCGTCCGCGACGACATTCCGGGCCGGAGGGTCGACGCGCGCGGCGCCCGTCTGGTTGCGGCGGGGAGTGGCGGGGGGCTTGTGGTGTCGGGGCCGGCGGGTCTGCTCGGTTTCACCAGCCTGGGAGAGGGCGCCGACCTCGAGCTGTCGGAAGCCGCGCGCACCACGGGCGACCCGCTCGCCGCCGACCTGGTCTGGCCGCGGGCATCAGGGATCGCGTGGGTGCTGGAAGGCCCTCGCCTGGTGGCGCGCGACGGAGGCACGCTCGAGGAGGTAGGAGCTCTGGAGTTGACCGCGAGAGCCCGTTCGCTCGACGTGGACACCACGCTCGGCGTAGTGGCCGCCGGCCGGGACGGCGTATACGTCATCGACGTGTCCGACCCTGCCATGCCTCGACTCGCCGCCCGCTACCAGGGGGTTCGCAACGCCCTCGACGTGGCGCTGCTGGAGTCCCGGGCCTACATCGCCGCGGGCGAGCAGGGCCTGGTGGTCGTCGACATGGGGCGTCCCGCGGAACCGAAGGTGGCCGCCGTGGCCCGAAACCTGGGATCCCCCTCGTTGGTACTAAGGACTTCCGGGCAGGTGTGGGTCGTGGACGGCGCGACAGGTGAGGCTCATTCCGTTTCGTTTTCCGGCGTCGCGCCCCCCGGACCAGCCGGGCTTTCGCTCTCCGTCACCGAAGGGCCTCCATCAGACCGATGACACCGGGCACCGCGAGCAACCGGGACCGCCGCCGCCGCGAGAAGAAGCTCTGGCGCGCCGCGATGGGGCTCTCGCTCGGCTTTCATGTGTTTCTGTTCCTCTTCTGGCGCATTCCGGCGCCCGTCGTTTCCCCCTACGCCGCCGCGGGTCCGCGCGCGGGCGACAACCGAGCCGCATCGGGTTCCATGCAGGCGTTGCGCCTGGCCATGGCGCCCCCCCGGCCCATCGTTCCTCCGCGCGTGCCCGCTCCGGTCCTCGTCGACGTCGAGCCGGTCGAGTTCGAGGAGTCGGTGGAAGTCGACTACGCGTCGCTCCTGGGGGAGCGACCCGGCGAAGGCGATGGTCCCGGCATCGAGGAAGGCGAGGGGCGGGGGGACGGCGGCACGGCCGCCGAAGGGAGGTCGCGGACGATCCCTCCCTCGCCCCGCAGCATGATCCTGCCCCCCTCCAACCGCAGCCTGAGGGACCGGGAGGTGGAGGTGTGGGTGTTCGTCCTGGAGTCCGGGAGGGTCGCGGCGGATTCGGTTCGCCTGATGCCCCCCACCTCCGACCGCGACTTCAATCGCCGGCTGATACAGGAGGCCGCCCGCTGGATGTTCGAGCCGGCGCGCCGGGGCGGGGTGCCCGTGGCGGCCTGGTTCCGCTATGTCATCAGCATGGAATAGACTCCTTCTTCCGCTGCCCCTGAGGGCCCTCGAGCCGCCAGCAGCGGCCAGCCGGCCAACCGAATGAACTCACTTCCCTCCACCCGCGCCAAGCGCATTCTCTGGGTCGACGACGAGATCGACCGCCTGCGACCGCACCTGCTGTTTCTGCAGCAGCGGGGCTACCACGTGGACGCGATCACCAACGGCGACGATGCCCTCGTGCTCCTGCGCCGGAACCACTACGACCTGGTCATGCTCGATGAGCAGATGCCCGGGCGCCGGGGCCTCGAGGTACTCGCCATCCTCCGCCGGCA
>JAJDVR010000176.1 GCA_022826025.1 Gemmatimonadota bacterium | reverse complement strand
TGACCCCCTGGTACTTCTCGGCCCAGTAGATGTTGTAGCTCCGGTTGTCATGATTGCCGGCCCCTGAAACGGCGACCTTGAAGAACTCCGGGAAGCGCAGGATCACGTCGGTGGAGGCGAACCCGCCGCCCGAGTGCCCGTAGATGCCCACCCGGTCCAGGTCGATGAAGGGATGGCGCGCCGCGAGCTGCCGGATGACCGCGATGTGGTCGGGGATGCCGTTGTCGATGAAGTTGCCGTAGTAGTTGTCGTGGAAGGCCTTGGAGCGGTGCGGCGTCCCCAGGTGGTCGATCTGCACCACCACGAACCCGAGCTGCGCGAGCGCGAAGTTCTCGCCGCCGCCCTTGAACTCCCAGTCCCCGACGCTGCCCCGCTGGGGCCCGGGGTAGATGTGCGAGATGATGGGGTACTTCGCGTTCTCATCGAGATCCGGCGGAAGATAAAGGATGCCGTAGAGATCGGTGATCCCGTCGCGCGCCTTGGCCGTGAACACTTCGCCGGGGATGAAGCCGATCTCCTCGATCGCCGAGACGTCCGCGCGCTCCAGCTCGCGCACGACGCGCCCGTCGGCCGCGGTCCGCAGGACGGTGGCCGGTTCCCCCTCAACGCGCGAGTACGTGTCCACGAAGTAGCTGCCGCTGGGCGAGAACTCGATGACGTGGTTGGCGTCCTCCGGCGTGAGCAGCGTCAGTCCCGAGCCGTCGAAGCCGACCCGGTACAGGTGCGCGTAGTACGGATTCCGCCCCGGCTCGCGCCCGCGCGCGGTGAAATAAATGCGCTGGCGCGCCTCGTCGATGAAGACGGCCTGGCCGACCGTCCACGGGCCGGA
Source organism: Gemmatimonadota bacterium (assembly GCA_022826025.1). Classification (GTDB taxonomy): domain Bacteria; phylum Gemmatimonadota; class Gemmatimonadetes; order Longimicrobiales; family Gaopeijiaceae; genus BD2-11. The sequence goes on along the minus strand of JAJDVR010000176.1, from coordinate 7,162 downwards.
GGTGATGCGGTTCCTGAGATTGCCCTGGCCGTCGAAACGGTAGAGGTGCGCCCAGCCGTCCCGCTCCGACCACCAGATCACGTCGTCGCCGCTCTCGGACACGTACCACGAAGGCGTGCCGCCACTCGATCCCCCGCCCCGGTGCCCGAGCGACACGAAGGTGCGGGTGGAATCGCCCAGGATGACGCGTGAGGTCCCGGTGGAGGCTTCGATCTCGGCCAGGAACACCCGCTGCGAGCCGCGCGTGAAGTAGTTGACGTGCAGACGGGTGCCGTCAGCGCTCCAGGCCGAGTCAGGGGCTGAACCCGCGAAGGAGAGCTGATGCGGCGTGGGCGCCACCTCGACCCGGTGGTTGGCGGCCGCGCTCAAGGCGGGCGCGCTTTCCCGCCCGCCTCCGTCACCATCCTCCCCCACCTCGCCACCGGCGGCCACCTCCCCCTCCTCCAGCTCCACGATGTGCACGGTCGGGAGCGGGATCACCGAGTCGCCCGGCAGGGCGTAGGGCTGGGAAAAGTGCCTGGGCCGCTGCGACGTATACGAGATGTAGTGCATGTGCTCAACGTTGCGCTCGTCCCGGCGAGCCACCGCGATGTAGCGCGAGTCGGGCGACCAGGTCAGCGTGGGCGCGCGCGGCCCCGGCCCCTCCCGCCGCTGGTTGGGGCGCGGCTCGTTGTAGCCGTAGGCGTAGTACTTCTCGCCGTCGGTGGTCAGCTGGATCGAATCGCCGCCCCCCGCCGGGCGCACGTACAGGTCATACTCGTGCGAGAAGGCCTCCCAGCGCCCGTCGGGCGACTCCACGAAGGGCAGCCGCGAGGCGAGCGTGTCCCCCACCGTGCAGGCGTAGCCCGCGATGTCGCAGGTGAAGCGCCGGCTGTTCGCGGTGAACTCGATTTCGCTCTCGCTCCCGCCGAAGCTGAAGGTGCTGAAGGGGAGCTGGTCCGGGACGTAGCTGGTGTCGTTCGCGAGCGACATCGCTCCTGCCAGGCGGTAGTGGTCGAAGAGGGGTTCGCGGCTGCCCGCAGCCGGGTTCACCAGGACGAACTCGTAGCCCGACCCCGTGTTGTTGCGGTACCAGAAGCGGTCGCTGTCCCCGGTCTCCATCCAGTTCGGGACCACCTCTGCCCCCGCGATCATGCGCTCGGTGTTCCAGGTCAGAAAGCGCTCGGCGCGGGAATAGTCCACCTCCTGGGCGGACGCCGCCCCGCCCCCGGCGAGGGCGGCGAGAAGAGCCGCTGGAGCGAACAGGCGAGCGACGGCAGGATGGACGGGGTATCGCATGATTGCCTCCCGGAGCATTCAGGGGTTGCGCGGGCAACGGGCGTTTGCGGAATCCGCCGCGGGCGGGGATTATCCGTGCAGCCAATCTGCCGGGAGGGGCGAATGCCGGGCAATCGTCCAGCGCCCTCCCGGCGGGAACCGCGCGGCCCAGCATCGCATCCATGAACACTCGTTTCCGACTTGAGCCCCGAGACCACACATGAGCGAGATCAGCTTTACCGCCCAGGTCGACCGCCACTTCTACAAGGCGGCCGCGCACACAAACCACCCCCCGGGCCTCCTGGAGCAGATCCGCGTCTGCAACAGTGTCTATGCGTTCACCTTCCCCATCCGCAAGGACGACGGCACCATCGAGGTCATCCACGCCTGGAGGGCGGAGCACAGCATGCACAAGACCCCTACCAAGGGGGGAATCCGCTACGCCTCGCACGCCAACCAGGACGAAGTGGTGGCGCTCGCCACCCTCATGACCTACAAGTGCGCCCTGGTTGAAGTCCCCTACGGCGGCGCCAAGGGCGCGGTCTGCATTGATCGGCGCAAGTACTCGGACGCCGAACTGGAACGCATCACCCGGCGCTACACCTTCGAGCTGGTCGCCAAGAACTTCATCGGCCCGGGCATCGACGTTCCCGCCCCCGACTACGGCACCGGGGCCCGCGAGATGGCCTGGATCGTCGACACCTACGAGCAGATCGCCACATCCAAGCTGAATGCCGCCGGGTGCGTGACCGGAAAGCCGATCGCCCAGGGCGGCATCCGCGGGCGCACCACCGCCACCGGGCTGGGCGTCTTCTTCGGGATACGCGAAACCTGCCTGGACGCGGGATTCATGAAGGACCTTGGTCTTCAGCGGGGCGTGGGCGGCAAGCGCATCGTCGTCCAGGGGCTCGGCAACGTCGGCTACCACGCCGCCTGCTTCCTGCACGACGCCGGCGCCGTCATCGCGGGCATCGCCGAATACAACGGCGGCATCTGGTCCGAGTCCGGCATCGATCCGCGCGCGGCCCGCGAGCACTTCGGCGAGCACGGCTCGCTTCTCGGTTTCCCGGGGACCGCCGACGTGGAGAACAGCCTGGAGTTGCTGGAGGCCGACTGCGACATCCTCATTCCCGCGGCGATCGAGAACGTCATCACCGGGGAGAATGCGGGGCGAATCCGGGCCTCGGTCGTCGCGGAGGCGGCCAACGGTCCCACTACCGCGGCCGCCGCGGAAGCGCTCCTGGAGCGCGGCGTGCTGATCCTGCCGGACATGTATCTGAACGCCGGAGGCGTGACGGTCTCCTATTTCGAGTGGCTGAAGAACCTTTCCCACGTACGCATGGGACGGATGGAGAAGCGATTCGAGGAGGCGAGCAACCGCCGGCTGCTGGCGGCGATGGAGGCCGTGACGGGATACCAGCTGTCCGAGGCTGTGCTCGGCATGGCGGCCAAGGGCGCGAGCGAAGAGGACCTGGTGCGCTCCGGCCTGGAGGACACCATGGTGAACGCGCACCACGCCAGCTGCGAGGCGGCGCGCCGGCACGGCGTCGACCTGCGTACCGCGGCCTACATCATGGCCATCGACAAGATCGCGCTGATCTACGCGGAGCGAGGGATCTTCCCTTAGGAAGGAACCCCTACTTGAACACGCGCTCGAACTCGTCGCGCTGCGAGGCCGTTCCCACGAAGAGCACGTGCTCTCCCCTGCGGATGACGTGCCCGGGCCGCGGATGAGGGTTGACCACCCCGTTGCTCTCCACGGCGATCACCGCGAGCCCGGTGCGCGCCAGGATGCCGCTCTCGCGCAACTGCTTGCCGTCGAGCGAGCGGGGCACCTCGGCGTTGAAGAGGTCGAGTCCCTCCCCGAAGATCATCGGTTCCCTGCCCCGGAGCGCGCCCAGGACCGACTGGATCTTGATCTGGGAATCGCTCACGGCGAAGTCCGCGCCGGCGCGGTGGATGGCCTCGACATTGGAGGGGTGGGCAACCCGGCTCACGATAATGGTATCCGGGTTGAGCCTCCGGCAGTAGACGGCAAGGAAGATGTTGACGGCGTCGTCGTTGGTGGTGAGCACTACGGAAGCCGCCTCCCTGATCCCGACGCGCTCGATCACCCGGCTGTCCGCCGCGTCCCCGATCACGATGTCGTTCGCGACCTCCTCGATGCTCTCCCGCAGGGTCGGGTCGCGCTCCACGACCCGAACCGACGCCCCCCGGCCCCTCAGCGCCCGCGCGACCTCGCAACCGACCCGTCCTCCACCGATGACGAGCACGCTTCCCCCGCAGGTGATGCCCTCGCTCAGATACCCGTTGAGCGCCTCCACCTCGGCCACGTTCCCCACCGCCAGCCCGATGCAGTCCTCCCGCAGCATCGTGTCCGGCAGTCCCGGCTCCAGGTGGCCCCTCTTGGCCAGGGCGGCGACGGTCACGCCCGTGTGTGCCCGCACCTGGGCGTCCTCCAGGGTCATCCCGGAAAGGCGCGTGTTGCGGATGGGGAACTCGGCGATCGCGATCTGCCTGTAGCGGCCGATGGTCAGCGCTCGCGCCGAACCGACCGACACCCTGTTGGCCAACTGCTCGCCGAGCCGCCGAGCCGTAAGCACGACATGGTTGGCGCCGGCCAGTTCCAGCACCGCCTCCCCCTCGGGGTTCGCCGCAGTGGCCACGATGGGAACCCGTTCCGACACCTCGCGCGCCGTGAGCACGATGTTGGTGTTCACCACGTCGGGCGCGTTGGCCAGCAGCAGGCTGGCTCGTCCAAAGGCGCAGTTTTCGTAGGTGGCGCGCACCCCCAGGCCGCCGCGCACCACCGGGGCCTTATCGGCGTGCAGAGACGCGGCCTTCAGCGGATCGGATTCGATCACCACGCTCTCGATTCCAGAAAGCGCCAGCCGTTCGACGAGCTCCTCGGCCACGTCGTCCCAGCTGCTGATGATGACGTGTCCGTCGAGGTCCGCGGGAACCCGCGTGCGCACCCGGGTCTTGAACTGGGCTTCCACCCAGGGCGCGTAGAAGCGGACGAAGGCGACCGGCAGGTAGATGAGCAGCATGCTTACCCCGGCCACCAGCACCACCATGCTGAATATGCGTCCGAGGTCCGACTGGAACACGATGTCGCCGAACCCCAGCGTGCTCATGGTCGTCAGGGTCCAGTAGATGCCCGTGAACCAGTCGTGCTCCTGGCCCTCGCGCACCATCAGCAGATGGAAGATCGCGGAGGACGCGGCCACGAAGGTGACCAGCACAACCCCGAAGCCCAGCAGGTTCAGAGGCCTCAGCCCGGCGCTGCTGCGATGGCTGCCGAGCAGGTCGGCGATTGCGCCGATGGTTCCCTTCATCCGGGGACACCCCTCATGGCGTGATGTGCTTCTGCGCTGCGGGTCTATTCCAAATGTAATGGCTCGCATGGCCAGCGTGGAAATGCGGGCGCCGGCCTCGCCGCCCCGCGGTGGAGCTTGCGCGACGGCCGCCGCGCACGCTACGGGTTGCCCACCGTCAAGTCCATACTCCCATACTCGAAGGGGGAGGGATGCTGGTCCGCTCGATGCGCAACCGGCGACGCCGCGGAGCCGGACATCTCCCCGCGGCAATGGGTGCCTGCATGCTCGGCGCCACGGCCCTCGCCTCGCAGGCGGCGGCCCAGGACGACCCGGGTCCCGGCGAACCCATACCCTACTTCATCGACAACGGGGCCGGCATCCCCGGGTACCAGCCGTCGGATGACGAACTGGCCCGCGCGGCGTTCGACGCCTGGGCGCGGGAGAGCGGCGGGCGGCTGCGCTTCGCGGAAGCCGCCGCCGAGGACGCGCTTATCCACGTCGTCTGGATCGACCCCGGGAGCGGCGTTTACGGGGAAATGCGAACCGTCCTGATCGACGGCCGGCCCGTGGCCCTGCTCTACGTGACGCCGAGCGTCGACCTGCAGGGACCCGCCATCGCGCGCCTGGCCGCGGGCGATCCGCTGCTGCGGGACACGATCATCTACCTTACCTGTGTCCATGAACTGGGGCACGCGATCGGGCTGCCGCACACCGCCGACTTCGAGGACATCATGTACTCGTTCGTCTACGGCGGCGACATCGTGCGCTACTTCATGCGCTACCGGGAGCGGCTCGCGAGCCGGGCCGACATCGCGAACCACTCCGGGCTGTCGCCGGGCGACCGGGCGGTCCTCCACGGCCTGTACCCGCCGCCGGATCGGCGGTAGACGCGAGCCGGCGGAGAGCCGGAGCCTGCCGGCCTCAGCCGGTTTTCGGAGCTGCGTCGCCGCCCCGGTCCCGCTCAGCGTCCGTCGGCAGGCTCCAGCCTGAGGACCGAGGTCGGCGCCGCGTCGCGATGGTCGATGGCGAGGTAGATGAGACCGTCCGGGCCCTGGCGAACGTCGCGGATCCGCCCCATCCCGTACACCAGCGTCTCCTCCCGGTGCACGGTCTCGCCGTCCATGACCAGGCGCGCGAGCTGCTCGAGCGCCATGCCGCCGGCGAAGATGTCGCCCCTCCAGCGGGGGAAGGCATCCCCGGTGTAGAGCATCAGGCCCGAGGCACCGATGGACGGCACCCAGACGTGGCTGGGGTCGGCCATGTTCTCGTCCATGGTGCCCTTGTGGATGGCGAGCCCGCTGCGGTAGTTCACGCCGTAGCCCACCACCGGCCAGCCGTAGTTCTCTCCCGGCATCACCAGGTTGAGTTCGTCACCGCCCTGTGGCCCGTGTTCGGTCTGCCAGACGGCGCCGGTCTCCATGTCGATGGCCAGACCCTGCGCGTTGCGGTGCCCGTAGGCCCAGATCTCCGGCTCGATGTCGGAGTTGTTCAGGAACGGGTTGTCGGAGGGAACGCTGCCGTCCTCGTTGATGCGATTCGTGGTCCCGTGATGGTTGGACGCATTCTGGGCCGGGTGCGCCTCCAGATCGCCGGAGGGCGGGGCCTGTCGGTCACCCACGGTGACGAAGAGGGTGCCGTCCGGATGGAACGCCATCCGGGCGCCGTAGTGGCCCCTTCCCTGCGAGTTCGCCAGGAAGATCTCCCGCTCCGGGGTGAAGGTGTCGTTCGCGAAGGTCCCGCGCAGCACCGAGGTGGTGGAGCCTCCCTCCACCGGCTTGGCGTAGCTGATGAAGAGGACGTTGTTGTTCGCGAAATCCGGATGCGGCAGCACGTCGAAGAGCCCGCCCTGCCCCTGGGCGAACACCTCGGGCACGCCGGGAACCGGATCAGGCAGGAGATTGCCGTCACGGACGATGCGCAGCCTCCCCGGCCGCTCCGTGATCAGCATGTCCCCGTTGGGAAGCCAGGCCATCGACCACGGACGGATCAGGCCGTCGGCCACGGTCACCACGCGATAGTCGTGTTCGAGCGAGCGAACGATGCCCGACTGCGCCGAGACGGGGGTCGAAGCGGGAGCCGACAGCAGAAGTCCGGCGGCGGCGAGTGCGAAGAAGGAGCGGGCCATCTGAGTTCTCCTGTGAGGGTCCGGGTCTCTTGAGGAATGTTATCGCCGCGACGGAATGCGGGCGAGTTGGGGGTGTCGGCTAATTGAAGCCCTGAATCCCCCGGAAACGGTTGTTCACGACGTTGTTGAACAGCGAGCCGAACTGGAACGAGAACCCGAGGCGAAGATTGTAGTCGTACGACGTGGCCCGCAGCCGCAGAGCGAGCAGGGCTTCCTCGTCGGTCACGCCCTGCCCCGAGAGATAGATCTGGTCTTCGACCCGCCGGATGCTTCCGCGCGCATTGATGCTGAAGCCCCGCACTACGCGGTAGTCGATGTCCCCGCGCAGCGAGATGTTGTAGAGGCTGGTGTCGTGAAGGAACTGGGACCCCTGCAGGGTAACGCCCGCGTCGCCCCAGTCCTGCCGCTGCGAGAAGTCGACCTCGAAGGAGTGTTCCGCGCGCGTCTCCTGGTCCTCCCC
>JAJDVR010000073.1 GCA_022826025.1 Gemmatimonadota bacterium | reverse complement strand
CTTCCGCCGCCAGCAGCGCGCGGTCCGGGGCGAGGCCGCCGTCACCCGACTCCAGGTCGCGCAGCAGCGCCGTCAACTCACCCGAATCGTCCAACGCCGACGTCGCGACGGCCGCCAGGCTTCGCTCCTGCCCGCCGCTCTTCCCCGACTCCGCCGGGCCGCCCGCGCCCTGCTCCGTCGGCGCGGCCTCGGAGGTCGGCGCACCTTGTCCTTGCGCGTCCGCACCGGGAGACGCACTCGGGCTCTGCGCGTCCTCCGAAGGAGGCGCATCCTGCCCCTCTCCGTCACCCTTCGTACCGGAGATCCAGTCCTCTTCCGTGGCGTGTTGCCGGGGCCCCTCCTTCAGACCCGGCGCCGTCGCGGGATCCCGTGCCTCTGCCGCAGCCTCAGCCATCGCTACCCCCGATGATTCCCGTCACGCCGGCCAGCCCATCGAGACCAACGCCGTGAAGTTCACCGCGCAGAGGGCCGTCCAGGCACGTAGCGGCATGCCTCCCATGAATGGCGCCGTCGTCACATACAGCACGGCCTGCAGCGCAGCGAGCATCCACCAACGCTCGTGAACCAAGAGCACGGCGGCGCCACCGAACACAAAAAGCACGAGCGCGGCGCGCAGCGCGCGATCAACCGTCGGCGACGGCTCCGGCCCCAGGAGACTGACGACAAACGCCGTCAGCATCATTGCGATCGCAACCCCGAGCACAACAGCATCCATGCTCACAGCAGCCTCTCTTCCAGAACCAGGTACAGCCCCACGCAGAACATCGTCCACCCCATTCCGAACCCGAACCACACCATCCGGCTGTCGTCGACCTCGACCAGGACCTCCCTCGCCAACCGCCAGAAGACGATTGCGCCGCCGAAGCCGATGAAGCCGATCATCAACAGCAGGATGGCGTCCATTCACGCCTCCGCGGCTCCCGCCGAGATCTCCTCCCCCTCCCGCTCGGAAGCCTCCAGCTCACAGACCTTCGAGTGCGCCAGGTCGGCCACCTTCGCCACCGTCAGCAGGTCGTTCCGCCCGAAGCTGTGCGTCGACCGCCACTGCCCGCCGTCCTGGTAGAGCCGGGTCAGCTGCACCGCGTGCCACCGCCCGCCGTCCTTGTCCCGGTTGGTCCAGATCGTCGCCTTGATGCGGCCGAGCCGAATCTCCGCCGTGGGGCTGTTCCCCCTCATCGTGGCCTTCTCCTTTCGGCGGCGCCGCCCGGCAGGTGCGCCGGCTTCAGGTCGCCGCCGTCCTTCGGTTGCTGGACCGATGGCCGCAACGGCCGCCCGGGTCCGCCGGCTTCACGCGTCCTCTCCGCCCCCCGCCGTCCCGTTCCCTGCCGCGGCCGCCCGCTGCGGACGGACCACGGGGACCGCGGCCAGCCCGTGGCTGCCGTTGCCCCGTGCCCGCCGGCGCCGCACGCGCCACAGCTTCCCGGCCGACGAGCCGCCCAGCGCCAACAGCAGGGAGGCCACCGTCACCTCCTCCCGAGGACCCGCCTTCACCCCGCGCAGGCCCTCGACCGGACGCCACGCCGGACTGTCCGTGCCCAGCTCCGCCGCCCGGGGCGAACGCCAGGCCTCCCGCAGCAGCCATCGACGCGTGCCGGCGTCGTAGCCGTCCACGTACATCACTTCCCGCACGCCCCGGGCACCGCCCACCCGGGCCTGGCGCACCACCATCGAGAACGCCTGCGCCACGTTCCCGCACGTCACGTCCCACGGCAGCCCGTCTCCCGCCTGCATCGCGCAGTTCGCCATCCGCGACAGCGCGCCCTCGCAGGTGTTCGCGTGGATCGTCGTCATCGAACCGCCGTGGCCCGTGTTCAGCGCCTGCAGGACGTCCCCCGCCTCCGCCCCGCGGACCTCGCCGATCACAATGTGGTCGGGACGGTGCCGGAGGGTGTGCTTGACCAGGTCGCGGACCGCCACCCCGCCACCCGCGGCGCCGCGCGCCTCCAGACGCACGCAGTTCGGGTGGTTGCAGCGGATCTCCATCGTGTCCTCGATGACCACGATGCGGTCCTCCCGCGGGAGCAGGCCCACGACCGCGTTCAGCAGCGTCGTCTTCCCGCTCCCCGTCCCCCCGGCGATCAGGATGTTCCCGTCCGACGACGCCACCCGCGCCATCGCCTCGAGCACCGACCGCGGCAGAGAGCCCATCCGCACCAGGTCGTCCGCCGTCAGGAACTTCCTGCCGAAGCGCCGGATCGTGATCGCCACCTCCGGCGTCGCCGGCGGATACGCGACCGCCACCCGGGAGCCGTCCTCGAGGCGCGCGTCCACGATCGGCGACTCGCGCAGCAGGTCGAAACCCAGCGGCCGCGTGATCTGCATCGCCGCGGACCGAAGGGCTCCCGCCGTCAGCGTCTCCGAGACTCCCTCGACGCGCGCGAGCTTGCCGCCACGCTCGACATAGAGCGAACCCGGCCCGTTGATCATGATCTCCGTCACCGAGTCGTCCGCCACCAGCGGGCCGAGCTCGGGCAGGAAGTCCACCAGGTCCCGCAGCGACAGTTGCCTTTCCATCAGAGCCTTCCCTCCATCAGAGCTTCCCCGCCTCCCGCGCCCGCCAGTACGTCAGGTCCTCGTCCACGTAGTCGGGCTTCAGATAGACCCGCGTCGCGTCATGGACCTCCATCCCGTCGAAGATCTGCGCGATGCCGGAGTAGTTCTCCAGCACCGTGAACTCGCGGGCGCTGAAGAGCGCCTCCTTCCGGTCCTGGAACGACTTCGTGATCCCGGCCGACGTCCCCGCCCCGCCGGTCCTTCCCGACAGGAAGCTGATCCCGGCCCGGCCCGTCTGTTCCTGCAACGACCAGCTCTCCCGCGTCCGCGTCACCTGGCCGCACAGCTTGCTCGCGATCTCCGCCGACTGGTCGTCCGCCTGAGACAGGTAGATGCGGCTCCGCAGGGTCTGCAGGAGCGTCCGCCAGGCTTCGCCGCTGCCCAGCACCGAGCGCAGGCTCGACAGCGACTGCGTGGCCACGATCGGGATGCACCGTGACTGCCGCGTCAACGAGAACGCCTTCTCGTCGCCCCCCGCGTCGGCGCCCCCCGCGCTGACGAACGCCTGGTACTCGTCGCAGATGAACACCGCCGGACGCGGCTCCCAGCCGGGCCGCTTCGCCATCTTCTCCGGGCGCAGGAGCAGAGTGCCGAGCCACGCCTGCTTCAACATCACGCCGATCGTCCGCCCGAGATCCGGGTTCTTCCCCGCCGGCAGGTTCAGGGCGACCACCTTGCCCTGCTCGATCAACCGATCCAGGGAGTCCAGCGGCTTCACGCGCGCGGCCGCTCTCGCCTTGGCCCCGCCGCCGACCTGCATCCCCCTCTTCCGCGCCGGGTCAGGGCACGGCGGGCAGAACTTCGCCTTCACGTCCGGCAGGTCGAACATCCCCAGGAACACCGACAGGCCCGTCGCCACGTTCGTGCGCGTCTGCTCCGCCAGCTGCTTCCAGTCCTTCTCCAGCCACAGCTCGACCGACTCGAGCTCGCCGCGCTGGATCCACTCCATGTGCTCGTACTCTTCCTTCGTGTGCCCGGGCTCGGCGTCGCTGTAGCCGACGGTATAGACCTCCGGCTCCACCCCGAGGTGATGCCGGCAGTCCGCGACCGCGCGTTCGACCTGGTCCTCCCGATCCGCCGGGATCCGCGCCGCCATCCGGCCGTTGCTCGCCGGCTCCCACTCCCAGTTGTCGAGCTTCTTCCGGTGAGCCTCGTACAGCTCGGCGCCGACGCACAGATCGACCACGTCGGGACTCGCCCACCGCTCGTCGAGGCGCTTCTTCATCGCCGCGATGTCTTCGGTGATCTTCCCGTCCTGCAGCACGTAGTGGTACACGTCCACCATCGTCACCCACGACGGGTACTCCAGTCGCTTCAGCACGATTACCCACTGCGCGAACGCCGTGTACGCCTGCTGCCAGAACGGCTCCTTCCCCTTCCCGGCGATCTGGTTGATGAGCGAGGCTATCGTGCCGGCCATCGACTTGGCGTCCAGCCAGGGCGCCGCGAGCGGGTTCCACGCATAGCCGTCCGGCTCCATGTTCAGCTCGATGTAGTCATCCGACCGGTTGCACTTCTCGAGCATCTTCTTCACGTCGAAGCAGAAGTCGCCCTTGACCTCCAGGCAGAGCGCCGCCGCCCGCCTCTCCTGGTCCCGGGCCTGCCAGGTCAGGAGCTGGCGCACGAAGGGGCGCATGCAGCCGGCCGTCTTCCCCGTCCCGACCGCCCCCAGGATCAGGAGCCCGGTGTACAGGCCCTTCCTCGGTATCACCAGCCAGCGGGGGTTCCGGACCTCCTCGAACCGCGTCCGGTGGTGCTGCTCGCCGACCACGAGCGACGGCTCGGGGTCGTCCGGGGACTGCGGCCAAGCCGGCATCTCCCCGCGCCCGAAGACCTCCGAGCCGTGCGACTCGAACCACACGCGCTTCACCGCCTGCACGATGAGCGCGAGTATCAGCACGATCACGCCCGGACTCACCAGCGACCACGCGCGGAGCGCCTCGTGCCACATCGGCGACTGAAGCCGCACGAGGCGCACCGCGGGGTCCTCCGCCGGCCACGGGAAGTACCACCACCACGCCAGCGTGACCGCCAGGGCCGCGTTCATCTTCCAGGTCAGCAACCGGCCGAGACCGTCAATCATGCGGGCACCTCCTCCAGCGCCAGCTCCTCCGTCTTCGCCACCCCGCGGCCCACTTCCGTCCGCGCCGCCTCGATCGCCGCCGCCAACTCGCGGCGCCGGCGGGCGACGCCCTCCGCGCCGCCGTGCGCCTCGATCACCGACGGAGCGTTCCCGCCGAGCACGTAGTCGAGCTGCGTATCGAACCAGATGCCCCGGACCGCACGTTGGCTCTCGCCGGAAGCTTCCCAGCCGTTCATGACGTCCGCCACCGGCACCGAGAGGGTCTGCGCGCTACGCGCCACGACGACAGTCGTCTGCACGCCGACGCGCCCCAGGGCCTGCCACAGGGGAGCGTAGCTCCGGCCCCACTTGCGGAGTCCCTTGCTCTCGTCTCTCTCCTCGATCACCAGCGGGCAAACGAAGAGACAGAGGTTGCCGTCGGCCGCGTGCGGGGAGCGGTCGGGGAAGTAGCTCGGCCGCTCCTTCCCCCGCGTCCCGTAACGAGTCTGCGGAAGCACCGCGCGGTCGAGTCCCAGGCCATCGCACCACGCGACCGACGCACCGACCGAACCCAGCCACGGATACCACCACCGAGCCAGGACGGCGCCAACGCTCACCAGCCGGCGCTTGATCTCAACGATTGTCGACCTCTTGTCCGCCGGGAGACGCGCACGGCTGTTCTCCGTCCCGAGCTCCCGGTACAGCTTTCGACCCACGAACTGATGCACGTCCACGCTACGGGCACCCTCGCGCTCCAGCGGGAACTTCTTCAGCGAAGCAGCACCCAACTTGTCACCAAGACCGCCAATCCATCTCCGTACATTCGCACCCGTATCCGGCAACCCGCGTGACTGACGCCATGTATCGACTTGATCCGTCAGAAACAATCCCCCGTTTCGGCCGACGAGCACGACGAACTCCGCCTCCACCTGGTCCAGCCCGAACCTCTCCCGCAGCCGGCCGGCCATCTCTTCCGACCGCGCCTTCGCCTCTCCGCTCCCCATCACCGCACCACCTCGCTGACCTCAAGGAAACTGATCACGAGCCCGATGGGGTTGTCGAAGACGAGAGCCCGGTCCACCGCCGTGAACGAGAACTGCAACCCCAAGGTCACGCTGCCGCGAGCAGTCTCCCGACCACTCACGTAGGTCACGCGGTCGAACCGCACCTCCGCACCGTAGGGAGGCTCGACGCCCGGGATCACGCGGATCGCCACGTCCTCCACCCGCACCTCGTCCCTCAGCCGCCCGGACAGGTAAC
>JAJDVR010000040.1 GCA_022826025.1 Gemmatimonadota bacterium | reverse complement strand
GCGTCGTTTCTCGAGTTCGCATCGATCGAGCCTCCAGCACTTCCTCCGCGAGCCGCTTGAAACTGCGACGGCCGTCCCTACGGTCCGCCCGCTCCTTCGCCGGATCTTCTCCCGCGTCCGCCTGTCTTTGCACCTCCCGCGCAGCTGCTCGTGCTTCCGCCAGACTCAGGCTCGGGTAAATCCCCAGCTTCTGACGGCGACGCCTGCCGTTCAGCCGATACCTTACCGTCCAGGTCTTGGCGCCACTCTCGCCACTTACCCGGAGGATCAACCCGGGGGTAACGGTGTCCCAGAACTCCTCGCGCGCTCGATCGGTCTTCAGCGCCATGACTCCGCGCGCGCTCAGCCTCAATCTCGGCACCTGCACTCCCTCCTTATCGGGGTCCACGGGGTCCACTGTGGGGTCCACAGTACGCTGTAAAGGATGATATGTCAATGGACGGCCCTGTACCCCGATAACCACATAAACGGCTTTATATCAATAGGTTACGAGGTTGTCACTGGACGGTACTGGATGAATTGAGACGACCGTTTAACTGCTTGTAAGGCAGGCGCTCTGAACCAACTGAGCTAAGCGCCCTGGAAGAAATCCAGTGGATTTCTTCGATCTCCGGTCCGATCAAACTCACGATCAGCCCGTTCGGAACGTCGCGTCAGCGAGGCTGTTTCTCGGCGAACCATCTCCGAAGCCGTCATCCCCTTGGCCGCAAGCACCTCGTCGCCCAGGGCTCTATCTGCGTGTCCGTCCGGACGCCCTCCACGCGTCATACCGCATGCGCAGGGTTCGGACCGGATTGGCATCCTCGTGGGGCAGAGTATTCGTCGGGATGGCGGAGATGTAGAGGTGGTACTCCCCGTCGTTGTAGGGCGCGCGCAGGTCCTCGGGATGGTTGTCGGCGAATTCGCCCAGCGTGTTCTCCGGGTCCGCGGCGAGGATGTAGGCGACGTGCGAGGTCTTGCCGTTGCAGTCGGCATAGGCCTCCGGCAGGGGCTCGGTCTCGCAGGTGCAGCGGCTGTCCCCGCCCAGTTCGTCGGCCCTCTCCATGGCGCGCATGACGCGGTCGATGACGTCGTCGCTGCCCTCCTGCATGATGCGCGCGGACTCGGTGAGCGCCTCGGTGGTCGCGATGATGTTGCCCTGGACCGAGTACAGGATGTTGTCCGAACTGCGCCCCTGGATGTCCAGCGACACGGGCCGGTTGCCCTCGCCCGAGCGTCCCGCGGTGCGGCCCTGCATGTCGATGATGCCGAACTGCCGGCGCTCGATGTCGGGATCCTCCTCCAGCATGCGGATGATCTCGACGGGATCGGTGCCGTTCTGCAGTTCGGCGAAGATGAGCTTCTGGTTCTCGTGGGTGCGGTCCACGCCCGCCTGGGCGGCGGCCACGCCCCCGCCGGGGACGACCACCGCCTGCAGCAGCTTGAGCTGGTCGGGCCCGGTCGCCGCGCATGTGGCGGAGGCGATCACGACGCGCCCGGTGCTGAGATCGATGGCGATGATCGACCAGGTGGCGAGCGCGGTGGAGGGCACCAGGAGGATGAATGCAAGAGCGAGGAGCAGGCGTCTCATGGGACCCTCCGCAGACGTTGTGTGGAACACCGGGGCCCGGATCCCGAGTCCCCGGCCGGGGCGTGCTCCGGGCTACGGCTACTGCGAACCGCTACGTGCCGGCCGCATGCTCCGGACCGAGATGGTGGTCTCGTGCAGGCACGGCGAACTCTCGGTGAGGACGCCCTGGACGACCACTTCCGTCCCCATCTCCCAGTCGCCTTCCTCGCCCTCCAGCGCGTAGACGTCGCCGAACTCGCCGAACAGCACCGAGCAGGGCTCGCCCACGTGAATGAGTTGGCCCCGGCGGGTCAGGATGCCGTTTTCGTCGGTGGCGTGGAAGTAGTTGGAAAGGGCAAGCGGCCGGAAGTAGAAATCGAAGACGATGAACACGGTGGGGCGGTCGAGGTGCGCCCACTCGGGTACCGTGACGGCCATGTCGATCCGGCCCCGCTCCGTGGTCAATTCCTGGCCGATCTCCTCGAAGCCGAACTGGGCGGCACCGAGCCCGATGCGGGTCGGGGTGATTGCGGGCAGCCCCCCGGTGTTGATGCTCACTCGGGTTCCCGCCGGACCCGTGCGCGGGCGGATCGACTCGATCCGCCGCGACGGCGCATGGCCCTCCACCACTTCGGCCTGCGCCGCGGCCTGGCGCGCATCCGCGAGACCGAAGACGAGGAACGGGATCGACATCGCCAGGCGTGCCGTCAGACGGACGCGAGCGATGGGGGACGGATTCGGAAGCTGGTACATGATCATCCTCCTCGCCGAAGGTTTCGGCGGCACGAGGTCAACTTGCTACATCGTACTCCAGAGGAGGGGACCGGTCCAGTGGAGGAAGGGAGCCGGGCGATCTCCGGGTGTCGCCGGGACTCCGGTCGCATCCGTTCGCAGCCTTCGTTGAGCGATTGCGGTGGTGAAAGGCGGGGCTGTTGGACGACCGCCTCGTCCCGGCGCTATCCTGCCTGTCGCAGTATGAGAGGTGGCGCGGCAGTCGAGAACTTCGATCAGGCGCTTCGACCGCAAGGCGGCGTGTAGCGCGGAGACCGAGATGACCCGAAACCGACAAGTTCCCGGGCAGGTGGAGCACCACGAGGGGATCGTCACGGTGCGTGGCGGTGGCAGGCACCGGGCGTGGAACGGGATCGAATACAAGACGGGAATGTGGGCCGAGAACGTGGGTTCCAACGCGCTCTCGATGAACGTGGCGATGATCCCGCCCGGTGGCGTGGCGCGGGCCCACATCCATGTGGACTTCGAGGTGATGCTCTACATCCTTCAGGGCAACGTGCGCCACGAGTTCGGACCGCAGCTTGAGAAGACGCTCGACAACGAAGCGGGGGACTTCATCTTCATCGAGCCCGGCGTGCCACACGAAGTATTCAACCTCAGCGATACGGAGCCGGTGTTGGCGGTCGTCGCCCGCTCCGACGCGCGCGAGTGGGAGAACATCGTCGACTTCAAGCGGCCCGAACCCGGACGGGATGGAGGCTAGCCGTGAGCCCCCTCGGGCCACCTCCTCCGGACCACCGGGGTGCTTCCGCGTCGTGAACTAGAGCACGAGCGCGAGCGGCAGGAGCACCAGATACCCCAGAACCAGCAGCAGGGGAGCCGCGGTGATGGATCCCTGGGCGAGCAGGGCATACCCCAGGATGATGACCACCAGCCCGGCGAGGCCGAGGATGCCGTTCTTGCGCGAAAAGCGCAGTGAGTCGGCGTCGCGGTGACGGTTCCTCTCCCGGCTACGGGCCGCCCGGCGGTTGGTTCGCTTCTTTGCCATGGTTTCCAAGATCCTGTCGGTCGCGGGGCGGGTCAAGCCAGAAGGCGGGATCATTCGGGAGTTCGGTGGCGCGCAGGCGCGCCATGCGCCAACGTCCGCGGCGGCGGCGCACGACCACCATGACGGCGAGCAGGGTCCCCAGAAAGGCCCAGAAGACGAGCGACTGCGACAGCACCAGGAGCCAGCCGTAGCGCCGGCGCACGTATCGGCTCCAATCTTCCTCGAACTGCCCGCTGGTGACGCCGTAGGTACGACGCAGCGCCGCCTCGAAAGAGTTGCCCTCGCGCCAGCGGGACAGGAAGAGCGCTAGCCCCCGCTCGCCGCTGGACGCCACCAGGTACTCGACCGCGGTCGCGGAGAGCATGTAGGCGACTTCCGCGGATGCCCGGTCGCTGGGCCACCGAAGGGCAAGCGAGTCCAATGGGGGCGTGCGGCCTCCCGCCATGGCGACGCGCAGACGCCACCCCTCGGCCGCGTTCCATCCTCCGGAGGCCCATTCCGCGTACCCCTCGGAGAACCATCTCGGGATGCGCAGGCCCCGCAGGTATTCATGCAGACCCAGGTGCGCCCATTCGTGCCGCGCCACGCGCGCCTCGCTCCAGCCGCGGGTGCGGTCGTCGACGTACATGGGAAGGACGATGGTAGCGGTGGAGGGAATGGCCAGACCCGCGCTCCATTCCGGGACCTGACCGCCGGCGAATTCCAGGAAGTCGGGCTCGGACGCCGCGAGGTAGACGGTCGCCATGGCGGGAAGGCCCGGAGGCAGGCCCCGCAGGTCCGGCGCGTTCAACAGCAGGTTCAGCAGTCGCTCGGCACGCAGGGAGTCGCTCGAGGCATAGTGCATGGTGATCCCGGATCGCGTCAGGGCGGAATAGACCGAGGCATCCTGATCGGGAGGCGCATCGCGGGGCGGTAGCGGCAGGAGCGCAGAAACGCACAGGAGGAGGATTCCGGGAAGGGTCATCCGGATCACCTGTGCAACCGCGCCCACTCAGCGACCTGGGCCAGGTCGGGAGGGAGGGGCGAGCGAAAGCGCATTCGCGTTCCCAGCAGGGGATGGGTGAAGGAGAGGGCGCATGCGTGCAGGAACTGGCGCCGAGTCCGGCGCGCCACCTCCTTCGCCCAGCGCCGGGCGGGCCCCGCCACCCCCCGCTCCCGCCCCGCCCCGTACACGGGATCGCCCACCACCGGGTGCCCGATGTGCGCCAGATGCACCCGGATCTGGTGGGTGCGCCCGGTCTCGAGGCGCACCTCCAGCAGCTCCGCCGCCTCCCAGCGCTCCCGTACCGCCAGGTGGGTGGCCGCCCGGCGCCCCCCCTTCACCACCGCCATGCGCTGCCGGGCCCGGGGATGGCGGCCGATGGGGGCGTCCACCGTCATGGGGGTGTCGCGCAGGTGCCCCCAGGCGGCCGCGAGGTAGGTGCGGCCCACCTTGCGCGCGGCCAGCTCGGCGGAAAGGGCGTGGTGCGCCGCGTCGTTCTTGGCTACCACCAGCAGCCCGGAGGTGTCGCGGTCGAGCCGGTGCACGATCCCCGGGCGCAGCCGTCCCCCCACCCCGGCCAGGTCGGCCACGTGGTGGAGGAGCGCGTTCACCAGGGTCCCGCGCGGGTGGCCGGGCGCCGGGTGCACCACCAGCCCGGCGGGCTTGTCCACCACCAGCAGCGCGTCGTCCTCATGGACCACCGCGAGGGGGATGTCCTCGGGAACGAGGTCGACCGGGTCGGGCGGCGGGATCTGGACCTCGACGCGCTGCCCGGCCGCCACCGGCGCGGACTTCCTGGCCGGCCGCCCCTCCACCTGCACGAAGCCCTGCTCCACCAGCCGGGCCGCCCGCGTGCGCGACAGTTCGAGGTGGCGCGCAAGCCACGCGTCCAGGCGCTCGGGGCGACCCTCCCCGACGGTGAGCGTTTCGCGCCGCCCGCCGGCCCCGCTCATGACGCCCGCCAGCGGCTCGAGCCGGCCGGCATCGCGCGCCGGACGAAGGTCCCGGAGCGTCGCGGCGCCATACGACGGCCGGCTACTTCCCCGCGCGTGCCAGCGCGATCGCGGCGCGGGTGCCGTCGAACGCGACTTCCCTGTGGCTGGTGTACGCCTCCGGCGCCCCGTCCCCCTCCACGCCCACCACGAGATCGACCGCCAGGGTCTCGCCCGCAATGAAGGCGCGGTGGCGGGCCGCGGCGGCGCGCACGCCTTCCGGGCCGGAAATGGCGAGCCGGATGCGGTCGGTGACCTCGAGGCCCGAGTCCTTGCGCAGCCGCTGTACCCGGTTCACCAGTTCGCGCGCGAGCCCCTCCGCGCGCAGCTCATCGTCCAGGGCGGGATCGATGGCGGCGGTGAAGCCGTTGGCCGCGCGCACCACCAGGTCGCCGCGCGCGACTTCCGCCAGCTCGAGGTCGTCGGGGCCGAGCGGGTGTTCCCCCCCGTCGACCGCGATGGAAACCGCCTCTCCGCCGCGCCAGGCGCGCAGCTCCGCCTGCCCGAGGGCGCGGATGGCCGCGGCGGCCGCGTTGCTGTGCCTCTGGAAACGCGGCCCCAGCGCGCGGAAGTTGGGGCGCGCCTCCAGACGCACCAGATCGCCCGCGTCGCGCACGAACGAGACCTGCTTGACGTTCAGTTCCTCCCGCAGCACCGCCAGCACCTCGTCCCGGAGGGCGACGCCGCCGGGCACGGCCGCGTACAGCGTCCGCAGCGGCTGGCGCACGCGCACCCCCGCCTGCTCGCGAGCCGCCCGCCCCAGCGTGACGAGCTGGCGCACCGCGTCCATCTCCCGCTCCAGCCGATCATCCAGGCACGCCGCGTCGGGCTCCGGCAGGAGGGACAGGTGGACGCTCTCGCCCCCGGTCAGCGCCCGGTGCAACCAGTCTGCGGTGAAGGGCGCCGCCGGCGCGATCAGCAGGCTCACCGTGCGCAGGGCGAGGTGCAGGGTGCGGAAGGCGGCATCGGCATCGGCGGCACCGGTCTTGCCCCAGTAGCGCGGCCGGCTGCGCCGCACGTACCAGTTGGAGAGGTCCTCGTCCACGAACTGCGCGACCTTCCGGTATGCGGGGGTGAACTGGTAGTTGTCCAGGTCCGACCGCACCCCGCCCACCAGGCGATGCAGCCGCGAGAGCATCCACCTGTCGAGGAGCGATGCCTTGCCCGGAGCCGCCGGCCCCTCGCCGTCGCCGCTCCCGGCCCAGCCGCCGTTCCCGGATCCAGCGCCGTTCCCATCGGGGGATGGCCGGACGTCACCGCACCGCCAACCCTCCACGTTCGCATACAGTGCGAAGAAGCGGTACGTGTTGAAGAGGGTGTCGAAGAACTTGCGCGCCACCTCGGCGATGCCGCGCTCGTCGTAGCGCTTGGGCACCCACGGATTGCTCACGGTGACGAAGTACCAGCGCAGCGGATCGGCCCCGTACGCGCCCACAGCCTCCCAGGGGTCGACCGCATTGCCCTTCGTCTTCGACATCTTCCGGCCCTCGGCGTCGAGCACAAGGTCGTTGACGAGGACGTTGCGGAACGCCATCCCCCGTCCGAGCATCGCCGAGATAGCCATCAGCGAATAGAACCAGCCCCGGGTCTGGTCGAGTCCCTCGCTGATGAAGTCCGCGGGAAAGTGGCGCTCGAAGTGCTCCCGGTTCTCGAAGGGATAGTGCCACTGCGCGTAGGGCATCGCCCCGGAGTCGAACCACACGTCGACCACCGGGGAGGCGCGGCGCATGGTCCCGCCGCATTTCCCGCAGGGCCAGGTGACCTCGTCGATGAAGGGCCGGTGCGGGTCGAAGTCCTCGCCCAGCGGGCCGGCGCGCTCCTCCAGCTCGGCCAGGCTGCCGATCCACTCGGTGATGTCGTCGTCGCGGTCGCAGACCCAGACCGGGAGCGGGGTGCCCCAGTAGCGGTCGCGCGACAGCGCCCAGTCCACGTTGCCGGCGAGCCACTCGCCCATCCGCCCCTCGCCGGTTTCCGGCGGGTACCAGGCCGTGTCCCGGTTGATGGCGAGCATCTCGTCCTTGAGCGTCGAGGTGGCGGCGAACCAGGATTCGCGGGCGATGTAGAGCAGCGGGGCCTGACAGCGCCAGCAGTGCGGGTACGAGTGCGCGACCCGGCCCGCCCGGAGGAGGTTGCCGCGGCGGTCGAGTTGCTCCACCAGCAGGGGATCGGCGTCCTTGACGAACATCCCCCCCACCAGCGGCAGCTCCTCGTGGAAGCGCCCCGCGTCGTCGATGGAGCGCATCAGGGGCAGGCCGTGGCGCTGGCCGGCCGCGTAGTCGTCCGCGCCGAAGGCGGGCGCGATGTGCACGATGCCGGTGCCGTCATCCGCGGTGACGAAGTCCTCGAGGATGATGCGCCAGGCCGCCCCGGAGCCGTCGGGGACGGGCACCACCTCGAGCGGCCGCGCGTAACGGACCCCTTCCAGCGAGCGGGCGTCGTGCTCGCGCACGATCCGGGCGTCCTCGCCGAGCACGCGCTCGACCAGGTCCTTCGCCACGATCACGCGCCGGCCCTCCGCCTCGGCCTCGGCGTAGGTGAGGGCCGGATTGAGCGCCAGCGCCGTGTTCGAGGGAACAGTCCAGGGGGTGGTGGTCCAGG
This sequence comes from Gemmatimonadota bacterium, assembly GCA_022826025.1. GTDB lineage: Bacteria > Gemmatimonadota > Gemmatimonadetes > Longimicrobiales > Gaopeijiaceae > BD2-11. Next base: position 2,084 of record JAJDVR010000040.1, on the reverse strand, counting down.
CGAGGAAGGCGCGTCCTTCAGGGTCCGGCTCTCCTTCCTCGGTAAGGAGGGGCGCGAGGAAGAAGAGCGAGGGATCCTCCACCTCGCGATAACCCAGCGCCACCTCGTGCGAGCTGAGCGCGGTGCCGCAGCGAGGGCAGTAGGGCACGCTCTTGTGGCCGCGGTAGAGGAGCCCCTTCTTCGCCAGCCGGCTCAGAATCCACCAGACCGACTCGATGTAGCTGGTGTCGCAGGTGACGTAGGGCCGCTCGTAGTCGAGCCAGTAGGCGATGCGCTCGGACAGCGCCTCCCAGTCCGCCTTGTAGGTGAAGACGGAATCGCGGCAGGTGCGGTTGAAGCGCTCGATGCCCACGGCTTCGATCTCGGGCTTCCCCGAAATCCCGAGCTTCTTCTCGGCCTCGATCTCGACCGGCAGACCGTGCGTGTCCCACCCCGCGATGCGGGTGACGCGGCGTCCCTTGAGCGCCTGGTAGCGGCAGGCGAGATCCTTCAGCGTACGCCCGAGGACGTGGTGCAGGCCCGGGCGCGCGTTCGAGGTCGGCGGTCCCTCGTAGAAGACGAAGGGCTCGCGGCCCTCGGAGGCCTCCATGCTGCGGCGGAAGAGGTCCTCCTCGCGCCAGCGTTCGAGGGTCTGCTGCTCCAGTTCGAGCAGGGTGGCGGGCAACTCCGGATAGCGCATTGGGCCGCTACCCCAGCGAGGCGATGACCGCGCGGGCCACCGCGGTGAGACCGGGCTCCGCCTCCATGGCGACCCGGATGATGGTCGGCACGTCGACCTCCTCGAGCGCGTCCGGCAGGCAGACGTCCGTAACGATGCACAGACCGCACACCCGCATGCCCATGTGACGCGCGACGATGACCTCGGGCACGGTGGACATGCCCACCACGTCCGCGCCCATGGCCCGCAACATGCGGTACTCCGCCCGGGTCTCCAGGCAGGGCCCGGTCACAGCCACGTAGACCGCGCGGGCGAGCGGAATCCCCTGGGCGAGGGCGGCGTCCAGGGCGACCTGCTGGAGCCCCCGGTCGTAGGGCTCGGACATGTCCGGAAAGCGCGGGCCCAGCGCATCCGCGTTGGGACCCACCAGCGGGTTGTCCCCCAGGAGGTTGATGTGGTCGTCGAGCACCACCAGCTGCCCCGCCGGCCAGAGCGGGTCCATCCCGCCGCAGGCCGCCGAAACCACCAGTGTGTCCGCGCCCAGGGCGGCCATCACCCGGATGGGGAAGGTCACCTGCTGGAGGGTGTAGCCCTCGTACCGGTGGAAGCGGCCCTGCATGGCCACCACCGGAACGCCGTCGAGCGTACCCAGCAGCAGGCGGCCCTCGTGGCTCTCCACCGTCGAGACGGGGAAATGGGGCAGCTTCGTGTAGTCGATGGCACGCTCCACGGCGATCTCGCGCGCCAGGCCGCCCAGCCCGGTACCCAGCACGATCCCCGCCTTCGGGCGGAGCGTGCAGCGGGTGCGCACCTCCGCGACCGCCTCGTCGATGCGGGCCACCAGGTCCGCCGCAGAGGCCGTGCCGGTCGCCGCGGCCGCGTCCGTCCGATCTCCGGCCGGGCCCGTGGTCGCCGCCGTCGTCATGCAGCCGCCCCCACGCGCCGCGCGGACGGTCTCGGCCGCGGCCCCAGCAGCGCCGTGCCGATCCGGACCATCGTGCTGCCCTCCTCTATGGCGATGCCGAAGTCGTTGGTCATCCCCATCGACAGATGCTCCCCGCGGTATCCTTCCAGCGAGCCCAACTTCTCGTGCAGCCGGCGCAGGGCGCGGAACGCGTCGCGCAGAACGCTCTCGCGATCGGTGAACGGGGCCATGGTCATGAGCCCGCGCACAGACAGCCCCGGAAGCTCGGTTATCCGGTGGACCGCCTCCGGCGCCTCCTCCGGGGAAATGCCGCTCTTGGCAGCCTCCCCGGAGGTGTTCACCTGAACCAGCACCGGCAGCGGAGCGGCGCCGGCGGGAACGAAGCGGTCGAGGCGCCCGGCCAGCCGAACCGTGTCCACCGAGTGCAGCAGGTCGCAGATCCCGATCACCCGCGGGGCCTTGCGGCTCTGCAGGTGCCCGATCATGTGCCAGCGCGGTGCC
>JAJDVR010000067.1 GCA_022826025.1 Gemmatimonadota bacterium | reverse complement strand
CACGCACGGCACCGCGCACGCACACCTGGCCGTCCGTGAGTTGACCCGGGGTCGCTTCGCCGTCTGGTTCCGGGCCGGCATCGTCCTGAGCGCGGTCGGGCTCGCCGCCCCCTGGATCGGGCTGCCGGCGTTGCTGGCCGGACTCGTTGGGCTGCTCGCATACGAGCACGCCTACGTGCAGGCGGGACAGGCCGTCCCACTGTCGTGAGGACCGGATCGTGAAGAACAGCGGCCACAGGATCGTCCCATGAAGAACGGCGGTCGCGTGGATCTGAAGCGCCTGAACGAGCGGGTGTCCGCCGCCCGCAGGGAAGCGGAGGGTCGGGGGGAGAGCTTCTACCCGGGGCCCAGCCGCGTGCACCTGGCCTCGTTCCCGCCGAAAGAGCGTTGGGACGACTGGGTGGAACTGGACTCGCGCGCGTGGCCCCGGCGGGTCGAAAAGCGCTACATGCTGGTGCCGACCACCTGCTTCAACTGCGAGTCTGCGTGCGGGCTGCTGGCCTACGTGGACCGCGACACGCTCGAGGTGCGCAAGTTCGAGGGCAATCCCGAGCACCCGGGGTCGAGGGGCCGCAACTGCGCCAAGGGGCCGGCGACCGCCAACCAGATCACCGACCCCGACCGCATCCTCTATCCGCTGAAGCGCGCCGGAGGGCGCGGCTCCGGGAAGTGGACCCGGGTGAGCTGGGACGAGGCCCTGGACGACATCGCCGGGCGCATTCGCCGGGCGCTCGAGGAAGGGCGGCAGAAGGAGATCATGTACCATGTGGGCCGCCCCGGAGAGGACGGCTTCACCGAGCGCATGCTGGCGGCGTGGGGAGTGGACGGCCACAACTCGCACACCAACATCTGCTCGTCGGGCGCGAGGGCCGGCTACCACCTCTGGATGGGGATGGATCGCCCGAGCCCCGACCACACCCACGCGCGCGTCATCCTCCTCGTGTCGAGCCACCTGGAGACCGGGCACTACTTCAACCCGCACGCCCAGCGCATCATCGACGCCAAGGCCGGCGGGGCGAAGCTCGTCGTCCTCGACACCCGCCTCTCCAACACCGCCACCCACGCCGATCACTGGCTGTCCCCCTACCCGGGCTCGGAGGCGGCCATCTTCCTGTCCATCGCCCGCTGGCTGGTCGCGAACCGGCTCCACAACCGCGACTTCGTGCGCCGCTGGTGGAACTGGCGGGAGTTCATGGCCGAGGCGCACCCCGATCTTCCGTCCGACTTCGAGCGATTCGAGGAGAAGCTCGAGGAGATGTACGCCGAATACACCTTCGACTACGCGGCGCGCGAGTCCGGGGTGGAGGCGGGAACGATCGAAGCCGTGGCCCGCCTCGTGGCCGGAGCCGGCACCCGGCTCTCGACCCACAACTGGCGCAGCGCCGCGGCGGGCAACCTCGGCGGCTGGCAGGTGGCCCGCACCCTCTTCCTGCTCAACGCGCTGACGGGGGCGGTGGCTACCGAGGGGGGCACCCATCCCAACTCGTGGAACAAGTTCGTCCCGCGTCCCATCCATCTGCCGCGCCACCCCGAGCACTGGAACGAGCTCACCTGGCCCGCCGAGTATCCGCTCGCGCTGATGGAGATGTCCTTCCTCCTGCCGCATCTGCTGAAGAGGAGCGGTGACTTCCTCGATGTCTACTTCACGCGCGTGTACAACCCGGTCTGGACCAACCCGGACGGCTTCTCCTGGATCGAGATGCTGACGGATCCAGAGCGGGTCGGCCTGCACGTCGCCCTGACGCCCACCTGGAACGAGACCGCCCACTTCGCCGACTACGTGCTGCCCATGGGGCTCGGCTCCGAGCGCCACGACGTGCACTCCTACGAGCAGTACGCGGGGCAGTGGGTGGGCTTCCGCCAGCCCGTGCTGCGCGCCGCGCGCGAGCGCCTGGGCGAGAGCGTTTCCGATACCCGCGAGGCCAACCCGGGCGAGGTGTGGGAGGAGAACGAGTTCTGGATCGATCTCACCTGGCGCATCGATCCCGACGGCGACCTCGGCATTCGCTCGTTCTTCGAATCGCGCGCGCGCCCGGGGACGAAGCTCGGGATCGACGAATACTATGGATGGATGTTCGAGAACTCCGTTCCCGGACTGCCCGCCGCCGCCGCCCGGGAGGGCGTCACGCCCCTCGAGTACATGCGCCGATACGGGGCGTTCGAGGTGGCCTCCCGGACAGGGGCGCTGCACGAGGAGCCGGTTCCCGACGCCGAGCTCGACGATATCCGGATCGACGCGGACGGCCGCGCCTTCACCCGCGCTCCCAAACCCGATTCTCCCAACGTGGTCCCGCTCCCGGTGGTCGACGGCGACGCGGACGGGCGCCGGCGGGCCGGGGTCGAGGTGGATGGCCGCATCGTCAGAGGCTTCCCCACGCCCTCGGGACGACTGGAGTTCTGGTCGGGCACCCTCGCGGAGTGGGGCTGGCCCGAGCTGGCCACCCCCGGATATACGCGCAGTCACATCCACCGCGAAAACCTGGAAGAGGGCCAGATGGTGCTCATCTCCACCTTCCGGGTTCCGATCCAGATTCACACCCGCAGCGCCAACGCCAAGTGGCTCGACGAGATCGCCCACACCAACCCGCTCTGGATCCATCCGGGCGACGCGCGCGGGATCGACGTTCGCACCGGCGACCTGGTGCGCGTCGAGACCGAGATCGGTCACTTCGTGGTGCGTGCCTGGGTCACCGAGGGGATTCGCCCCGGAGTGGTCGCGTGCAGCCACCACATGGGGCGCTGGAAGGTCGCCGACCACGGCCAGAACCAGGCGATGGCCACCGTGGATCTGGAACGCGGCGAGGACGGCTGGTCGCTCAGGCGGCGCAAGGGAGGAGGGCCCTACGAATCGGCGGACGCCGACACCAGCCGCATCTGGTGGACCGACGTGGGCGTGCATCAGAACCTGACCTTCCCCGTGCACCCCGACCCGATTTCCGGGTCGCACTGCTGGCACCAGGCGGTGCAGGTGAGCGCGGCCCGCCCGGGGGACGCCTACGGCGACATCTCCGTGCACGCCGGTCGCTCCGGCCGGGTGTTCCGCAAGTGGCTCGGCTACACGCGACCGGCCGGGAGCGTTTCTCCGGACGGCACCCGCCGGCCCTACTGGCTGCTCCGGCCGGTGCGTCCCACGCGCGAGGCGTACCAGCTGCCCGCGGACGATCCTGCGGGAGGATAGCACCTCGTGGAGGTCATCCGCGCGCTGGCGACGCTGGCCGAGCCTCCGCACCCCGCGCACGCTCCCATCGCCCGCGCCCTCAACCTGCCGGACCTCCCGCGGCCGGCCGACCACACCGAACTCTTCCTCTTCCAGCTATACCCGTTCGCCTCGTTCCACGTCGGCGCGGACGGGATGCTGGGTGGAGAGGCCGCCGACCGGGTGGCGGGCTTCTGGCGCGCGCTGGGCAGGGAGGCTCCCGGCGAGCCGGATCACCTGAGCGCGCTGCTGGGCCTGTACGCGGGGCTCTCGGACGCCGAGGCGCGGGAGCCGGCCGGACCGGGCCGGGTGCTGCGCCGCGAGAGCCGCAAGGCCCTCCTCTGGGAGCATCTGCTATCCTGGCTGCCGCCCTACCTGCATGCCGTAGGCGAAGTCGCCCACCCATTCTATCGACGCTGGGCCGAACTCCTGCGCGCCGCCCTTCTCTCGGAGGCTGCCGAACTCGGAGCGCCGGACCGACTGCCCCTGCACCTGCGCGAGGCGCCTCTCCTCGAAGATCCGCGCATCGGCGGGGGAGGCGTCTTCCTGAGCCAGCTGACCGCGCCCGTGCGCACCGGCATGCTCCTCACGCGCGCGGACCTCGCGCGTTGCGCCGACGACCTGGGGCTCGGTCGACGCGCGGGGGAGCGTCGCTTCGTCCTGAAAGCCCTCCTCTCCTCAAATCCCGAGGCCGCGTTGGGCTGGCTGGCCGGGGAAGCCGCCCGCTGGCGCACCGCGCACGAGCGCTACCGCGCGGAAGCCGAAGCCGTTTCCCGCTTCTGGAGGTCCAGGGCGGACGCCGCCCACCGTCTCCTGGTCGAGCTGTCGCGTGAAGCCGGCGACAGCGACGGGGCCGGACCTCCGTCCGCGACACTTCGCGCCCGCTCCTGACGTACGGGCGCCATCGACGCCGTCAGATCTCGCTGCGCAACGCGCCCGGGGCCTCGCGGCGTGCCCCGACAGCATGGCGCAGCCGCTGGCCGCTCCCAGGCCCGACGGTACCCGGACCCACGGAGGACATCGATGACGGAAAGAGCCGGACACACCAGGAACAGGAAGCTAATTTGGGTAGGAGGGGCGGTGGCCGCGGCGGCGGTCGTTCTGTCTGCGATGGATGGAACCGCAATCCAGGCGTCGCCACAGGAGTACCGCATCGCAGGCAACCACGTCGCGGTGTACAACCTGGCGGGGGCGGTGAGCGTCGTGCCGGCAACCGGCAGCGACGTAGTCGTGACCGTGCATCCGCGGGGTCCGGATGCGGAGCGGCTTGACGTGGAATCCGGCAGCATTCGAGGGACGCAGACCCTGCGCGTCCGCTATCCCTCCGACCGCGTCATCTACAGCGACATGGGCGGGAACTCCAGAACCCGGGTCCGGGTCCGGGACGACGGCACCTTCGGCCACGGCGGATTCTCGCGCGGCGACCGCGTGGACATCCGCAGTTCGGGAAGCGGCCTCGAGGCCTGGGCCGACCTCACCATCGCGGTGCCCCCCGGCCAGCGCTTCTCGCTCTATCTTGGCGCGGGCGCGACGGAGGCGCGCGATGTCGAAGGGGATCTGGAACTCGATACCCAGTCGGGTTCGATCGAGTCCGCGGGCACCACCGGGAGCCTGAGCATCGACACCGGATCGGGATCGGTCCGGGTGTCGGCCGCGAACGGGGATCTGGACGTCGATACCGGGTCGGGACAGGTGACGCTGGACGGCGTGGCCGGCGAGCGCGTGCTCGTCGACACCGGCTCGGGCAGCGTGCACGGCTCGGACATCCGTTCGGAATCGGTGGAGGTGGACACCGGGTCGGGCCGCATTACCTTGCTGGCCGTGGACGCGCCGGACATCATGGTTGACACCGGCAGCGGCAGCGTGGAAGTGGACCTGGTCGCCGACGTCGAGCGGCTGGAAGTGGACACCGGCTCGGGCGGCGTGACCCTGCGCGTCCCGGGCGACCTGGGCGCGCGCATGGAGGTGGACACGGGCAGTGGCACGATCGATGTGGAGGTCCCGATCGATGAGAGCACGCGGCGGCGCTCCTTCCTGCGCGGCACCATCGGTGACGGCCGGGGCAGCATCGTGGTCGACACGGGTTCGGGGTCCATCCGGGTTCTGGGCCGCTGACATCGAGGCGACATCCCCGGCCCGGAAGGTAGCCGGGCCGGGGATGTTTGCGTCCGCAGTCCTTCGGAGCCGCTGACGTCGGGTGTTTCGCTTCCAGCACCCGGTGCAGGTCCGGTTCCAGGACATAGACGTGGGCGGCCACGCCCATCACTCCAGGGCGCTCTCCTACTTCGAGGAGGCGCGCGCCGCCTACTGGCGGGAGGTTGCAGGGCGCCGCACGCCGGAGGAAGTGGACTACATCCTGGCCGAGGCCCGCATCCGCTATCACGCGCGCGTGCTCTACCCCGACCGCCTCACCGTGGGCACGCGAATATCCGTTCTCGGGAAGAAGCACTTCGTCATGGAATACGAAGTGCGGTCGGGCGAGGGACAGCTGCTGATTTCGGGCAGTACCGTGCAGGTCATGTACGACTATGGCGCCGGAGCGAGCCGGCGGATTTCGCCCGGCCTCGCGGAACGCATCCGAGCCCACGAGGGCCCGCTTCCCGCGCGGCGGGGATCCTGACGCGCCCACCCGGGTTACAGGAAAAATCGAACACCGTGCCGGCGGCGCTCCGATGGCCAATCCGGTTCGCTCTTGACGCGTTGCGTGTCAACGCCCCCTTTGTATTTCGGGGTCGGTTGACCGTCTCCCGCGCGTGGGTATAGTTTGCATAGCTTTCCCGGTAACCTTGGCGGAGTTAGGAGCGATGTTGTTCAGGTTGGCATTCCCCCGGCTGGGAGTCGCGTTGCTTGCGGCGCTCCTGTTCCTGCCGGCGCTCGCGTCGGCGCAACAGGAAGTGCAGGGACGCTTCAGGGTCATGATCCCCGACCTCTTCCCGGGGGAGGACACCGGCCGGGGCTTCGGAGAGGACGTGGCCGAAGAGCTTCGCGACCTCATCAACCAGCTGCCCACCCACGAGCCGGTCGAGCGCAATGAAATCCGCGACGCCATGCGTCAGTTCGACATCGACCGTGACGACCTGAACTGCATCCGCTCGCGCCAGCTCGCGACCCAGATCAACGCCGAGCTGGTCATGTGCGCGAACTACACGGAGGGACGGGACGATTGGAGCCTCGCCGACATCTCGTTCGTCAGCGTCGCGTCGGGCGAGACGTTCACCGTCGACGATTTCACCGTTCCGGATGATGACGGCGACGAGCTCGCCGCGGCACACATCTTCCAGGTATTCGATGGATACATCGAGCAGTTGCGCTATGCGGCCATCTGCCAGGAATACTTCGGGAGCCAGCAGTGGGCCAACGCCCTCCAGAACTGCGACCAGGCGATCGAGGGCAACCCCGGTTCCGAAGGTTCGCGCTATGCCCGCGCCCGGGCGGTGATGGAGCTGGGTGATCGCGAGGAGGGTCTGGCCGAAATGCTGCGGGTCCTCGATCTCAACCCCTTCAACGAGAACGCCCTCCAGTTCGCCGGGATGCTCTCCGCCGAATTCGGCATGGACGAGGAGTCCCTCCAGTACTACTCCGCCTATCTCGAACTCAACCCGGGCAACGCGGCCGTTCGCATGAACGTGGCGTACGAGCTTGCGACCGCCGGGAATCCGAGGGGCGCGGTGACCCTCATCGAAGCCGGCATCGCCATGGATGACACCAATATCGACCTGTGGCAGCAGTTGGGCGGCTTCGCCTTCACGGCCGCCGGCCAGGCGATGGAGGGCCAGAGCGAGCCGACGCCGGAAGTAGAGGGGTTTTACCGCAGGGCCATCGAAGCGTATACGCGCGTTTTCGACGCTCGTGGCGCGGAGACCACCCCCGCCCAGCTGGGCAACGTCATCAACGCCTACGTGCAACTCGGCGACCCGGCCGCCATCGACTTCGCGCAGCGCGCTGTGCAGGTGCATCCCGGGGCAGCCGCGCTCTGGTCGCGGCTGGCGGAAGCCCTGCGGCGCAACGATCGTCTCGAGGAGGCGATAGCGGCGCTTGAGAGCGCGAAGCAGGCCGATCCCGACTTCCCCAACCTGTCGGCGCGGCAGGGCAGCTGGCTCCTGGAGGCCGATGAGGTCGACGAGGCCGTAGGGTTCCTCAAGGAGGCCGTGGAGCGCGGCGAACAGCCCGCCGACATGATGGCGAACCTGCTCTTCGGCAAGGCATACAACGATGGCGTTCAGACCACCAACTGGACCTACGCCATCTCGCTTCTGGAGAGGACCAAGAGCGAGTTCGAAGTCTCGGAGAACATGAGTTCGCAGTTGAACTTCTGGCACGGGTGGTCGCTCTACAACCACGGCCTCGCGCTCCAGGAGCCGAGCACGATCGATTCCGCGCGCCAGTCGCTCCCGATCTTCCAGCAGGCGCTCCGGTTCTTTGAGCTCGGCCGCGCGTACGCCGCTACCGTCGAGTCGATCAACCTGGCCCAGATCCTGTCCGCGACCCAGACCTACGTCGACATCCAGGATGCCATTATCCGGCGCGGGGGAGGCGAGTAGCGCCAGCCCGCCGTCCTCGTAGCCGAAGCGCCGCGGATTCGTCCGCGGCGCTTTTCTTTTGCCCTGAATTCAGGACGGCGCCGCCCGGCGCACGAGACGGCCGCCGTCCGATTTCGTTCGCCCCCTGGGCTTGCGCGTTTCCCATTGCCTTCCTTATGTTCTCCCCTATTCTCCACAATCATCCATTTTAACCCACTAGTTACCACCGTGAACGGCTTTCTGGGGCGCTACGAGAAACGTCTCGACGACAAGGGTCGTCTGAGCCTGCCGGTTCCGTTGCGGCGTGCCGCAGGGGAGGGACCTCTCGTGCTGCTCCAGTATCAGGCTCCCGCGTTGTCGCTGTTTCCCGGGACGGCGTGGAAGGAGATTGAGGACCGCCTCAAGGAATACCGGCGCTCGGATCGCAGCGCGGACATGTACGTTCGGCGCATTACCTCGTTCTCGGTCGAGGTCACGCCCGACAAGCTCGGCCGATTCGTGATTCCCGGATGGCTGCAGGAGGCGGCCTCCCTGGAAGACGAGGTGCTCGTGGTGGGCTCACTGGACCGGATCGAGATCTGGAACCCGGGACTCTTCGATTTGCATATCGAGGACGGCGCGCCCGACGCATCCGAGTTCATGCACAAGATCTTCGGATGAGCGGCGCGTGCGGAGGCGAGCGGACGATGATGCCGGCGTCCAGGACTATCACACGCCGGTGCTGGTGCGGGAAGTGCTCGCGCTTCTCGAGCCCGAGCGCGGCGGGCTGTTCGTGGACGGCACCGTGGGAGGCGGCGGGCACGCGCGCGCGATCCTGGAGCGGGCTCCCGGGCTCCACCTGGTCGCAGTGGACCGCGATCCCGGCGCGCTCGCAGAGGCCGAACGGACGCTCGCGGCGTTCGGTGACCGGGTACGGTTCCTTCTATCCGACTTCCGCCACGCCGCCCGCGCCCCTGAACTCGAGGAGGACGCCGTGAGCGGGGTGCTGCTCGACCTGGGCGTGAGTTCGCGCCAACTGGACCACGACCGGCGGGGATTCGCCTTCCGCCGCGGGGTGCCGCTGGACATGCGCATGGACGGAAGCGATGCGCGCACCCCGAGCGCGGCCGACGTCCTCAACACCTACGAGGAAGGACATCTGGCGCGCGTCTTTCGGGAGCTGGGCGAACACCGCGGGGCGTACAGGCTGGCGCGCCGGATCGTGCGTCGGCGCAGGACGCGGCCGTTTGCAACCAGCGACGACCTGGTGGGAGCGCTCCGCGCCGCGATGGGACGGTCGCCGGCGCCTCGCGACAAGGCGCGGGTCTTCCAGGCGCTGCGCATGGAGGTGAACGACGAGTTGGGGGCGCTGCGGCAAGGCCTCGACACCCTGCGCCACACCCTGGCCGCGGGCGGCAGGATGGCGGTGATCTCCTATCACTCGCTCGAGGACCGAGAGGTCAAGAACCGGTTTCGCGAGTGGAGTCGCGCCTGCACCTGTCCCCCCGCGCTCCCGGCATGCGTCTGCACGGGCCGGGCTGCGGGAGAGGTGCTCGTGCGCCGTCCGGTGCGGCCCGCTCCAGCGGAGACCGCAGCGAATCCCCGTGCCCGGAGCGCGCGCCTGCGTGCATGGAGGAAGGCATCGTGAGAAGGATGAGCGACTCGAGGCGGGTGGCGATCGCGGTAGGGGCCCTGCTGGCCTCTCTCAGCGTCGTCACATGGCGCCAGATGCGCGCCCTGGAGGTGCTGGAGGAGTTGCACGATCTGGGTCAGGAGATCGAGGTGGTGTCGGCGGTCCGAAAGGACCTGCTGGGGGAGATCCAGTATCTGGAGAGCCGGGGCCGCGTGGTCCCGGAAGCGCGCGAGCGTCTGGGGATGCACAATCCGGCCGCCGATGAAATCGTCTACCTGTCGGGAGTGAACCCATGAGACTTCCGCAAAGATCGCACTGGCCCCGGCGGCTGATCCTCATTGGCTGGCTGGTATCGGCCGGAGCCGTCGTCGGGCGGGCCGCCATGCTGCAGGTGGAGAACGCCGAATGGCGCCAGCGGTCGGCTGAACAGCACCAGATGTCACGCCCGGTTCCGTCGATCCGCGGTTCCATCCTGGACCGGGACGGCGTCCTGCTGGCCCAGAGCCGGGAGGTGGTGGAGGTGGGCCTCGCGCCGGGCGAGCTGAGGCGCGACGAGAACGGCTTCGCGGCCGAGGCGAGCTCCGCGCTACAGTCCGTTCTGGGCCTGTCGCCGTCCGAGGCGCGCCGGCGCACGGGTTCCGATGACGCCTGGGTCGTCGTTCCGGGCCGCTATCCAACCACCGTGCGCGCCGGACTGGAGGACATCCGGGGCGTGTACCTGGGGCGCGACTACGAGCGCTTTCGGCCGCACGGAGACCTGGTGGCGGGCGTGCTCGGCACCATGCTGGAGGACAGGGGTGCGGGGGGCATAGAGGAGTCCTACGACCAGGTCCTTACGGGACGCCCGGGTGAGGAGATGACGCTTCGGGACGCGCGCGGCGTCGAACTCCCGGGACGCGCAGTTCCGATAAGGCTCCCCCTGCCCGGCGGCGACGTTTCGCTCACCATCGACGTGGATCTGCAGGAAATCGCGCGCGAGGAGCTCCAGGAAGCCATCGAAACGACGGGGTCCAAGGGCGGGGACATCCTGTTGACGGATCCGGCCACCGGCGAGATCCTGGCGGTGGTCTCGATCCGGGACCGCGACGCGGCCGGTCTCGCGGCAATCAATACCGCCAACGAACCCGGATCTACGCTCAAGCCCTTCACGGTCGCGGCGATTCTGTCCAGCGAAGCGGGAACGCTGGAAGATCTCGTCGACATCGGGAACGGCACCTGGCATGTTGCCGGGCGCACCCTGAACGACGTGCACCCCAAGGGCGGCACTATGACGCTGGCCGACGCGCTGAGGGTATCGTCCAACGTGGGCGTCGCCAAGGTGGCCGACCGCCTGTCCCACCGCCAGCAATACGAGATGCTGCGCGACTTCGGCTTCGGCATGCCCACCGGCCTGCCGATCCCCGGCGAGACCTCGGGCGTCCTGCGCAAGCCGGAGAACTGGTCCGCGCAGTCGCCCGTCTCGCTGGCCATCGGCTACGAGATCTCCGTGAGCCCGCTGCAGCTCGCGATGGCCTATGGCGCGCTGGCCAACGGCGGCCGCCTGATGGCCCCCAGGCTGATCCGCGAAGTGCGGGCCGCCGACGGATCGCTGATCGAGCGTCCTGAACCGCGCCTGATTCGGCAGGTCGTCGACAGCCGCGTGGCCCGGGACATCAGCCGGGTGCTCGTCGAGGTTACCGAGTCGGGCACCGGAACGCGTGCGCGCCTGACTTCCTTCGCGGTGGCGGGCAAGAGCGGCACCAGCCGCGCGTACCGGGCGGACGGCGGTTATGCCGAGGGCGAATATTTCGCCACCTTCGTCGGCTTCTTCCCGGCCGAGGATCCGCAATTGCTCGCGTACGTGAAGCTGAACGGCCCCGAGGGCGTCTACTATGGCGGAGCCGCGGCCGCTCCTGTCATCCGCGCCACCATGGAGGGCATCCTGGCCGCCCAGCAGCCGCCCGTTGACCGGCGGGTGCTCGCCCACGCGGCCCGCCGCCCCGCTCCACAGAACCCCGTGATTCGCTTCGCGGGCGCGGAACCCCCGGGCTCCGAGCCTGCGCCCTGGACAAGCGCGGAGGGGACCGAGGTGGTGGTGCCGGATGTCCGTGGCCTGTCGGCTCGCTCCGCGGTGCGCCGACTGCACACCGCCGGGCTGCGCGTGGTCTGGGACGCTCCCGGGCCCGTGCTCGGCACCTGGCCCGCCGCAGGCACGTTGCTCGTGCAGGGCGACACCGTTTCGATCGATGTCGGGAGGATCGAACGTGGACAGAGCCCGTAGCCTCCCGCTCACGCGCGTAGTCGAGCGGCTGAGGGCCGCCGGCGCGCTCGTTCCCGGGGCGGATGTCCCGGCCGAGGTCGGGGTGCGCGGGGTGAGCCACGACTCACGAAAGGTCGGCGAAGGCGACCTGTTCGTCGCGTGGCGGGGCGCGGAGCACGACGGTCACGATTTCGTCGGCGAGGCGGTGAGGCGGGGGGCGGTGGCAGTGCTGGTGGAGACGCCCCTGTCCGGCCTGTCCGTTCCGCAGGTGGTGGTGCGCGACGGCCGCCTGGCGGGCGCGCTCGCCGCCGACGAGTTCTTCGGCAATCCATGCCGGGACGTCTTCGTCTACGCGGTCACGGGTACCAACGGCAAGACCACGACCACGCTGCTGGCGCGCCACCTGCTGAGGGCCCGCGGGCCGTCCGCCGCGATCGGCACGCTGGGGCTCGTGGACACCGACGGGGAGGTGCGCCCGCGCACAGCGGGCCTGACTACGCCGGGGCCGGTGCAGCTCTCGGCGTGGATGCGGTCGCTTGCGGACTCGGGCGTTCGCCACGTGGGGCTGGAGGCGTCGTCCCACGCGCTCGACCAGCGTCGCCTCGACGGAGTACAACTCGACGCCGTCGCGTACACCAACCTGTCTCGCGACCACCTCGACTACCACCACGACATGGATGGCTACCGGGCCGCCAAGGCGCGGGCGGTCGGGCTGGTCGTTCCGGAGGGAACCGTCGTAGTGAACGCGGACGAGCCCGCCTGGGTTCGACTGGACAGCGGATCGCGGCGCTGCCTCTCCTACGGTGTGGACTCGGATGCCGCACTGACCGCCACCTCCCTCGAACTCGGACCTGCGGGGACCCGCTTCGAGCTGTCCTATGAGGGGAGCGCCGTGTCCGTGTCGATGCCCCTGCTGGGGCGCTTCAACGTGGAGAACGCTCTGGCGGCGGCGGGCATCGCGCTGGTAGCCGGTCGCCGCGTGGACGAGGTCGTGGACGGACTCGGGAGCGCGCCCGCGGTACCGGGACGCATGGAACTCGTCGCCAGCCACCCGTGCCCGGTCGTCATCGACTACGCGCACACCCCGAACGCGCTGGTGTGCCTCCTCGACACCCTGAGGCACCTCACCGACGGTCGGCTGATCGTTCTCTTCGGGGCGGGTGGGGATCGCGATGCCGCCAAGCGCCCCCTCATGGGCAGAGCGGTGGCGGAGCGGGCCGATGTGTCCGTCGTCACCTCGGACAACCCGCGCACCGAGGATCCCGAAGCGATCATCGATGACGTGGTCGCCGGGATGGCCGGGACCGAGCACGAGCGGGTCTCCGACCGCCGCGCCGCCATCGGACGGGCTCTCGACCTGGCCGCGCCCGGGGATCTGGTCGTCCTCGCGGGAAAGGGACACGAGACCCGCCAGGTCATCGGCAGCGAGACGCTGCCCTTCGACGAGCGGGAAATCGTGCTGGCTCACCTGGCCGGTGGAGGGATGAGCGCATGACCACGTTTCGCTGGACGCACCAGCGCGTGCAGGCGGCGCTTTCCCTGCGGGATGCCCCCGCGTTTGCCGGCACCACGTTCGCGGGCGTTTCCACCGACACGCGCACCCTGGCCGGTGGTGAGCTCTTCGTGGCTATTGCGGGGGAGAACTTCGACGGACACGACTTCGTGTCCGATGCGGTTGCCGCGGGCGCGGCGGGCCTGGTGGTCTCGCGGGCGGTGGCTGTCGAGGCTTCGGTGCCGGTGTACCGCGTGCCCGACACCCTGGCCGCGCTCGGACACCTGGCCCGGTACCGCCGTCGCCGCCACGCGGCCCAGGTCGTGGCCATCACCGGATCCTCGGGCAAGACGACGACCAAGGAATTCCTCCGCGGAGCCCTGCAGCGCAGCTACCGGGTGCACGCCAATCCCGGCAACCTCAACAACCGCATCGGACTGCCGCTGACGATTCTGGATGCCCCGGACGCGGCCGAGGTGCTGGTGCTGGAGATGGGCACCAACGAGCCGGGCGAAATCGCGGCTCTCACCGCCATCGGGGAACCGGACATCGGATCCGTGACCACCGTCTCGGATGCGCATCTGGAAAAACTGGGCTCGCTGGAGGGAGTGTATCAGGAGAAGCTGGCGCTGGTCGCCGGGTTGAACGGACGCGGCGCGGTGGTAGTGGGCGACCAGCCGCCGGCTCTCCCAGAGCGGGCTCGCGAGCTTCACCCCAACGTGCGGGTCGCCGGCTGGTCCGACGCCGCCGACGCCAACCTGCGGCCCCAGAATCCGCACCCGGATTCCCATGGGCGCTACTTCTTCGACTGGCGCAACCAGCGCGTCCATCTCCAGGTGCCGGGACGGCACGCGGTCTACGACGCCCTCATCGCGCTGGCCATCTCCGACCTCCTGCAGACGCCCCATGGGCCGGCGGTGCGGGGGCTCGAGCAGTACAGGCCGCAGGGCATGCGGGGCGAGCAGCTGCATGCGGGAGATCTCACCCTTCTGCTCGACTGCTACAACGCGAACCCGCAGAGCGTCCGCGCCGCCCTCGACCTGCTCGGGCTGATTCCGTCGGCGGGCCGCAGGGTGGCGGTGCTGGGGAGCATGCTCGAGCTGGGCGACCGGAGCGCGGCGCTGCACGACGAACTGCTGAGCGAAGCCCTGTCCCGGGCGGTGGACGTCGTGTTGGCGCTGGGCGAATTCGCGGCAGCAGCCGAACGCCTGCGCACGGCGGGACGGCAGGGCAGGGAACCGGCGCTTCTCGCCAGCGCGGATGCGGCGGAGGGATACGCGCTGCTGCGAGGCTACCTGGAGGGCAACGAGCTGATTCTGCTCAAGGGATCCCGCAGCATTGCACTGGAGCGTCTGGTGCCGCTCATCGAAGCCGACTTCGGGCCAGCGGTTCGGAACGGGGCGAGGTGAACCATGCTGTATCATCTCCTGCCCCGGTTCACCGACGTGCATATCGTCTTCAATCTGTTCACGTACATCACCTTCCGCACCGCCGGGGCGGTGGTGACGGCGCTCGTGCTCACCTTCCTGCTGGGGCCGGGCATGATCCGCTGGCTGACCCGGCTGCGCTTTGGACAGGTCGTGCGCGAAACCGGTCCGGAGACGCATCTGAAGAAGGCCGGCACGCCGACCATGGGCGGGACGCTGATCATCACCGCCGCGACCGTCTCCACGCTGCTGTGGGCGGAGCTCGACAATGTCGCCATCCTGGTCGTCCTCGCGACCTTTCTCTGGACCGGCGCCATCGGGTTCCTCGACGACTATCTGAAGGTCGTCAAGAAGACGAGCGCGGGGCTGGCGGGGCGCTACAAGATGGTCGGGCAATGGGCGCTCGGGCTGGCCCTGGGGCTGTTCCTGCTGCTCTATCCGGTGTGGCCGGTTCCGGCGACCTGGACGGGCGTCCCGTTCTTCGCCGAGGTGGTGGCGGTTTTCCTCCCGCCGGTCTACGTGCTGTTCGTGGCCACGGTGGTCTCGGGCACCTCGAACGCGGTCAACCTGACGGACGGGCTCGACGGCCTGGCCGCCGGGCTGTGCGGAATCGCGGCCGCCACCTTCGGCATCTTCGCCTACCTCATCGGCCGCGTCGACACCTCCGCCTACCTGGGCGTCCTCTACCTGCCCGGGGTGGGGGAGCTGACGGTGTTCGCGGGCGCGCTGGCCGGAGCGGCGATCGGGTTTCTCTGGTTTAACGCGCATCCCGCGCAGGTGATCATGGGAGACACGGGTTCCCTGTCGCTGGGAGGCGCCATCGGCGTCATGGCCATCCTCCTCAAGTCCGAGTTCCTGCTGGTCATCGTAGGAGGGGTTTTTGTGGCGGAGGCGCTCTCGGTCATCGCACAGGTGGGGTACTTCAAGTTCACGGCACGGCGTTACGGCGAGGGGCGGAGGATCTTTCTCATGGCCCCCATTCACCACCACTTCGAAAAGCTCGGATGGCCGGAAAGCAAGGTCGTCACGCGCTTCTGGATCGTCGGCGTGCTCTGCGCGATGGTCGCCCTGAGCACCCTCAAGATCCGATAGATGGCGATGGATTTCAGGCAAATTACGCATCTTAGGCATAAGCATTCCGGCACGGCGGAATCCCATGGCGGCACTGAGCGGACAGCGCATCGCAATCGTCGGCCTCGGAGCGAGCGGCCGGGCGGCCGCCCGACTTGCGCTCCGGCACGGCGCGGAGGTGCATGTCTCGGACGACGCCGACACGCCCGCGCTACGCGAGTACGCCAGGGAGGTGGAAGCCCTGGGCGCGCGCGTCCGGCTTGGCGGCCACGATTTGGACCGGATCGCGACGTCCGAGCTGGTCGTGGCCAGCCCGGGCATCCCGCCACGGGCGCCGGTGCTCTCGTCCCTCGGAAAGGCGGGGGAACACTGGATCTCCGAGCCGGAGTTCGCGTTTCGCTTCTTCCGGAGCTCGCTGATCGCCGTGACGGGCACCAACGGCAAGACCACCACATCGGCGCTGGCGGCCCGCATGCTCGACGAGGCGGGCGTGCCGACGGGGCTTGGCGGCAACATCGGGGGAGGACTGGGTCTCCCCGCGTGCGAGCTGGCGCTTCGAGATCCACCCCCGGATTGGCTGGTGGTTGAGATGAGTTCCTACCAGCTCGGCGCCATCTCCCGTTTTCGTCCGGACATCGGCGTGGTCACCAACCTCGCGCCCGATCATCTCGACCGCTATCCCGACCGCGATGCCTACTACGCCGACAAGGCGCGGCTCTTCGCCAATGCAGACCCGGGATGCAGGTGGGTGCTCGAGCACAATGTGTCCGGCGCCCTGCCGCTGGCCGACGAGGTGCCGGGCGAACGCTTTCACTTCGACGCGGGCGGCTCGCCGAATCCCGATGCCGGCGCGCGGGAGCGGGTGCTCTCCGCGTACGCGCGCGACGGATGGCTGATGCTCGAGCTCGACGGCAGGGAGGAGCCTGTGCTTCGGGTCGCCGATCTGCCTCTCGCCGGCCGCGCCGGTCTCGCCAACACCATGGCCGCGGCACTCGTCGCACGGCTGGTCGGCGCCGGCAGGAGGGCCATCGCCGCGGCCGCGCGGACCTTCCGCCCGCTGCCCCACCGGCTGGAGCGGGTCGTCGAGCGCGACGGCGTCCTCTGGGTGAACGATTCGAAGGCGACCAACGTGGCCGCGGCCGCAGGTGCGGTCCGGAGTTTCGACCGGCCGATCGTGCTGCTGGCCGGCGGCCAGGACAAGGGAGAGGACCTCGCACCGCTCGCGGACGCCATCCGTGGCCGGGTCCGCCGCGTGATCGTGTACGGTGATGCCCGCTTCCGCCTTGAGGAGGCGCTGGCGGGGGCCGCGTCGCAGCTTCGCGTGGAAACGGACTTCGACGCGGCCGTGCATGCGGCCGCGCGATGGGCCCGGCCCGGCGACATCCTGCTCCTCTCTCCCGCCTGCGCGAGCTTCGACCAGTTTCCCGACTACGAAGCGCGGGGCCACCGGTTCGCGTCGCTCGCGCGAGGGGAGGCATGAATGCCCGTCACGGCCGCACCCGCCTACCCCGCGTCCCGCGCGCGCGGCGCCCGGCCGCTCGCAGCCGCGCGTTTGGGCCGCGGGTGGGAAGGCGCGGCCGTCATGACGCTGACGCTGCTCCTGCTCTCGTTCGGGCTGGTGACCCTCTACAGCGCAAGCTCCTTCCTGGCACAGCGGCAGGGGCTTCCCGACTACTATTTCGTTGTCCGCCAGGCCGTGGGCGCCGGAGCGGGACTGGTGTGCCTGCTGATCTTCTCACGGATTCCCTACACCAGGTGGCGGTCGCTGGCGTGGCCCATGATGCTGGCGGCCTGGTTGCTTCTGGTCTTCATCATCCTCCCTGGCACCGAGTCCTTCGCTCCGGAGCGGAACGGGGCGCGCCGCTGGCTGCAGGTGGGTCCGGCGAGCTTCCAGCCGTCGGAGGCGGCCAAGCTGGCGATCCTGGTGTGGACGGCGGTCATGGCGGTGAAGAAACAGCATCGATTCCGAAGCCTCACGCGCGGACTCGGTCCCTTCCTCCTGATCTGGACCGCGATGCTGGTGCCGGTCCTTCTCGAGCCGGACTTCTCCACGGCGGCGCTGATCGCGATGCTCGGGTGCATCATCGTGTTCGCGGCAGGCGCGCGCGTGGCCCATTTCGTCTTCCTGGGGCTGCTCGCCACGCCGGCAATCCTGTACCAGTTCGCTGCGGATTTCCGTTTCAGGCGGCTTATCGTCTTCCTGAACCCGGGAGCGCACACCTCCGGCGCCGGATACCAGGTGGATCAGTCCCTGATCGCGATCGGCTCCGGCGGGATCGGCGGGGTGGGGTTCGGAGAGGGGCAGCAGAAGTTCGGATTCCTTCCCGAGGCGCACAACGACTTCATCTTCGCCCTGATCGGGGAGGAATGGGGGCTGATCGGCGTGTCTCTTCTGGTCGGCGCCTACGTCGCCCTGATCGTGATCGGCTTCCGCATCGCCCGCCGCGCGGCCGATCTGTTCGGGGAGCTGCTGGCGATCGGCTGCACCAGCCTCATCGCTCTGCACGCGTTCCTGCACATGGGCGTCAATCTGAGTCTGCTGCCGGCGACCGGCCTCCCGCTGCCCCTGATTTCGGATGGGCGCTCCAACCTGGTGGTCACCCTGGCCGCGATCGGCATCCTGCTGTCCGTGGCCCGAGGCATCCCTCAAAACCCGAGACCGGGTCATGATTAGGCGAGAGCCGAGCGTGGTCGTCTTCTCCGGCGGGGGCACCGGGGGGCATTTCTACCCCGCGCTTGCGCTTGCCCGCGAACTCGCGGCGCTGAGACCCGACATCCGTCCGTTCTTCGTCGGCTCGCGCCGCGGCGTGGAAGCGCGCGTGCTCCCGGACTGTGGCCTCGACTATGCGCTGGTGGAGGTGGAGGGACTGGACCGCCGGCACCTGTGGAACAACGCCCTGGTGATGCAGTCGCTCGTCGGGAGCGTCCTCGAAGTCTTCGACACCTTCCGGCGGTTGCGGCCCGAGCTGGTAGTGGTCACCGGGGGATACGCGTGCGCCCCGTCCGGGCTGGTGGCCGCCTGCATGGGCATTCCCCTGGCGCTTCAGGAGCAGAACAGCCTGCCGGGGGTCACCACGCGGCTGCTGAGCCGCCACGCGGCCCAGATCCATCTCGCCTGGCCCGAAGCGAAGCGGGAGGTTCCGCGCCGGGCGCGCCACCGGGTGGTGGTCAGCGGGAATCCGGTGCGCCGCCCTGAAGAGATCGGGCGCGGTGAAGCGCGTCGTCGCTTCGAGCTGGCCGCGAAGGGACGGGTCGCTCTCGTGGTGGGAGGCAGCCAGGGTTCGGCGGTGCTGAACGGACGCATCCTGGAAGCCATGCTCGGCGCGCCGGAGCGTCCGGAGGATTTTCAGCTCCTCTGGGCCAGCGGCCCGGCGCACTTCTCCGGGACGCGGCGGGAACTCGCGCGGGCCGGGTCCCCGGACTGGGTGCGGCTGATGCCGTACATCGACGACATGCCGGGCGCACTCGCCGCGGCGGACCTGGCGGTGAGCCGCGCGGGGGCGATGGCCACCTCGGAGTTCCTCGTTCACGGGCTGCCCGCGATCCTGCTTCCGCTTCCCACCGCGGCCGAAGATCACCAGACCCGCAATGCCCGCGCGCTCGCCGAAGCGGGCGTGGCGCTTCACCTCCCCGAGGCCGAAACGGACGCGCGCGCCCTCTGGGCCGCCATGACGGACCTCGCGCGCGACGACCACCGCGTGGCGTCGATGGCCCGCGCGGCCCGCGAGCGAGCGCGGCCGGACGCGGTCGCCCACATCGCCGCCGCGCTCACCGAGTTGCTCCCGCGAAGGCCGCGGTCGGTGACCGTTTCCGGGGAGGCCGCATGAGCGCCCGGGCTCTGCGCGACTGCGCGCGCGAGGGCACGGTGCACTTCATGGGCATCGGGGGCGCGGGAATGTGCGCGCTGGCCGAGCTCTTCCACCGCTCGGGCTACCGGGTGACCGGCTGCGACCTGCGACGCGACCTGAGCGCGCGGTCACTCGAGGCGCTGGGCATTCCCGTCGCCATCGGCCACGACCCCGATCACCTGGAGGGCGTTTCAGTGGTCGTGGTCTCCTCCGCGATCAGCCCGTCCAACCCGGAGGTACGTGCGGCGCGCGAGCGGCGCATCCCGGTGGTCAAGCGGGCGGAGGCGCTCGGGCAGTGGGTCAACCCGGGCACGGTCGTGGCGGTCGCCGGGACGCACGGCAAGACCACCACCACCGCGCTTGCCACCGAGATCCTGGCGGCGGCCGGCCGGGACCCCACCGGGCTCGTCGGGGGAAGGGTTGCGGGGTGGAAGGGCAACCTGCGCTACGGACGCGGCGACCTGTACGTGGTCGAAGCCGACGAATACGACCGCTCCTTCCACCACATCGCGCCCCGCACGGCTCTGGTCACCAATCTGGAGGCGGATCACCTCGACACCTACGGGAACCTCGCACGTCTGCGCGAAGCGTTCCGCACCTTCGTGGGCGCGGTGCCTTCCGACGGCACGGTGTGCGTCTGCGCCGACGACCCGGGAGCGTCGAAGCTGCTTGCCGGCCTCGGCGCCCGCACCTGCACCTATGGCTTCAGCGCGGGCGCCCAGCTGCGGGCGACGCGGGTGCGCATCGGCTCCGGCGGCCCCCGGGCGCGCATCTTCGAGGATGGACGGGATCGGGGCGAGGTGTCGATCGGTCTCCCCGGCACGCACAACCTGCTCAACGCCCTGGCCGCGGCCGCGGCCGCGCGCCGGATGGGAGTCGAGTGGAGCGACATCCGGCGGTCGCTGGCGGGGTTCCGCGGAGTGCGTCGCCGCTTCGAGCGGCTCGGCCGCGAGCGCGGGGTGACCGTGGTGGACGACTACGCACACCATCCCACCGAGATCGCGGCGGCGCTCGCGGCAGCGCGCGGCAGCTTTCCCGGAGCCCGTCTGGTGGCCGTCTTCCAGCCTCACCTGTTCTCGCGTACGCGGGACTTCGCCGGCCAGCTCGGTGCGGCCCTGGCCGTGGCGGACCGGATCTGGGTCTCGGACGTCTACCCCGCCCGCGAAGCGCCCATCCCCGGCATCTCCGGCGAACTCGTGTGCGAGGCGGTGACCGCCGCGGGGGGACGGGACACCCGCTACCACCCGGACCTGACCACGCTTCCCGCCGCTGTGGCCGACACCCTTCGCGCCGGCGACGTATGCCTGACCCTGGGCGCCGGATCGATCGAGTCGACCGGTCCCGCGCTCCTTCGCTGCCTGGGAGGACACGATGCGTAAGCTGCTCGCGTTGACGGTTCCCCTCCTGCTCGCGGCCGCCACGCTGGCCGCGCTGGGCGACCGCCCTGACATTCTCGCGCACTTTGCGAGATTCCACGTCTCTGCCGTGGAAGTGCGGGGTGCCCGCTATCTCGACTCCGAGGAAATCCGCCAGTGGATTCCGGTCTACGAGGACGAGCGCGGGGGGGCGCGGTCTCTGGAAGGACGCCTCCGCACGCACCGGCTGATCGAGGAGGCCACGGTCAGGTCCCTGCCCGGCGACACCGCGGAGATCGTCATCCGGGAGCGCCAGCCGGTGGCCCTGGTGGCGACCCCGGCCCTGAATCCCGTCGATCCCGCAGGGGAGTACCTCCCCATCGATCCCGCTCTGCATCGACTCGACCTGCCCATCCTCCGCCCCATGGAGCCCCGGAGCGGCACGCTGACGGCCACCGAACACCAGCAGATTCAGGCCATGGCCGCGGAGGTGCATCGCCTGGGCGAACTCCATCCCGACTTCGCGCATTCCGTCTCGGAAATCGGCTGGACCCCGCAGGGCACGCTGACGGCCCGCTTCTCGGAGACCGAGGCGGTACTGCATTTCGAACCTCCGCTGAGCGTGCGGCGCCTGCGCGAAGGGCTTGCGGCTCTGGCCGACGCCGTCCCGCGAGCCCCCGAACGAACGGTGACGGTGGCCGACCTCCGCTTCCGCGATCAGGTGGTCGTGAGGCACGCGTCTGCGGGCGGGCCGGGCAACGGGAGGCGATGAATATGGCTTCTCATCTGGTTGCGGGGCTGGATATCGGCGCGACGCGCACCACCGCCCTCATCGCGGAGGTGAGAGG
The DNA here is from genome assembly GCA_022826025.1 of Gemmatimonadota bacterium. GTDB lineage: Bacteria > Gemmatimonadota > Gemmatimonadetes > Longimicrobiales > Gaopeijiaceae > BD2-11. The sequence goes on along the minus strand of JAJDVR010000067.1, from coordinate 5,689 downwards.
TCAGTATCCGGCGCACTGGATCGAGGTCCTGGGTCTCGGACAGGTGCACACCAACGGCGTGCACCGGGACGTCGCGCAGGATGTCGAGGAGATGACCGAACGCGTCGCCAAGGCGACGCGCGAGGCCGAGCTCATGGCGGGTTGCACCGTGTCCAACATCTATGTCGGCATCAGCGGCGACCAGGTGCAGACCTTTCCCTCGCACGGCGTCGTCGCCATCTCCTCGACGGAGGTGTCGGCCGACGATATGGCGCGCCTGCACGTGGTGGCGCGCGCCGTCGCGCTGCCGCACGACCGCGAGCTGCTGCACACGGTTCCGCAGAGCTACACGGTCGACAGCAACTCCGGGATCCTGCACCCGGTCGGCATGCCGGGCACGCGCCTGGAGTCGGAGGTCTATCTGGTTACAGGAGCCTCGGCGATCGCGAACAACATCCGCAGCGCCGTCTCCCGGGCGGGTTACCGGGTGGAAAAGCTCATCCTCGAGCCCCTGGCTGCCGCCCGCGCCGTGCTGAGGGAAGACGAGAGGGAGATCGGGGTCGCGGTGCTGGACCTGGGCGGGGCCACGAGCCAGATGGCGATTTTCGTCGACGGAAGGCCGTACTACACGGACATGCTGCCCACCGGGGGCGTCGCACTGACCTGGGATCTGGTCCAGCATCTGCACATACAGCACGAAGAAGCGCGTCGGGTGCTGGAGAACCACGGTTGCGCCCTGGCCGAGCTCGTGGAGTCCAGGGACATGATCGAAATCCCGGGGCCGACGCCCTCGAAGCCTCGACGCATAGGCCGGGCCGCGGTCGCGGACGCCCTCGAAAACCGGCTGACGGCGATCATCGCCTGGTACCAGCGGGAGCTGAATGCGCGGGAGCTGATCGCTCCGCTGGGGACGGGGGTCGTTCTGACCGGCGGCGTCGCCGCCCTCGACGGCATCGGCGAGTTGGTGCAGAGGATGCTGGGGACACCGGTTCGCATCGGCACCCCCGGCGCCGGCGTAAGCGGATTGGCCGACACGATGAACCGCTCCCGGCTCTCCACGGTCGTCGGCGTGGCGCAATTCGGAGCCGACCGCTTTGCCAAGACGGGACAGGGGGCACTCGCCCACACCCCTGGAATGGTCGGAAGGGTGGGCGCCTGGCTCAAGGAGTTTTTCTGAGCGCACAGCGGTACCGGGCGGGGCGCGTTGCATCCCGCGCCCGGCGCAAGCACGGGAATGGGAAGACATCCCTCCAGCAAGGAAGGAAAAAATGACGATCATCGACTACGACCAGAAGAAGACAGGGCCGACGTTCGTCTTCGACGAGAGCGAGGCCCCAAGCGCCTGCATGAAGGTGGTCGGTTGCGGCGGCGCCGGCGGCAACGCGGTCAACCGGATGGTCGACGAGAACCTCCTGGGCGTGGAGCTCATCGCCGCGAACACGGATGCCCAGGCGCTGCGTCAGTCGAGGGCGTCGATCTGCATCCAGATCGGGAAGAAGCTGACGCGCGGTCTCGGGGCGGGCGCCCGTCCCGAAATCGGGCGCCAGGCCATCCACGAGAACGCCGAAGAGGTGACCAGGGCGATTCAGGGAGCCGACCTGGTCTTCATCACCGCCGGCATGGGTGGCGGGACGGGGACCGGAGCCGCTCCCATCATCGGTCGTTTCGCCAAGGAAATGGGTGCGCTCACCATCGGCATCGTCACTCGGCCCTTCTCGTTCGAGGGCAGGAAACGCCTCCGGCAGGCCGAGCAGGGGCTCGAAGAGCTGCGCAAGGCGGTGGACACGGTGATCGTCGTCCCCAACGACCGCATCATGGCCGTGGTCGGCAAGGGAACCAGCTTCCAGGACGCACTGAAGAAGGCCGACGAGATTCTGCTGCACGCCACCCAGGGCATCAGCGATCTCATCCGGGTCGCCGGAGAAGTCAACGTCGACTTCGCCGATGTGCGCACGGTGATGGCCTGTGGCGGCGGAGCCCTCATGGGGTCCGGCTTCGGCGAGGGGGAACACAGGGCCGAGGAAGCGGCCCGCAAGGCCATCTCCTCTCCGCTTCTGGGCGATGTGTCCCTCAAGGGCGCCCACGGAGTCCTGATCAACATCACGGGGGGAATGGACCTCGCCATTGACGACGTGACCAGGATCTCTAGTATCATTCAGGAAGAGGCCGGCAACGACGCCGAGATCATCTTCGGTGCGGTCCACGATCCCAAGCTGCAGCAGAGCGTGAGGGTCACGGTCATAGCCACGGGGTTCGGCAACGGATCCGAAGCACCCGGTGCCCTGCGGTCGGAGATGGCGAGCAACGGTTCTCCATCCGGATTGGACCGGAGACCGTCGCCGATCCCGTCCCCGCGCCCGGCGAGAGCGGCCGCACTGCAGGCGGCGGCAGTCACAGGCAGAAGTTCGGCGAGCATGAACAAGACTCCCAATACGCCCAGGCCGGTGCAGCCCCGAAAGCGCCAGCGCGTCATCGTTCGCGGCCCGGTCGATATCCTCGACCTGCCGACCTTCGTGACGCTTGCCCGGTGAGGTTTTGGGAGGAGCGGAGCGGCGCGGGTTCGCGCAGGCGCCGGATGGGCATGGCGCCGGGCGCAGGTGAAGGCGGGAGCGGGATGATGCGCGTAGCGGGGGATCGCAGGGTCGTGGTGGCGGCGGCCATCCTGTCGGGCATCCTGGGGTTGGGGGCGACTGCATGGCTCGCCTCCGCGAGGTCCGTGACCTACGATGCCGGTACCCTGGCCCCGGTCGCGGCCACGCCCCCGCAAGTGGCCGAGCAGGTCAGTCTGAGGCGCGGGCAGACGCTGGGTTCGCTCTTCCTCGCCGCCTCCCTCCCGACCAATGAACGGGTCGACCTGCTGGCGGCCTTCCGGGAGCGAGCCAATCCTCGCCGGCTCGTTGCGGGCACCCCGGTAACCTACTGGAGAGACCGCCGCGACGGGGCGTTGACGGCCGTGGAAGTAGGGCTCAGCCCGGACTCGATCGTGTATCTGGACCGGGCTGCGGAAGGCTGGACCTCGCGCATGATGCGAACCCCGGTCGTGACCGACACGGTCTTCTTCGAGGGAAGCATCCGCTCGAGTCTCTGGATGGCCGTGATGGGAAGCCCGTCGCTGCAGTTCATGCCGTCCGGCGACCGGGCCAAGCTCCTGGACGGCCTCGACAGGATCTTCCAGTGGGAGGTGGACTTCCACCGGCAGGTTCAGCCGGGCGATTCCTACCGCGTCGTCCTGGAGCGCGCTGTCCGTCCCGACGGATCCATGCGAGGCAACGGACGCATCGTGGCTGCGGAGTTCGTCAACCGGGAAACCCCTTTCCGGGCATTCTGGTTCGATGCCTCGGGGGATGGCGAGGGGTCCTACTACGATCCCGAGGGGAGGTCGGTGCAGCGGCAGTTTCTTCTCAAGCCGCTGGAGTACCGGCGCATCTCTTCGCGCGTGCAGAGCGCCCGCTTTCACCCCATTCTGCGGACATGGCGCGCCCACAACGGCGTCGACTACGCCGCCAACACCGGCGAGCCGGTCATGGCGACCGCGGGCGGAGTTGTTACCCACCGCGGGTGGAGCGGCGGTTACGGCAACCTCGTGGAGATCCGGCACAGCAACGGCTTCGTGACGCGCTACGCGCACCTGAGCGGCTTCGGCCCCGGCGTGGCCGCGGGAGCGCGGGTGAGGCAGGGCCAGACGATCGGGTACGTAGGCATGACCGGGCTGGCAACCGGACCGCATCTCCACTACGAGTTGCGCCGGAACGGCCGCGTCGAGGATCCCCTGGACATCCGCACCCCTCCGGGGGATCCCATTCCGAATGCGATGTGGTCCCTGTGGGAGGAGCGGCTTGCCGAGGGCCGCGCGCTTCTCGCCAGCCCGGCATTCGCTCCGGGCCGGGCCTTGCCGGGCGCTTCCGTAGTGGCTGAAGAAGCCGAGGGCGGGGCAGAGCCCCAGGACGAACAGTGACCCCGTCCGGCGCCTGCGCCGGGCCAAGAGAGTGAGCCTGCTTTCCTGGATTGCCCTGTCCCTTCTGCTGGCGGCGGCGTGCGGCTTCTCCCTCTGGGTCTACCATCGCCGCGAACTGCCGGTGGCGGGCCGGCTCTGGCTGGCCTTTGCAAGAGCGCTGGCGATCTGCCTCGTGTTGCTGCTCATCTGGAATCCGCGCCTGCCTGCCGGCGCAGGTGACGGCATCGGTCAGGGCGGCCTGGTGCTGCTCGACGGCTCCCTGAGCATGGCGGCCGGTCCTCCGGGCGGTGAGACGGCATGGGCGGACGCGGTTCAGGAAGCGCGCCGTCTCGCGGGCGGCGGAGGCCGGATCCTGGTCTTCGGGGATGCCGTGGCGGGGAGCACGGCCGACGAGTTGGAGGGGCGCGCTCCCGCGGCCACCTCCTCCCGACTCCTCCCGGCCCTGCGGGCGGCGGTCGAGTCGGGCGCGCGAGCGGCAACGGTGGTGAGCGACGGACGCCTGACCGATGCCGACTTCGGCAGCCTTCCGGTAGTGCCCGGGCTGCGGGCCCGCCTTCAGATCGTGGGCGCGACGGTGGCGAATGCGGGGGTCGCCGACTTTGCCGTACCCGCGCGTGCCGAGCGGGGGACGCCCTTCGTCGCCGAGGTCACCGTGTTCGGCGAGGCCGCTCCCGGGGCCGCTGCCCGCATCGAGGTGCGGGAGGAGGACCGCCTGGTCGCCTCGGTTCCGGTTGAGATCCCTCCGCCCGGCCAGGTCGTGCGCACGCCGGTGGACCTCCCCGCCCCCGCGGCCGAGGGGCTGGTGCGATACGCGGCCACCGTCGTGCTGGAAGAAGACGGCTTCGCCGCCGACGACCGGCGCGTGCGCCATGTGCGCGTGGCGCGCCCGCAGGCAGGGCTGGTCCTGCTCTCCCTGCGCCCGGACTGGGAGCCCCGTCACCTGCTTCCGGTGCTGGAGGACGTGACCGGCTTGCCGGCGCGAGGCTATCTGCGCGTGACCGGGTCGCGGTATCTGCCGATCGGGCGCGGCGACGAGGTAGCGGACGAGGTCACCGAGGGCGAGCTGCGCGCGATGCTCGCCGACGCCGACATCGTGGTGCTGCACGGTGTCGGGGCGACCACTCCGGACTGGGTGCGCGACGCCGCCCGGAACGCCCGGCGTCTGCTCATGTTCCCGGCCGACCGGGCGGGCGCGTCGCTGGGCGGCGTGCCGGTAGCGGGTGAGGTCGAAGGCGAGTGGTACGTGGCCGCCGACCTCCCCGCCTCGCCGGTGGCCGGGCAGTTCGCCGACCTGGATCTGGGGGCTCTGCCACCCCTGACCGCCCTCCACCCCGCAACGGCTCCCTCGGGAGCGGTCGCCCTGCAGGTGCATCTGGGCGGGCGCGGCACCGGGGAGGCCGCCCTCGTCCTGATCGCCGGGGAAGGCAGGCGCGTGGGCGTCGGCCTGGCCGAAGGCTACTGGCGCTGGGCCGCCCGCGAGGGAACGCCGCGCCGCGCCTACCGATCCCTGTGGGCCGGGGTGGCGAACTGGCTGTTCGCCGGCGAGCGGCTTGCGACGGCCGGTCCACCCGGTCCAGCCGAGCCGGTGATCGGGCGCGGGAGCCCGGTCCGCTGGCAGGCGCCCGGAATGGCCGGGCAGGAGCTCGGTCTTCGTCTCGTCAGCGCTGGCGAAACGGTGTTCGAGTCCACGGTGGCGGTGGATTCCACCGAGACCTTCACCACCGCGCCGCTGGACCCGGGCTCCTACGACTTCGT
>JAJDVR010000147.1 GCA_022826025.1 Gemmatimonadota bacterium | reverse complement strand
CCGCTTCGACGTGTATCCCAAGGTCAGCGCCTCCTACGTCGTCTCCGACGAGGACTTCTGGCCCGAGGCCTTCGGCCAGGTGAAGTTCCGCGGCGCCTACGGCCTCGCGGGCCGGGCGCCCGGCGCCTTCGACAAGGTGCGCACCTGGAGCGCCATCGGTTACGGCACGGGCGGAGCGCAGGCCTACTGGCCCTCGCGCCCCGGCAACGACGCACTCGGGCCCGAGCGCACCACCGAGTACGAGTTCGGAATGGACGGTGCCTGGCTCGACGGCCGCTTCGGCGCCGAGGTCACCTACTATCACCAGACAACCTCCGACGCCCTCTTCAACGTCGCCTCGCCCGACAGCGAGGGGAACTGGTCCTCACAGCTCACCAACGTCGGCAAGCTGCAGAACAAGGGTTACGAGATCATGACCAACACGACCGTGCTCGACACGCGTTCGTTCCGTTGGGATCTCGGCCTCGGTCTCGCCACCAACTTCAGCGAGACGCTTGATCTCGGCGGCGCCGCCCCCTTCGGCGTCGGCGAGTACGGATGGGTGATCGAGGGCCATCCGGTGCCCGTGCTGAACGCCTACCGGGTCATGAACCACAACGACCTGGCCGATCCGATCTTCTCCGATGGACGCGTCCCCTACGGCCCGACCAACCCGCCCTACATGTATACGGGAAGCATGTCCTTTGACCTGCCGGGCGGCATCAGCCTGTCCGCGCGCGGGGAGTACCTCCGCGGAGGCTGGATCTCCAACTACTTCGAGGCAGGCGCCACCGGGCGCACCATCGCCCACCCCAAGTGCTACGACGCCTACCGCAAGGTCGACGCGAACTGGCAGCCGGGCGAGCTCGGCTCCGAGCCCGGACCCACGTGGCCGGGCAGCCGCCCTGCGGACATGTACGCCTGGGAAGCTGCGCAGTGCTTCGGCATGCGGCGGTATGACTACGCCAACTCCGAGTCCGACTTCGCAGAACTCCGCGACGTGACGCTGGCGATCCCGATCTCGAGCCTGCTGCCCAGCCTGACCGGATGGGCGAGCCGGGCCGACCTGACGATCTCCGGCCGCAACGTGGCCTTCTGGACCCACAAGAACCTGATTACGGGCCATCCGGAGCAGAACGAGAACAGCCCCTGGACCCAGGGCGGAACCGGCGAATTCCGGCACGACCTGGTCAAGGGCATCGACGAGACGCTCCCGCCGGTTTCCTACTTCACAGTTTCGCTGCGGGCGATCTTCTGATCATCCATCCCCGAGATCCCGACCGCCGCCGGAACCGGAGGCGGTCGGGGGTCTCGGGGCTGAACGAGACGGTTTGCAAGTTATGGATACCGAAAGGCAAGGAGGATAAGAAGAATGATTGTGAGACGACTTACGAAGAAGATCATGACCTTCGGCGTCTTTGCCGCGGTCGGCGTTTTCTCCGCTTGCGACCTGGCGGTCACCAACCCCGGTCCGGTCCAGGACGCGACCCTTAACCTGGAGGGGGCATACCAGGGAATCGTGAACGGCGCAATCCGCGGCGTTCAGGAAGGATTCGGCACCTACGCGCTGCTTGGCGGCGCCATTACCCATGATGTCCATGCCAGCGGCCACACCGGCTCGGCGGGCGTACGCCCCGAGGAGGAAGTGGCCTGGTTGAACGACAACTACGACGGACGCGGAGGCTGGGGTCGCCTCCAGCGTGCACGTTGGGTTGCGGAGGAGGCTGTCCGCCGGTTTACGCGTGAGGATAGCGGAATCAGTAATCCCGGCTCCTACCCACCTCTCGCACAGGCACATTTCTGGGGCGGGCTCGCCAGCCGCTACCTGGGCGAGAACGCTTGCACCGCCATCTTCGACGGTGGCTCGCCCGAGCCCAAGCTCGCGTATTTCGATCGGGCCATCTCGGCGTTTGACAATGCGGTCACCGTCGGTCAGTCCGCCGGGATGAGCGATCTGGTGACGGCGGCCATCGGCGCCCGAGCGGCGGCCAAGCTCTTCAAGGGCGACTATGCCGGCGCCGGCGCCGACGCGGGGCAGGTTCCGTTCGACTTCGAGTTCCTGACCACCTATTCAGGCTTTGGCGGCGAGTACTACTACGTCTACGGGCACGTGGAAAGCCTGGGATTCCAGTCGCTCTCGTTCTGGGGCACGCCTGCAGGCGAGCACTTCCTGCTGACGGGCGACTCGCGTGTCGCGTGGGGGTATGACAACGGCTCTCGCGAGGTCCCGGCGGGCAAGCCGGCCGCAGTTCGCGGACAAACCCATCCGGCCCGTCCCACCTGGGTTTCGCTGGTACCCATGTTCTATCCGCTCAAGGGCATCGCTCCCCGCGATCCGCAGCGGGAGTTCCTCTTCTTCGAGCCCGACCGCGCGCAGCAGCGGGAGCAGCTGCAGATCCAGCTGGTGGACGGACGTGAGATGGAACTGGTCAAGGCGGAGGTCGAACTCCGCAACGGCAACTGGCAGGCGGCCATGGCGCACATCAACAACGTGCGCACCGCCACGCCGGTCTATCCGATCGACATGACCGACCAGAACAAGTTCGACCTGAGGCTGCACCCGGACGAGCAGAAGGACTGGGACGCCAACCCTGACCTGGCCGCATATTTCAACCAGTTCAGCTATGAGCTACAGGACTTCAGCGAAGGCGCCGACATGACCCCGATGGGGAACATGATGCTGGGCGACCGCATGATGGAACCCCTCCACGCGATGAGTGCCGAGGAAGCCTGGACGTACCTCAAGTTCGAGCGCTACGTCGAGCTCAGCATGGAAGGACGCCGCTTCGGCGATCGCTGGCGCTGGCGCAGCAACCCTGAGCCCATCGCGCCTTCTTCCGGACCCGGCGGAGAGCTCACTCCGGGCAAGTACAATCATCTCGAGTTCATTCCGACACCGCTGGCCCAGCGCTACGACGTGCCGGAAGATCCGCTCATGATGTGCTTCCCGCTGCCGGTGGGCGAGAACGACACGAACCACAACATCGAAGAGTCCTACATGGACTGGATCGAATCGACGGGATACCGGGCGGTGGATCCGTCGCTGGTCGACATGCGGATGGGCGGCATGTAGCACCCGCCGACCAGACCGCAATTCTGGACTTCGTGGGGGGGCCGCACCGGCCCCCCCACGAGCTTTTCAGGGACCTGCCGTGAGCCGATCTCCGATGCGTCCGAGAGCTGCCAGGAAGAAGAGAGCACGCTGGCTGGCGGCAGGACTGCTCGCGACCTTCGGGTGCGGAGACAGCACGATCCACTCCGCCGCACTGGAGGAGATACCGGGACTCCTTCGCGAGGTCATACCACCCGAAGGCTTCGAAGGACCCCTGCAACACGCCATCATCATCGGGTTCGCGGGACAGCTCACGCGCTCCGGGTTTGCGCTCGGCCATCTGCCCCCGGAGGCCGGAGACGAAAGCCGGGCCTCCCTGCTCTGGATCGGTTGCTACGTCCGTGAGAACACCGAAGACACCTACAGGATGATCGCGCGGGTCGAGGGATCCGTCTTCCCCTGCGGAGTCGTTCCGCACGACGACCACCTGGACGTGGTCATCGAGTCCCAGAGAACCCCTTCGTGGAGGGCGCTGGTCGTGGTGAACGTGCCCTGACCTCGCGGACCCCCCACACAGGCGCAGTTCACCGTATCGTCAATCTGACGGATCCGCCGAGGCCGCACGAAACGACTACTGCGCCAACGGGGTATCATTTCTCCTGGCAGGAAGTACGCAGGAGGGTAACCCGTGAAACATCCATCGATTCAACTTCTAGCGGTCGCTTTGACCCTGGCCGCGGTATCGTCGCCGGCGCAGGCTCAGGATGCCGGCTCCATAGTGGGCGGGGTGGTGGACAACGTCACCCTGGACCCCATTGTGGGGGCTACGGTCACGGTGGTGAATCACGAACTCTCGGATATCACCAACGAGGACGGTCACTTCTCCCTGCGCGACGTGCCCCCCGGCAACATCTCCGTCAGGGTGGAACAGCTCGGCTACATCGCCATTGTGGGCGAGGTTGAGGTCCAAGCGAACGACGTGACCTTCGTGCAGTTTCCGCTTTCTCCCATGGCCTTCCTGCTGGACGAACTGCGCGTCGTCGCGGACCGACCCGAGGTCGAAGCGCAGGACGGCGGGATTTACACCGAGATCATTCCCGACGACTCGGATTCGGCCCGCAATGCCCTCGAGCTTCTCGTGACGCGGGTGCCCTCGCTGAGGGTACAGACGGATGCCAGCGGCGGCGCCACGCGGAGCGAGATACGCATTCGCGGCAACGCCTCCGTCTCACAGAGCAACATGCCCTCGATCTACATCGACGGGGCAAGAGCGGATATCGTTTACCTGGAGGACCTTTCCGCGACCGAAGTGCGCAGGATTCGCGTGCTGCGCGGCCCTTCCGCCGCGTCGCTCTACCCCGACGCGGCCAACGGCGTCATCATCGTAGACACTTGGCGGACGCGTAACTGACGGTCTCATCCAACCATGGAAACGCCCGAGAGCCTACCGTATGTTGGTTGCCCGTGATCTCCAAGCGAGACCCCTGTCACCCGTCGGAAATCAACGGTGACAGGTTGCTCGCCAGCAGGCGGCGGTTGAAGTCCGCGATCTCCCCCGCGAACAGCTCGTCCACCTGCGTCCGATACTCCACGACCTCCTGGTTCAGCAGCCGCTGGACCTCGCCCGCCTGATCGGTGGGTGCAAAGTCCCCGTTCATGATATTCCCGGCCAGGTAGCGCAGCTCCTCCGCCAGCTTGGGCGCCCAGCGCACCCCGTCCTGCCCGGTGCCCGTGGTAATGAGGCGCACCAGGTTGTCCTCGACCGCGATGAGGTTCTCGTCGAGCTCGGTTGCCGCCGCGAGGATCTCGTCGGCCCCGCCCCGGTCCTCCAGCACCGCCTGGAGGTCGTAAAGCTGACGCCGCACCCATTCGATGCGGTTCACCATCGACGTCACCTCCGCGTAGTCGGCCCGGATGTCCGAGAACATCGCCAACTGCGCCCGGATGTCCGCTTCCGTCCCGCTCGAGTTGGGGTCCTTCAGCACGCGCAGTTCCTGTGATCCGCCGGGCTCGCCGTCCACCTCCAGGGTGACGGTGTAGGTGCCCGGCGGCATCAGCATCGACGGCCCCTGCCCACCCGAGCGCATGCGGTCGTCGCCCAGGTCCACCCAGTCCGCGTAGAGCGGCTTTGTGCGGAACACGATCTCGGGTGACGGCTCGTCCCGCAGATCCCACCACACCCGGTTGATCCCGGCCTCTCCCGGGCCCTCGAGCGAACGGACCGGGTTTCCGGCGGCATCGGCGATGTGGATCGTGGCCCCGCCCGCGCTGCTATCGCCAAGCCAGTAGTTGATGGACGCGCCGTAGGGCGGATTGTCGCCGTCGGATTGGTCGTTGGGCATGGAGCGCGCGGCCGTGATGGCGCGGAAGCGGTAGGCGTCGCGCGGCGCGAACAAGTGCGTCTCCGACTCCGCGACTTCGGCGCTCAGCTGCTGCAGCGGCGTGATGTCGTCCAGGATCCAGAAGCCGCGTCCGTAGGTCCCCACCACGAGGTCGTTGAAGTGCTTCTGCACCTCGATCCCGTACATCGGCGACACGGGCATGTTGTTCATGAGGGGCTGCCAGTTGTCCCCGTCGTCGAACGAGACGTAGAGGATGTTCTCGGTGCCGAGATAGAGCAGCCCGGGTCGCACCGGGTCCTCGTGGATGTCGCGCGTGTAGCTGAGCGGACTGTCGGCGATGCCCGCGACGATCTTGTCAAAGCTCTCGCCGTAGTCGTCGGTGCGGTACACGTGGGGCTCGAAGTTACCCTGCTGGTGGTGCTCGATCGCGAAATAGGCCTTCCCCGTCTCGTATGCCGATGCGTGAACGCCGCGCACGACCCCGTCCGGCGGCAGGTCGGGGATGTTGTCGGTAACGTTGCTCCAGGTCCCGCCCCCATCGCGCGTGACGTGAACGAGCCCGTCGTTCGACCCGGCCCACATCACGTTCGCGTCGAGGGGCGACTCGGCGAAGGCGTAGATCACGCAGCAGAACTCGACCCCGATGTTGTCCGGCGTGAGCCCGCCGGAGATCCCCATGCGGGACTCGTCGTTGGTGGTCAGGTCGGGGCTGATGATCTCCCAGCTCTGGCCGCCGTTGGTGGTCCGGTGCACGTGCTGGCTGGTGACGAAGACGGTGTTGCGGTCGTGTGCGGACACGTGCAGGGGAAAGGTCCACTGGAAGCGGAAGCGCACCCCGCTGGCCGGGTGGCCGCTGGCCAGCTCGGGCCACACCTCGACGTCCCGGAACTGGCGGTTGCGGGCGTCCCAGCGCACCACCACGCCACCCCGGGCGCCCGAGCCCGACGCACTCGACCACACGATGTTCGGGTCCTCCGGATCCGGGGTGGCGAATCCGCTCTCGCCCCCGCCCACGGTCACCCATTCGGACCGCGAAATGGGCCCGCCGATGCCCCCGAAACCCCCGGTGCGGCTGTTGCTGGGTCCTCGGAAGGAGGGCCCGTCCTGCCGGTTGCCGAGCACGTTGTACGGAATCGCGTTGTCCACCGTCACGTGGTACATCTGGCCGATGGGCAACTCGGTGGCGTGCCACGACACGCCGCGGTTCATGGAGACGGAAACGTTCTGGTCGTTCGCGACGATCATGCGGTTCCCGTCCAGAGGATCGATCCACATGTCGTGAAAGTCACCGCCCGGCCGCTGCCGGCCCTGATGGTTGACGTAGGTCGCGCCCCCGTCCAGGGAGCGGGACAGCCCCGAGGTCTGGAAATAGACTTCATCCGGATCGTCCGGGCTGACGAAACAGTTGTTGTAGTAGGCGGTGCGTCCGCCCAGGTCGCGGGAGTGGTTCATCAGTTCCCACGTCGACCCTCCGTCGAGCGAACGCCAGAACTCCCCGCTCTCCGTCTCGCGCCCGTGCCAGGGCACCCCGTCGCCGGTCTCGATCAGCGCGTAGACCCGGTTGGGATCCGCCGGCGTCAGACAGAGGTCGGTTTTCCCCACCGGCAGCATCGGCAACCCGTTTCCCTCGAGCTTCGTCCATGTGTCGCCACCGTCCTCCGAGAGGTAGATGCCGCTGCCCTCGCCCCCGCTCTCCCGTCCCCAGGTGTGCACCTCCACGGTCCACATTCCGACGAAGAGCCGGCGAGGGTTGGAGGGGTCCATCTCGATGCTCGACGCGCCCGTGTTCTCGTCCACGAAGAGAACGTGTTCCCAGCTATCGCCGCCGTCCGTGGTGCGGAAGACGCCGCGCGCCTGCTGCGGCCCGTGGGCGTGGCCCAGTGCTCCCACGTACACGATGTCCGGATCGTGCGGATGGGC
>JAJDVR010000057.1 GCA_022826025.1 Gemmatimonadota bacterium | reverse complement strand
TTTCTTGGCAATGCGCCAACTCCTCCAGGGAGAGGATTTCTCGTGGTACGCGATTGAGGACAGGCTCAGTAAGGGCGTTGGTGTCTTAGCAGATCTGGCGGACAGGAACGTAATCCCGGGGACATCGATTGAGGTACTGCGAGATCGTCTCGAACTCGCAGAGTGCATCTGCGGCGAGTCATTGGAGGAAGGCACTGAGCACCACGCCCACGTCGTTGGGTTGGTTGCTGAGCAGGAGGAGGTCGCGCTGGAGAGAGCCAGGCAGACTGAGACGTGGCACCACGCTCGGAGGAGCCACGCGGTTCACGCCAGTCAGATCCAGGAGGGCCAAGGCTTCTCTGAGCTCCGCAAAGCCTATCTTTCCGACTACACGGATGTTCGGCACCGGTTGGGGGCAAAATCCGGGGATCTCGAGGCGGCGAAGGAGCGCCGTCGCTTGATCGACGAGGAAGAGGTTAGGCGACTGACGGAACGGATCAAGCGCAACGAAAAGAAACAGCTAGATAAGCAAACGGAGATCGGGCGGCTGAACGGTAAGATTGAGGGAGCGAAAACCTCAGTGGCTCATTGGGAAGATGAGTACGGAAAGGCGGAGGCCAATGCGTTGGTCGGTGCCAAGCTCCGGATCAAGCGTGAGGTAACCGAAGATCTCATGAGTGTCACGGACGAAATCCTTGCTATCTTGAAGACTGAGTGGGTTGAGGTCGTATCAGATCGCATGAATCGTTTGTTTCTCGATATCGTCGGGAGCGATCCCGATGCCGAAGTGAGCGTGTTCAAACAAGTCTTTATCAACGATCGCTTCGATATCGTGGTTGAGGGCAGCGGCGGAAGGACGCTCGACCCTGATTTCGAGCTGAGCGGTGCTCAGCAGCGGTCACTTACCCTGGCTTTCATCTGGGCTCTGATGGAGGTCTCAGGCAGAGAGGCACCCCGGATCATCGATACTCCGCTTGGTATGACTTCTGGTGGTGTGAAGCATCGAGTAGTCAGAATGATTACGTCACCTCGGTCGCAGGGAACGACGGACTTTCAAGTTGTGCTGCTCATGACTCGCTCTGAAATCCGCGACCTTGAGCAACTATTGGACCATAGAGTTGGCGTCGCTCTGACGCTTTCCTGTTCAAAGGACTACCCGAAGGACCTCGTTAACGACTGGGGCGTGCCCCGTCCCATCGTGAGACGCTGCGACTGCGGGCATCGTGAAGTATGCAAGATCTGCCAACGCCGATATGACGAACAGCACAACCTCGTCTTCAGGGAGACATGAGCATGGCCGCAATATCAAACCCTTATTCAAATCAGGAACTTTTCTGGCCTATTGAGTTCCGTCAGAATCATGTAAAGACACTCCAAGGACAGGGGGACGCACGGAAACCCTTTAGGCGCCAGATTGATCTCTGGTGGTGCGCGCTATGTCTAGGTGTCAGGGTTGGGCGGCGAACTCGGCTCGGACCAAAAGAAAAGCTCAGTAAGTTCAATGACGGCGGCATCCTGTCGAGCGACCCTTGGAGAATTACGCACCTGGAGCTCCTGGCCTTGGCCGAGATTGGCGAGGAAGGGCTGGACAACCCATCCGCCACGATCCAGATGGCTGCAGAGTATGCCGCTACTGGAACGAGTGTGATCGAGGAGATCTGTGTTGGCGCAGCTGAGCCCACTCTGACGCTGCTGACACAACTACCCGACTACTTGTGAGATAGCGTGCAGGTTTCCGCCGCCAAAGAGAGGTCTCTGCGCGTCCGCAACTGTGGCTTGTTCAACGGTCGTTTGGAAAGGGAGGTCCGCCGTCGTCCAAAGACGCCAGACGCACCGCGACAGCAGCGCGAAGAGCAATGCAGGGGTGGCTAACCGGCACTAGCTCAGGATGATTGTGATTGACGTAAGTAGATCGTTCAATTCCGGACGTCCCCGCCGAAAAGCGAAGCCACTGCCGCGTTGCGGATCCCTCTTCACCTCCATTCTCCTCCACCTTCGAGCGCGAAGGCCTCAAACCGCTTCTCCAGTACGTCAATCTGGCGCACAACCGCGTATGTGTAGAGGGGGATACGGTCAATCTGGCAGGCGCTGATCAACTGCGTCAAGGAAGTGCAGAGAGACTTCGAAGAGGGCATTCGTCTTGTCCAGCATGTCGCTGCTCGTACGTGCCCGACGGTGCCTACTCGGATCAGTGAAGTCAACATCCATTTCGTGTACGATCTGGTTCCGTGCATCGAAGACTTCCTTCAATGCGTTCAAATCTGGCGTGAGCACATTGGACTTGATATCAAATGCGGCTCCAGCTCTCTGAATCCCCTCGACGGATTGAAGGCTTCTCGATGTTAAACGCTTGACGAAGCGCGCAACGAGGTGACCACGGGGGTTGTGCCTGACCAGCGCGCTGGCAATGAACTTGTTGTCCAAGTGGCCTTCGTCGCTCTTCCGTAGGCGGCGTTCCACGAATTTCTGGAACTCCGGTCGTGCTCCTTCATGGTGGTCAATAACGGAGGGAAGCGCGTCAACTACTAGTTGCTTGATCATCGAGTCCAGTGCAGAACTAGCGAATGTCAACATAGCTCGGAGCACATCTTCCTTCAAATCAGCATATTGTTGGTCCAGTACGTCGTGGACAGCCAGAAGATTGCTCGCCGTTGCGTGAGCGCTGCGAAGTACCGTCAGCGCCTTCTGACACTCGTCCTTATAGTGTGAAGATGGATAATGTTCAAACCGGGAGTTAGTCATCTTTTAGATAGTTGCGTAACATCCGCCGTCCCCGGAGGAAGTGGTGAAGGTCCCGGGTACCCGGGGTAGCCGGGGTAGCCGGGGTAGCCGGGATAGCCGGGGTAGCCGGGGTAGCCACGGGGGCTACGGTACAGGACACGATAGAAACGACCTCCAGGAAAGATGGTACCTACGTATTTGCCTTCGATGTCCACCACTTCTCCGTCGTCCCATGGAATCCACCCGATCCATCGACCATCAGCATCAAAGACGTATTCGTCCTGCCGAAACGCTATCCAGCGTCCTGCCGAGCTAAACAGGTATTGCACTTGCGATGGGTGGTTCATGGTATTGCGCGCACCATCTCGCGATCACGAACCCCGAGACTTCCGCACCCCTTGCCGCTCCTTCATGTACTCCCACCTCGTACGGCTGCCGCGGCAGCGTCCAGAGCAGCTCCTTGACAAACCGCTCCAGGATCGCTTCGATATGGGGAAAGTGCTCGTCTCGCGTCGGTAAAGGGCTGGTTTACTCATCAGTTTGCCTCCACAGCCGTGTCGTGACGGCTAGGCCCGTAGCAGTAGGCTTGTGCGTCGTCGGTCGTGATGATCGCCGGGTTAATGTTCCGGTTTTCGACCGCGATGAGTTGACCGAAATGATCGACGATGCATTTCCGGGTGCGCACTCCGTCCGCGACGGCACCGCTCAGTATGTCGATCGCGGGAGCTTCCATGACGAAACCTCCGCAGGAGGGGCAGTGCTGGTCGTATGCCGGGTGTCCGCCGTGATCCGTCCGATCCGCATACATCGGGTTGAGGCCTTTGCGGCACAGGACGCAACGGGCTCTGCGCGTGCTCATCGTTCGTCCTCCAATCGTCTTGGCGAGTTTTCGATCCGGTCCAATGATCGTGCGGTCCGATCACCCGACATCGTCAATTCTCCTCGGCTTGGTGTAAGTTCCTACACCAAACCTAGCGGGACGTCACACCCCCGACAAACGCGCGTCCGGGCATATGCGCTGCCCCGGCATGACAGAGACCAGCTTGCTGTGCATCGAGATCCCGGCCCCGGTGCCTGGGCGGGTGGAGTCCCCGTGCCCGCGACCAGCTGCACCCCGACGGTCGCGCCGGACGTTCTCCAGCCCATGTCCGCGCCCCTTTGCCCAGTTAGCGGAAAGGGCGAGCGGCGAGCGGCTGACGCTGCACCGGCGAGAGTATTGCTATCGCCCGTCCGCTTGCATCTCTCACCCCCTCAACCCGACTCCTTCAGCGCGGCCGCCGCAGGCAATTCCATCATCTTGGGCGGTGTGGGTCGCCCCGATCCGCAGCCATCTGGTCACCGCACCTCCACCTCATCCACCTCAAACCCGAAGGTGCCAGCCGGCCCCTCTGCCACAAACGCCAGCCCCGCAATGACTTCCGGCGTGGCTGTCGGAAAAACCTCCAGCCGAATCTCCACCTCGGTCCACTGGTCGCCTGCCACGAACGTCACCGTAGGCGGCGGCCCGGCCGGCTGCGCGCTGCTGATCAGCATCACCGAGTACTGCCGCCCGTCCCCGCGCGTCCGGAAGCGGATCACCTCCCGGCCGGAGAAGTCCACGGGCTGCATGGGCTGCTCGCCGGGCATCCAGATCACGCCCGCCCAGGGGAAGGCGACTCCCGGGGCGATCTCGCCGGTGACCACCAGCGCGCCGTCGCGCACGGCCACGCTGGCGCTGGAGGAGCCGCCGGTCATCTGGTCCGTCGTCACGTCCCATTCGCCGAAGCTCGCCTCGAACCCGTCCTCGAAGTCCGCGACCAGGGTTTCCGCGGGAGCGGGCGCGATCTCGGCCTGAGGCCCGGCGCCCGCGGGGCCGACAGCACGATCCACCAGGTACCCGTCCTTCCAGATCGCGACGATGTCGTGGCTGCGCGACACGTCTTCCTCGAGGTCGCCCCGCACCAGCACCAGGTCGGCGAGATGGCCTTCGGCGATCCGGCCGCGCTCCGCGACGCCGAACGCGTCCGCCGCCACCGAAGTCGCCGCCGCCAGCGCCTCCGCGCTTCCCATGCCGGCGCGCGCGAGCAGACGCAGTTCCCCGTGTATGGAGATTCCCGTCCCGGTTCCCGGGTTCGGGCTGTCCGTGCCCGCGACCAGACGCACTCCGGCCGCGCGCAGCCTGCGCACGTTCTCCATCGCCACGTCTCCGCCCTCCGCGAGGCCGCCCGGGAAGCGAGCGGCGAGCGTCTGACGCTGAATCGCCGAGAGCATCGCCTCGTCGGTCTCGCTTACCAGTTCCGCCACGTCGGAGTCTTCGGCCGGGACCATGACCGAGAGCGTCGGGACCACGAAGATGTCCGCCTCCGCGAAGCGCCGGGCATCCGCCTCGGAGACGACCTCGTCGCGCCACACGTGCACCAGGCCGTCGGCGCCGGAGGCCATCGCTTCGAGAGCCGTTTCGAGGGTGCTCACGTGTACCACGGCGGCGAGTCCCTCCGCGTGCGCGGCCTCGATGACCGCGGCGACCGTCTCTCCGTCGAGCGACGGGATCTCCATGTCGAAGGCGCTGCCGTCCTCGTAGATGATCTTGATCCAGTCGGAGCCCTCGGCGTTGCGCGCCCTCACCCACTCCGTGGCCTCGTCCGAGCCGGTCAGCGTCTCCACGGGGATCCCGTACTGCGTGCCGTGCCCTTCCGGGGCGGTCGCGGTCATGCCGGCCGAGAAGAGGTCCGCCCCGGTGCCGCGCCCCACCTCCTCGCGCGCGGGCCGCATCGCCGCGGCGAAGGCCGGGTCCGTGGACTGGTCCAGCACCGTGGTCACCCCGAAGCGCAGCGCGTCCCCCAGCGTGGACGGGAAGCTGTGCACGTGGCCGTCGATCAGCCCCGGGATCAGCGTGTGGCCCCGCCCGTCCAGGCGCGGGAGATCGTCGGGCAGGTCGAGCCTCTGACCGGCGTGCCGGATCCTCCCGTCCTCGACCCACACGTCCCATCCCTGCCGGAAGGCCTCGCCGTCGAAGGCCGTGACATCCACGATCGCGAACGTCTCCTCGGGAACGCCCCGGGCCGGGCCCTCCGCGGCCTGCGGCACCGGCAGCGTCGCGAGCACGCCGGTGAAGATCGCGACCCCGATCACGAGCCAGGTCAGGCTGCGGCCAACGAGATGACGTGCGCTCCTCATCGGGATCTCCTCATCGAGAAACTGTCCGCGCGGCGGAACCCGAGCGCCGCCACGGCGAGGAAGACGAGCGTTTCGGCCACCAGAACCGCGAGGTGCATCCGGACCTGCTGCCCGGCGTCCATCGCGATGACCTTGAGCGCGAGCTGCGCGTGGTGATAGGCGGGAAGCGCGAGCGCGATGTCCTGCATGACGTCCGGGAACATGTAGATCGGGAGCCAGAGCCCGGAGAGCATGGCCATGGGCAGAAAGACGAGGTTGACCACGGCGACGGCCGAGCGTCCCCTCGCCCACGCGCCGATCGCCAGGCCCAGCGCGCAGAACGGGATCACGCCGGCGAGCAGCACCCCGGCCAGCGCGAACCACTGCCAGCGGTAGAGGGCCACCCCCGCCGCGTGCGCGGCCATCAGGAACAGCGCCGCCACGACGACCGCGCCGAAGATCAGCGCCGCCATGACCTTGGCGAACAGGTAGGCGCCGGCGGGCATGGGCGTGGTCTGCTTCAGGAGCAGGACGCCGGTGTCGCGTTCGTTCGCGAGCCCGGCTCCGAAGCCGAAGATCGCCGGGCCGAGGACGCCGAAGACGCCGTAGGTCGCGAGCACGTAGGTCGGCACGGCCAGCGACACCCCGCGCGCGCCCATGATCACGCCGAAGAACAGGTAGAAGATGAGCGGGAACGTCAGCGTGGGGATGGCGAACATGGGCTCCCGCAGCGTCTCCACGACCTGGAAGCGCGCTTCGAGCAGGTAGATCCGGAAGCGCGGGCCCGGGCCGAGGAGCCGGGCGTCGCGAACTTGCATCAACGCGCCCGCGCCAGGGGCTGCGGCGTCTGCTGCGTTTCCGGTCCCCCCGGTCATCGCGCGCCCTCCTTCCCATCCCGCGTCAGCGCGAGAAATGCATCCTCGAGCCCCGCAGCCACGACTGTGAGATCCGCCAGCGCCTCGTCGCGCGCGAGCAACTCCCGGACCAGGTCCTCGGGCTGCGTCGTCAGGGCCTCCAGGTGCCGGCCGCGGGACCGCGCCTCGATCACGCCGGGCAGGCTCGCGATCTCGTCGGGCCGGATCCGGGTGACGCAGCGCACGAGACGCCCCGCCGTGCGCGACTTGATCTCCGCCGGGGTGCCCTCCGCGATCCGCCGTCCGTTGTGGATGACCACCACGCGGTCGGCGAGCGCGTCCGCCTCGTCCAGGTTGTGCGTCGTGAGCACGGTGGTGCGCCCGGATTCCCTGAGACCCCGGATCTCGCTCCACAGCCGATGCCGCGCATCGACGTCGAGCCCCGTGGTGGGCTCGTCCAGGAACAGGAGTTCGGGATCGCCGGCCAGCGCCAGGGCGAACATCACCCGCTGCTTCTGACCTCCGGAGAGCTTCCCGTACCGGCGCTGGTCGAGCTCCTCGAGGCCCGCCATGGAAAGCAGGCGCGCAGCCGGAAGCGGTGCCGGATAGTATGCGCGGAACAGCTCAATATGCTCGCGCACGGTCAAGTTCGCGGAGATGCCCGAGATCTGGAGCATCGCGCCGCGCCGAACCCGCACTTCGGCTGCTCCGGGTGCCAGGCCGAACACGCTCGCCGCGCCCTCCTGCACCCCCAGGCTTCCGAGAAGGAGGCTGATGGCGGTGGTCTTGCCGGCGCCGTTGGGCCCCAGCACCCCCAGCACCTCGCCCCGGCGGACTTCCAGATCGAGCTCGTCCAGCGCGACCACCGGCCCGTACCGGTGCGTCACCCGCGACAGCCGGGCGAGAGCGGGGCCAGGCGATGTTCCAGCTTGCATGGGGGGAACGTACGGGGATGTTACCGGGGCCGTTTCGGGGTCTCGGCGTAGAGCCCGTGCCCTCCATCACCATCCGGAGCGATTGGAGCAGCCCTTCCGCGCCGTACACTCGGAATCAGCACGTGGCGACCAGCACGACCAGGAAGAGGGCTACAATCAACGGCCCGAGGCAGCCGGGCGAGTCGTCGTCTTCGTCGAGGCTATCGTCCCACTCGTGCTCGAGGCCGTCGATGGCATCGCCGGCCTGCTCGGTCCACCTGTTGCCGGGGGCGCCTCGTATCTGGTCGCCGGACAGGCGAGCGATCATCCCGGCCATTGTTGCGGTAGCTGTCGCGTCCGTCAGTGGATCGTGCAGCTTGTCCAGGAAATCCGTGAGGGTCATGCGCGCGACGGCATTGGACAGCGTGGGCGCGTATCCCCAGATGCCATGCAGCGTGTCCTGGACGCAGTAACTCCGCTTGTGGTGGAAGGACTTGAACCCGTACCGCCTGAGTTCCGCGTTGAGCATTCGCTTGTCGAAACCGACGTTGAACCCCACCAGCGGACGGTCGCCGATGAAGTCCGTGAGCGACTGCGCGATGTCCCCGAAGGTGCCCAACCCTTCCACCTCGCCGTCGCTAATACCATGCACGCGCGATGCTTCCTCGGTAACCGGCACGCGCGGGCTGACGGTCGCTTCCAAGGTCTGCGCTTCAGCCCTGTCCGCGCCAAGGTCCAGGACGACAACCGCGAGCCTGATGATGCGGTCCTGCTCGGGGTCGGGGCCGGTTGTCTCGCAGTCGATTACCGCGACTTCGCGCAATGCGTCAAAAGGCGCAACCATGTCTTGGGAACCGCGCTGAGAGAAGCCCATCGGGAACCTGCCCCGAGAGGGTGCTTGCTCGCCGCTCGACCCGCGAGGCGGGCCCGTCCTCGACACCATCCACGCTGAATCATGCTCCCTGCCATCTCGTCCGCGTCGAACCTGCGTCCGAACGCACCCCTTGCCAGATTCGCAACAATCGTGTACTGTGTACGACACACTACTCGAACGGACCGATCACCGATGACCGACTTCGGCACCACGACACGACAGATACGAGAACGACTCCGCGAGGATGATCGACGCTTCTCCCTGCGCCAGGTCGCGCAGCGTGTGGGCGTGGAGCCGGCCTATCTGAGCAAGATCGAGCGTGGCGCCGTGGCACCTCCCTCCGAGGCCACCACGGTTCGAATCGCCCGGGAGCTGGGCCAGGATCCGGATGTCTTCCTGGCGATGGCCGGAAAGGTCTCGAGTGATCTGCAGGAGATCATTCGCAAGAGGCCCAGGCTCTTTGCGGAACTGATCCGGCAACTGCGGGAGGCACCGGACGAGGCAATCTTCCGGGTCGTTCGGGTTGTGCGGGATGGAGACTGGTAGACACTCACGACATGACAGGAGCAATGACGCGATGATCACACTTGAGGGCGACAACCTGACGTTCCGGTTCCCGAAGGTGCATTCCAACGCACGATGCGACATCGAGTTTCAGCGGACCCTGCGGATTCCGGACGATGACCGAACCTATTTCCTTCCGCCGGGGCTGGGCTCGTTTCCGCTCAGGCACCTCGACGACTTCGCCGATCGTCTCCCGCGGAAGATGGTGCGCCGGGGCGGCGTCATGATGCCGATTCACCAGGCCGAGGCGCTCTGGATCAGCTTCGACACGGGATACGACGGTCTCTACGGGCACCCTTATCCCATTGCTGTGAAGATCGCCACCGGGAAGATCTGCGCGATCAGCGGCAAGCCCTGGGAGGAAGGCCTGGCCCGGAATCCGCAGAATTACATTGTCCTGCCCGAGCAACCGTGGCTGGATGGCTACTGCGTCGAGAAGGGCGTCATCCGCCAGTTCGTCGCAATGCGGCTCGGGGAAGGGTACACGGCCGAGGAACAGCTGACCGGCGAAGCGGCCCACGGCGGTCTCCAGATCGCCGCGTATCCGATGAAGCGGAAGGTCTTCGAGAAGATGGTGCGGCCGATGCCCGAGGATATCGTCTGCGAAGCCCCCGCCGCCCCCGCCATGGAAATGGGCCTGGCACCCGGCGGACGCATGCGCCAGGAGATCTACGACGATCCCTATGTACTGGACGCCTGGGACCTGGAACACGGCAGCCGATGCTTCGTGACGATGGCCAACTCCGCGCAGTGGATGGCCATAACCGGGGAGCGCCCCCCCACCGTCCCCCCGACGGCCCGGGCGTACGCCGCCGCCGGACTACCCTGGTTCGACTACTACGACGCGGACAACACGATGGTCGAAGGTGCCGAAGAGCTCGCCGGACTCAAGACGGTCAAGGAAATGGGAGACGAGTTGGGCGAGTCTCCTCTTCCGGAAAACGAGTCGACCGGCGTGCCGGTCGTCGTCCTGAAGGCGGGGTCGAAGACACCGGCGTAGGTCACCTGGGGCACCCTCTACCTGCCCAGCAACCCCAATCTCGCCCTCCTCAACCGGGTCTCCGTTCTTCGGGCCGAGCGAACGTGTTCAGACAGCTGTCGGCGCCGGGCCGGACTGAAACCCTCCCAGACGCTCCGCGCTCCGGGATCGGAGGCGATCACGGCGGATAACTCGTGAGGTGGCTCCGTCGAAGCCAGCCGGAGTTGCAGGCGTACCCGGTCGCCGGTGTCGACGCCAGCCGCGGAACACTGCTTTGCGGTGAGGTCGATGAACCAGCAATCCCTGGCGCCCCAGTGCTTGAGGCTCCTGCGCCCGAGATCGACATCGTTCATACGTGCGTGAACGACCGTCGTGCCGGTATGTTGCCACCTCTCCAGGGCGGCCGAAGGGACAACGACGAACCGAGGCAGCCCGGGCTTCTTTCGTTCCACCACCGAGTCGATCACGACCGCGGGCATTGCGTCTCCTCACTCCGGCGCGCCAGGTCTCGAAGAAGTCGTCACCTGGCCAATTCGGCGGTATAGCACAAGGGTGGTGGATGAACTCAGCACGGCCTCACGCCACATCTCGCGGTCGAATCGCCGCCAGCGCGCCCCCCACGCGCGTCTCGGCCACCGCGAGTTCGTACCGATCCTGAAGGTTCATCCAGCTCTGGGCGTCGGTTCTGAAATACCGCGCAAGCCGCAGGGCGGTCTCTGCAGTGATGCCGCGCCGACCGCGGACGATCTCGTTGATTCGCGCCGGTGTCACTCCGATGGCCTTGGCGAGCGCGTTGGACGACAAGGCAAACGGTTCCATGAAGTCGTGCTTCAGCACTTCGCCGGGGTGGATCGGCTCCAGACGAGTCATGATGTAGCTCCCTCAGTGGTAGTCAACGATCTCAGCACCGTTAACCGGGAAAATCGAAAGCGCCACTTTCGTTTTTCCCGTTAAGGACCGGCCTCCCTCACACCCGCACCGTCGCCTGAAACGTCGGCGGCCGCCGCACGTTCGTCGCCTGCTCGAAGGCGTATGCGAGGCGGATCAGCGTCGCCTCGCTCCAGGCGCGGCCGCAGAGCGACATCCCGATCGGGAGCCCGTGGATGAACCCCATGGGCACCGACATGTTGGGATAGGCCGCCATGGCCGGGGGCGTCGAGCATCCGCCACCGCCGCCGCCGGACGCGTCGAGCGGGTCCTGCATGGCGGGAATCCCGGATGAGATCCCGACGAGAGCGTCCAGCCGGTGCTCGTCCATCGCCCGGTCGATCCCCTCTTCGCGCGAGAGCCTGTGACTCGTCGCCAGCGCGTCGATGTAGCGCTGGTCCGTCAGCGGCCCCCGCTCCTGGGACCGCAGGTGAAGCTCCTGCCCGTAGAGGGCGAGCTCCAGGTCGGCGTTCGCCTCGTTGTACTCGATGAGTTCAGCGAGCGACTTGATCGGCGCGTCGGGACCCAGCGAGGCGAGATAGGCGTTCAGGTCGGCCTTGAACTCGTGGTACAGCACCTCCATCTCGTACTCGTTGCCGAAGCGCAGCTCCCCGGGGAGCGTGACCGGATCGACCACCGTCGCGCCCTCCGCCCGCATGACGTCGAGCGCCTCCTCGAACAGCGCGTCGACACGGCTGTCGAAGCCGGCGTACTCCCGCAGGACGCCGACACGGGCGCCGCCCAGGCCGGCGGGATCCAGCGCGCCGGTGTAGTCGGTGAGGAAGTTGCCCGCGCTCGCGGCGGTGAGCGGATCGCGCGGATCGACGCCTACCATCGTCCCGAGCATGATCGCCGCGTCGCGCACGGTGCGCGCCATCGGGCCGGTGCTGTCCTGGCTGTGCGCGATGGGGATGACGCCACCCCGGCTGTGAAGCCCGATCGTGGGCTTGATGCCGACCAGGCAGTTGCGCGAAGACGGGCCCACGATGGAGCCGTCGGTCTCGGAGCCGATGGTCGCCACCGCCAGGTTGGCCGCCGCGCCCGCCCCGGACCCGGAGCTGGATCCGCCCGGCGTGCGGTCGAGCGCGTAGGGGTTCCTGCAGAAGCCGCCCCGGCCGCCGTCCCAGCCGCGGCCGCTCCACCCCGACGCCCCGAACTCGAACGACTTCCAGCCCGCCCACTCGCTCATGTTCGCCTTGCCGAGCAGGAGCGCGCCCGCCTCGCGCAGCCGCGCGGCCACGAAGGCGTCCTGGGGCGCGATCGACCCACGGAGCGCCGTCGACCCGGCGGTGGTCGTCATCCGGTCCGCGGTATCGATGTTGTCCTTCAGCAGAATGGGGATGCCGTGCAGCGGCCCCCGTGGCCCCGAGGCCTGGAACTCGCGGTCGAGGGCGTCGGCGATCTCCAGCGCGTCCGGGTTCACCTCGAGGACCGCGAACAGCCGCGGCCCCTGGCGGTTCAGCGCCTCGATGCGGTCGAGGTACATTTCGGTGATCGAGCGGCAGGTGTACTCTCCCGTCCGCATGCCCTCGTGGACTGCGTCGATCGTGATCTCGTCGAGGGCGAAGTCCGGCACGCCGCCCGGGGCGCTCTCCTGCCCGCCGTCACCGCGCCCCGAACCAGGGTCGCCGCCCGGAGTGTCACAGCCCCCGAGCGCGACCAGAGCGCCGGCCGCCACGCCGGTGCCGAGAAACGTGCGTCGATTCATTTCGGACATGGTCCACCTCGTACGGTCAGCCGGCCTCGCCAGCCGCTTCCGCAAGCGTCGCGGCTGAACATCCACATGACGGTGAGTTCGGCGTGACGTTCAGGCAAATCCCGCGGGTGATCCGGCTCCTCTTCGCGAGGTTGGGACAGCGCCAGTCTGTTCGGGTTAGCGCACCAGTCGAGCGCCGTCTGTACTAGACTGTCGCAACTTTACGGGGTTTTGTCGCAGACATTTGCCAAATCGCGCTTTTGTCGCGACATTACAAGAGTCCGTAACGGAGGAGGAAGACAGCAGTTAGCTTGAGTCACATGAGCCCCGGTGCCACCATCGACACCTCAGCAACCCGGAGCCACATGATCACGAAAGCCAACGGGCGGATCCCGCGCCGCGTCGATCGACTTCCTCCGTTCCCGGAGGGGTGGTACTTTATCGCGACCCGCGACGCCCTGCTGAAAGAGAAGCTCATCGAGAAGACCTGGATGGGCGAGGAGATCGTCGCCTGGTGCGACGACGAGGGCCGCGTCTGCGTCGCGGACGCGTTCTGCCCCCACCTGGGCTCGCACCTGGGGCCAACGGCAGGCGGCACCATCCGGGACGGCTGCCTCGTGTGTCCCTTCCACGGGTTCACCTTCGATACCACCGGCCAGTGCGTCGCGACACCCAACGCCCCGCCCCCGCGGGCCGCGAAGCTGAAGCTCTACGAGACCCGGGAGATCCTCGGCATGGTCTTCGCCTGGTATGGGGTCGGCGGGCGGGCGCCGCAGTGGGATCTGCCGGATGAGCCCCCCACGGGCGCGGACTGGAGCGGGCTGCGCTCCACCACCATGCGCTTCCGGGGCCATCCCCAGGAGACGACCGAAAACTCCGTGGACGTCGAGCATCTCGAGTACACGCACGGCTACCACGATGTGGAACCGACCGCCTTTTCGATCGACGGCGCCTACCTGAAGAGCTGCTTCGATTTCAGGAGTGTCCGGACCATCGCGGGGCTGATCGATGTCGTCTCCGAGGTATCGACCGTGACCCACGTCCATGGGCTGGGTTACTCGTTCGTCGAATTCCACGAGCAGACGATCGGCATGGACTCGAGGCTGTGGGTGCTCTCGACCCCCGTCGACGGCGAGTTCGTCGAGCTGACCCTGGTGAGCCAGGCCCGGGAGGTCCCGAGGCCCGGGCGGTTCATCGTGGGTCTGGGCTTCCTGCCGAGGGAGCTCCGCAACAGGCTGATGAACCGCATTCTCCTGCATGAAGAGAAGCGCTACGTCTTGGAGGACGTGGTCATCTGGGAAAGGAAGCGCTACCAGTCCCCGCCGCGTCTCTGCCGGGCCGACGGCCCCATCGGCAAGTACCGCCTGTATTGCCGTCAGTTCTATCCGCAATTAGCTCTAGAGCCGGGGAGCGGTCCACGCCGCGAGTGGACGGATCGCGTGCGATCCGTGCATCTGCCGGAGAGGAACGGTACATGAGATTCCCGGAAGAACTTCTTCTTCTTCTGCATGTCGACGAGTCGGGCTACTTCCTCCCCATCCCGCCATGGAAGATGTCGTTCGCGCTCGCGGGCGGGGTGCTGATGGAGCTCTCGCTGGAGAACCGCATCGACTCCGACCTCGAGAGCATCATGCTGACCGACCCGACGCCGACCGGGGACGAGATGCTGGATCCCGCGCTCGAGGAGATCGCCCGGTCGGAACAGGTCCACAGTCCCGAGTACTGGGTCGAACGCATCGCCCAGCACGGGGAGGAGATCATCGACACGGCGATCGACCGTCTCGTGGCCAGGGGCATCTTCGAGTCCGATGAAGCCGGCTACTGGAGCCTGGCCCACAAGGTTACGCGCACCGGCCGGTATCCTCTGGTGGACGGCTGGGCCGGCGAGGAGATAAAGGGCCGGATCTTCAGGGTGCTCTTCGACGACGAGATTCCGGAGCCCCGCGACGTTGCCATCATCGGGCTCGTCCACTACTGCGACGGGTTCCGGGCCATGCTCGACGCGGACGAGTACGAGCTCGCGGAAACGAACATCGAGCTCTACAGCGGGATGGACCTGATCGCGCGGGCCATCGCGCTGGCCGTGCGCAGCTCCCGCCCATTGCGCCGGCGCTCCCGGCTGACGAAGCGCATTCCGGACGTCTCGCTTCTCGATCTGCTGCGCACCCGCCAGGCGCGCACCGGCAACCTTCCCGCCCTGTTTGCCGAGCTGGCCGACGAACACGGGCCCGTGTTCCAGCTCCGCGTGCCGTTCGCGAAACCCTTCATCTTCCTCGCCGGGCCACAGATAAACCACTGGGTGAATCGCCACGGGCGCATGTACCTCCGCGCCAGGGACTATTTTGCCGACTTCGAGAAGGTCTATGGTGCGGCGGGCGTCCTTCCCGCCCTGGACGGCACCGATCATTTTCGTCTTCGCAAGGCCATGGCGCCCGCGTATTCACGCAGGAGGCTGCAGAGTCAGGCGGACGACCTCTTCGGACACATCCGGGGATACATGGCCGATTGGAAGGTCGGCGAGTCGTACCCCGCACGACACATGTGCCGGCGGATGATCAACGCGCAGATCTCGCCCATGTCCGTCAGCGTCGATTCGCAGGATATCTTCGTCGTCCTGTTGGAGTACAAGGTGCGCGCGCTGATCGTCTTCATGCTGCAGCTCCTGCACGCGTTCACGCTGAAGTCGCCGGGAATGAAGCGTCGCGCGTAGGCGATCGACACGCTCCTCAGCCGTGTCCAGAGCGTCC
>JAJDVR010000015.1 GCA_022826025.1 Gemmatimonadota bacterium | reverse complement strand
AGCGAGGCCGATGCCCGGGTCTGGCGTTCGCTGGAGGAGCAGGGGACCCTTTCAACGGGGGACGTTCCGGCGCACCTTCCGGACGAGGTCGATCGTGCGACCCTGGAATCACTGGTGCGGCGCGGACTTGCATTCCGGCGGCCCGAGTCCGGAGACTATCTGGCGCTGAGCAGTCTGATGAGGAGCCTGATGGGATGAAGAACATCCCGGAGGAGCAAATGAACGATTCCCCGGAGGCGCGGGAGGACTGGGGTCCGGGTACGCTGGGCGTCCACGCGGGTGGCCCCGAGCCGCGTCCCGGCGAGGCCGTCGTGCTGCCCGTCGTCCAGAGCTCCACCTTTTTCTGGAACGCGCCGGGCGACGCGCCCGAGCTGCGCTACTCCCGCTACGGAAACAACCCGAACCAGGTCGCGGTGGCGAAGAAGCTGGCGGCGCTCGAGGGTACCGAAGCGTCGCTGGCCGTCGGGAGCGGGATGGCGGCCACCGCACTCGCCGTCCTCGCCGTCACCCGCGCCGGGGACCACGTCGTGGCCTCGAAGCACCTGTACGGCGCCACCGGCACGTTCCTCGCCGATGAGATGCCGCACCGTGGCGTGACCACGACCTTCGTGGATCCGGACGAGACCTGCGCGTGGGAGTCGGCGATGCGGGACAACACCCGCATCCTCTTCCTGGAGACCCCGACCAATCCCGTGATGCGCGTCTTCGACCCCCGCATCCCGGTGCGCCTCGCGCGCGCTGCAGGGGCGGTCACCATGATGGACGCCACCTTCGCCTCGCCCATCAACCTCAGGCCGGCCCGCCTCGGCGTGGACGTCGTGATCCACAGCGCGACCAAGTACCTGGGGGGGCATTCCGACCTGATCGCGGGCGTGGTCTCGGGCAGCCGCGAGCTGATCGAGCGCGTACAGCGCATGCTGGTGCTCTACGGGCCGGCGCTGGACCCGCACGCGGCCTGGCTGCTGGAGCGCGGGATCAAGACGCTGTCGGTGCGCATGGCGCGACACAACCGGAGCGGCCTGGAGCTCGCCGCCTGGCTGGAAGGCCGTCCCGGGATCTCGCGGGTCTCCTACCCCGGGCTCGCCAGTCACCCCGACCGCGCGCTCGCGGGCGAGCTGCTGGACGGCTTCGGCGGCATGGTGGGCTTCGTGGTGGAGAGCGGCGGAGCGGGCGCGGACGCATTCTGCCGAAGTCTGGAAGTGGCCAGGGTCGCGCCCAGCCTGGGCGGCGTCGAGACCCTGGTGTCGCAACCGCGCTTCACCTCTCACATCGGCCTGACCCCGGAGGAGAGAACCCAGGCGGGCATCCCCGACGGGTTCGTTCGGGTCTCGGTGGGGCTTGAAGAAGTCCGGGACCTGCAGCGCGACTTCAGCCGGGCACTGGAGGCAGCACGCTGAAGAGGGGCCGCCTGCTCCGGAGGATCGTGCTCGGGACGCTGGCCGGGGTTCTGCTCGCCTCGCTGGCGGGCGCGATCTGGGTCAGGCGACTGGCGACCGGTCCCGCGCCGGCGTCCGGGGAACTCGTGCTTGCCGGCCTGGAGCAGCCGGTGGAGGTGCTGCGCGACTCCCTGGGCGTGCCCCACGTCTGGGCCGGTTCGCTGGCCGACGCGGTCTTCGCACAGGGGTATCTGCACGCCAGGGACCGCCTCTGGCAGCTGGAGATGTTCCGGCGGGTCGCCCAGGGACGTCTGAGCGAGCTCTTCGGCGAGGAAACCCTGGATGCCGACCGGTTTCTGCGCGCGCTGGGCCTCGCGCGTGCCGGACGCGAGACGGCCATCAGCCCGGAGACGCGGAGGCTCGGGGAAGCCTACGCCCGCGGCGTGAACGCGGCCATGGCCGGATGGGCTGGCCTCCTGCCGCCGGAGTTCGTCCTGCTTAGCGCCGGGTTCGAGTCCTGGGAGTTCGAGCACTCGCTCGCGGTCGAGAAGATCATGGCCTGGGATTTGTCACAGTACGGGGTCTCGATGTCGCTCGCAGGCGCGCGCGCCACCGCGGGAGACGAGGCCGTGCTGGAGTTGCTGCCATCCTATCCCGACTGGGGGGTGACGATCCTGCAGGATGCGCCCGGCGTCCCCGCGGCTGACGGGATCGCCAGCGGCGGCCCCGCCGTTGCGGCAGACCCTCTGCCTCCCGCCGTCTCCGGCGACCTGATCGCTTCGGCGCGCATGCCTGCGGCCGCCCGCACCGCGCTCGAAGCCGCGAGCATCGTGCGCGCCTCCAACTCCTGGGTCGTCGGAGGGTCCCGCACCGCAACGGGAATGCCCCTCCTTGCCAACGACATGCACCTGGGCCTGGACCACCCCAACATCTGGTACCTGATCGGGCTGCACGCGCCCGGCCTGGATGTCGTCGGACAGAGCCTGCCGGGCGCGCCCGGCGTCATCGCGGGACACACCGCGGGCGTCGCATGGGGCTTCACCAACGCGATGGTGGATGACTCCGACTTCTTCATCGAACGGGTGGATCCGGCCGACACCACCCGTTACCTGACCCCGGAAGGAAGCGAGCCCTTCCGGGTCCGCGAGGAATCGATCCGGGTGCGCGGGCGCGACGAGCCGGTGCGCATGGTGGTGCGCGAAACCCGCCACGGCCCCGTCATGACATCCGTGGATCCGGTACCGGGAGGCGAACTGCTTTCCTATCGCTGGGGCGCGCACGAGCCGTCGACGACCTTCGACGGGATCCTCGCGATGAACCTCGCCAACTCCGCCGACGAACTCATCGCCGCGCTGGCCCTGTTCACCAGCCCCTACCAGAACGTGGTCTTCGCCGACACCGCCGGCGACTTCGGCTACCAGCTCGCGGGGGCCGTTCCCCTGCGCCGCTCGGGCCGTCCGCCCCTCCTCCCGGTGCCCGGCTGGACCGGAGAACACGACTGGATCGGGACGCTGCCCTACGAGCGCAATCCCCGGCTGCTCAACCCCGCGTCGGGCTTCATCGCCACGGCCAACAACCGCCAGGGCCGGGACTCGCTCTCGCTGGTGATCTCCCCGAACCGCTGGGAGGATCCCTACCGCGCCCAGCGCATTACCGAGCTCATCGAGGCGCGCAGCGACCACGACGCGGAGTCAATGAGGGTCATTCAACTGGATGTCCGGAGCGCCTTCATCGCCCGCTACCGGGGCCGGGCGAGCGCGGCATTCCGGCGGGCGGGGCTGGACAGCCTGGCGGCCGCGCTGGAGGCGTGGGACGGCCGCGCGACGGTGGAGAGCACCGAGGCGACGCTCTTCCACGCCTGGGCGGAGGCGCTCGGGACCGCGCTGCGCGCCCGCTTCCACAGGGCGGCGGGCGGGTTCGGCTATTTCCCGCAGTACATGGTCGGGCGGGCGCTCGACGCCGGCGGGGCGAGCGTGGACTCCCTGGCCGAGCAGGCCGCGCTCGAGGCGGCCGACGCGAGCGGCAGACCGTGGGGGCAGGTCCACCGCCTGCGCATTTCGCATCCCTTCCAGGACGTGCCCCTGATCGGCGGCCTGCTGGGCTTCGGCCGGCGCGGTCTGCCCCGGCCCGGCGACGGCTACACGGTCGACGCGGCCGCGTTCGCGGGCAACCTCCCCTTGTTCGAGGTGACCAGCGGGCCCAGCCAGCGTTCCGTCGCCGACCTGGCAGACCTCGGGCGCGGGGGTGGATTCATCCTGCCCGGAGGACAGTCCGGCCGGCCAGCCAACCGCCACAGCTGGGACCAGCTGGAGCGCTGGCGGAAAGGGGAACTTTGGCGGCTGCCGCTCGACCGGTCCGAGGTGGAGGCACGCACGGTCTCCCGCCTGGTACTCCTGCCGGGGTAGCGCGCCGGTCGAAGACGTGTCCGCCCGTGCCCTCCGCTACGACTGCGTGCTCATCTCGCCCAGGGCCACGCTGCGCCTGAACGCCGCAACCACGGCCTTGGACATGATGGTCCGGAAGCTTCCCTTCTCGAGCTGATACAGCGCCTCGGCCGTGGTGCCTCCGGGCGAGGTCACGCGGTTGCGCAGCTCGGCGGGATGGACGGGCTGATGCTCGGCGTAGATCGCCGCTCCACGGATGGTCTGCACCACGAGTTCGCGCGCGTCGCTGCGCGAGAACCCGAGATGGACCGCCGCGTCGATGAGCGCCTCCATCATGAGAAACACGTAGGCCGGCCCGGTGCCGCTGATGGCCGTCGCGATGTCGAGGAACCGCTCGTCGTCGACGAACAGCTGTCGCCCCAGCGATCCGACGATGGTCCCGGCCTGCGCCCTCTGCTCCGCCGAGACCTCCGGGGTAGCCGTCCACACGGTCATGCCCTCCCCGACCTGGGCCGGCGTGTTGGGCATGGTGCGCACGATGGCGCGGTGCCTGAGCAGGGAGGCGATGGTGCCGATGGAGGCGCCGGCCACGATCGAAAGCGTCAGGGCATCCTGCCGAATCCCGCCCTGAAGCTCCGAGAGCACGGCGGGCAGGACCTGCGGCTTTACCGCCAGGACGACGACATCCGCTTCCCGGGCCGCTTCCCGGTTGCACAGGGTGGTCCGGACCCCGAACTGGCGCACCAGCGCGAGCCGATCCTCGTTGCGATCGCTTGCGATCACCCGTCCCGGATCGATGTCATTTCCGCCCGCTAGGCCGCCGATCATCGCGGCGCCCATGGCCCCGGCGCCGATGAAGGCCACGCTCGCGCCGTTCGACTGCGTTGTGTCCATGTGCATGTCCGGTGCCGTCAGGACGCCATGAACGGATAGCGGTACCGGGTCGGAGGGGCGAAGGTCTCCTTGACGCTGCGCGGCGAGACCCAGCGCAGCAGGTTGAGTTTCGATCCGGCCTTGTCGTTGGTGCCGCTCGCTCGCCCACCACCGAAGGGCTGCTGCCCCACAACCGCTCCCGTGGGCTTGTCGTTCACGTAGAAGTTTCCGGCGGCGAAGCGAAGGGAGTGGAGTGCGTCTTCCACGGCCCTGCGGTCGCGCGCGAACACCGCCCCCGTGAGCCCGTAGGGAGAAGTCCCGTCGACCTGCTCGAGCGTCTCGCTCCACATGCGGTCGGGGTACACGAAGACGCTGAGGACCGGACCGAAGATCTCCTCGCACATGGTGCGGTAGTCGGGCCGGTGCGCGCGGATCACGGTCGGGCGAACGAAGTATCCCGTGCTGTCGTCCGCCTCCCCGCCAGCCAGAACCTCGGCCTCGTTCGAGTTGCGCGCGCCCTCGATGTATCCGGCGATCTTGTCGAACGACTGCCGGTGGATCACTGCGCTCATGAAATTCCCGAAGTCGGCGGGATCGCCCATGGCGATGCCCTCGGTCTCCTCCACGAGCTGGTCGCCGATCCGTTCCCAGAGACTCTCCGGGATGTAGGCGCGCGACAGGGCGCTGCACTTCTGGCCCTGGTACTCGAAGGCCCCGCGCAGCATCGCGGTCACCAGCGCCTCGGCATCGGCGGAGGCGTGCGCGATCAGGAAGTCCTTGCCCCCGGTCTCGCCGACGATGCGCGGGTACGAACGGTAGTGGGGCAGGTTGCCCGCTGCATCCTGCCAGAGCGAGCGGAAGACGTCCGTGGAGCCGGTGAAGTGAATGCCCCCGAAGTTCTCGCTTCCCATCACCACCCGGGTCACCATCCGGGGATCGCCGGGCACGAAGTTGACGACCCCGGGGGGAAGGCCCGCCTCCTCGAAGACCCGCATCACGAAGTAGTTGGAGTAGACGGCGCTGTGCGAAGGCTTCCACACCACGGAATTGCCCATGAGGGCCGGCGAAGCCGTCAGATTCCCCCCGATCGCGGTGAAGTTGAACGGCGACACCGCGTAGACGAAGCCGTCCAGGGGCCGGTAGTCGGCCCAGTTCCAGATGCCCCCCGGTGAATGGGGCTGCTCCGAGTAGATCTGCTGGGCGAAGTGCGCGTTGAAGCGGAAGAAGTCGATGGTCTCGCAGGCGGCGTCGATCTCCGCCTGGTGGCAGGTCTTGCTCTGGCCGAGCATGGTGGCCGCGTTGATCGTCGAGCGCCAACGGTCGGCGAGGAGGTCGGCCGCGGTCAGGAACACCGAGGCGCGCGCCTCCCAGGGCCAGGACGCCCAGTCGCGGCGCGCCTCCATGGCCGCCTGCACAGCCGCTTCGACCTCGGCGGGGCCCGCCAGGTGGTAGCGCGCCACCACGTGGCCGTGGTCGTGCGGCAGGATGCAGGTGGAAAGGTCGCCGGTGCGCACCTCCTTGCCGCCGATGATCAGCGGGATTTCGATCTCCCGGCCCGACATCTCGGCGAGCTTGCTCCTGAGGGCCGCGCGCGCGGGATCGCCGGGCGCGTAGTCGAAGACGGGTTCGTTGACGGGCGGAGGGACTCGGACGGTTCCGGCCATGGACATGACAGCCTCGGGTGCGGGATGGGTATTCTCGGACGGCGTCGGAGGACCGGGGGCTGACGGCTGGGGTTCTGCTCCTCGGGCAGCTCCCGAGAGCGGCGCGGCCACCGGTCGGCAGGGACAAATCTCGCGATTCGCCATGCTACCGCAAGTGCTGGGCCGGCGCCCCTCACCGGCCTCCCCTCCCGGCTCCGGGATCCCGCGTCCGAGGTGCCTGCGAAGCGCCGCAACGGCGCGGAACGAGGTCGCCGCGAGTGGCGTACCGTGTCCTGCGAGACCATCTTGACCGCGCTCGCCCATCGCGCGGCGCGAACGGCGTCTCCACCCTCCGACCGGGGCAGAACCTGAAACCAGAGATCCGGCAGGCCAGAAGCGACTTCGCGGTCGTCATCCCCGCCTACAACGAGGCCCCCGTGGTCCCCGACCTGGTGCGCGAACTGCGGGAGGCTTTTCGCGAGTTCCATCTCGATGGTGATGTCGTGCTCGTGGACGACGGCTCCACCGACGGCACCGCGGACGTGGCCAGGCGCGAGGCGGCGGACTGGGACGGATTTCACGTCGTCAGCCACCGGCGCAACCGGGGCAAGACGGAAGCCATGGTTACAGGCGTCAACGCCACCGACCGCCCCTGCATCATCCTCTTCGACGCCGATCTGCAGCACTCCCCGCGCGACATTCCGCGCTTTCTGGAGAAGCTGGACGAGGGATGGGACATCGTGTCCGGACGGCGCATCGGGCACTACGACAAGGCGGCGGTGTCAGAGATCTACAACCGCATGTCGCGCCTGCTGTTCCGTGTGCCGGTCACCCACCTCAACTCAGCCATGAAGGGGTTTCGCCGGGAGATCCTGGACGGACTCACGCTGAGGCACGACTGGCATCGTTTCTTCGTGGTGCTGGCGCACGGACGCGGCGCCACGGTCACGGAGATCGACATCAAGCTCTACGACCGCAGGGCGGGTGAATCCAAGTACCAGGGCCTGTGGCGCGTCGTGATCGGTGTTACCGACCTGGCGTCGGTTGCCTTTCTGGTCTTCTTTTCGCGCAAGCCGCTGCTCCTGTTCGGTGCTTCAGGGCTGGCGCTCGCAGTCCTGGGGGGGCTGGTTGCGGCCGCTGCGCTCTATCTGCGCTACCTGCACCCGGCGCTGGGATTCGAGCCCTACGTGCCCCCCTTCGGCTACCGTCTGCTGATCCAGTTGGTGGTCTTGCTGGAGACGCTCGGGTTCCTCCTCGCCGGATTCGGCCTGGTCAGCGAGCAGATCGCCCACGTCCGGCATGAGGTAGAGGCGCTGAAACGCCAGCTTTCCGGCGCGAAGAGCGATGACGCGCGGCATCGCCGCCAAAGACGGGGCTGAGCGCCATGTGCGGGCTGAAGGGAGGCCGAACGGCGGAGCGGGAGCGATGAGCGCGAAGCGACGACGCAGCCGAAAGCAGGCGCGGAAGCCGCGCGCAGAGACAGGCTCGACGCGCAAGCGCTCTCATTCACGGACACCCACGGTCGCTGGCGGCGCTCCCGCCGTTCCCGGATGGCTTCCGTGGGCGCTCTTCCTCGGGCTGACGGTCTTCATCTTCCGCGCGTTCATCTTCAGCGACGCGATGCTCTACGGGAGCGACACGCTGTCCGGCGGCTACGCGAGTCGCGCCATCTACGCCCGCGCCCTGGCAGAGCTGGGACGCATCCCGGGGTGGATACCGCAGTTCCTCGGCGGCACGCCAT
>JAJDVR010000109.1 GCA_022826025.1 Gemmatimonadota bacterium | reverse complement strand
AACCTGAAGCCACGGACTGATGAACGAAAACGCCCTGCAGGGGCTGGCTCTCGTCCACCAGGCCCTCACCCTCTTCCTCTAGCTCCGGCTCGCGCTGAGGGACGCCGAGGGCCTGGCGATCTCTTTCATCGGCACCTTCCTGTTCATGGGGTTCCTGGGCGTCTCGGTCAACATGTTCTCGCTGATGGCGCTCGTTCTCGCGCTGGGGATCGTCGTGGACGACGCGATCGTCGTGGGCGAAAGCGTCTTCACGCAACGAGAGCGGGGCCTTCACGGGGTTGCCGCGGCGATCAAGGGGACGCGCCGGGTCAGTGCGCCGGTCATCTTCTCCGTGCTCACCACGGTGACGGCGTTCTCCGCGCTCCTGACCGCGCCCGGCCCGCAGGGTGAACTCGGTCGCCCGATTCCGCTGGTGGTGATCACGGTCCTCCTGATTTCCCTGGTGGAGTCCCTTCTGGTGCTGCCGAACCACCTCGCCCACCTGCCCGCTCCCGGCGCCTCGGGCGAAGGCTGGCTAACCGGGCGGCTCAACCGTGTCCGCGGCCGAGTGGATGCCCTGCTGAAGCGGGTCGTGGATGGTCCGCTGGACCGTGGACTGCGCCTGGCCGTCGACCAGCCCGCCATCGTGCTCGCCTCCGCGGCCGGACTGCTCGTGCTCACGATGGCAGCCGTCAATGCGGGCGTGGTCCCCAACCAGTTCCTGACCCCCATCGAGGGTGAAGTGGTCTCCGCCAACCTGGAGATGCCGGTAGGCACGCCCGGGGAGCGGACGTCCGCGGTTGCGGCGCAACTCGAGGCTGCGGGGCATCGCGCCGTGGAGCGCATCTCGCGCGAGCGCGATGCGGATGCGGATCCCCTGGAGGTCGGCGTCGCCCTGACGGTCGGCCGTTCGGCGGCGCTCTACGACCCCCTGGGCGGCAATGCCGTGGAGGCCGCACGGGGCCACCTGGGCGCCGTCCAGTTCAAGCTCATCGACTGGGAGCGTCACGACATCGCCCCGTCCACCTTCGAGCGGCTCTGGCGCGAGGAGGTCGGAGTTCTCCCGAGCGCGAGATCGCTGTCGATTTCCTCGAACCTGATCACGCTCGGACTTCCGGTTCACTTCGAGCTCTCGCATCCGGACCCCGAACGGCTGGCCGTGATCGCGGACGAGTTCGTCACCGAGCTGAACGGCATCGACGGCGTCTTCGACGTGCGCAGCAACCTCGATGAAGGGTTCCGGGAATTGCAGCTGGAGCTGAAGCCGGCGGCCCGCACGCTGAATCTGACGGTTGGCCATTTCGCGTCGCAGGTTCGCTCCGCCTTCTTCGGAGCCGAGGCGCTCAGGGTGCAGCGCGGGCGCGAGGACGTGGGGGTCTACGTGCGCCTCCCCGAAGAAGAGCGCAATTCCGCCGTCGATGTGGAGCGCTACCTGGTGCGCACGCCCGGCGGCGAAGTTCCGCTGGGTCAGGTGGCGTGGGCCGGTTTCGCACGGTCGGCGGCCACCATCCACCGGATGGACGGGCGCCGCGCCGTCACGGTCACCGCGGATGTCGATCCGGTGCTCGCGACCGGCCAGCAGGTCAACCGGAGCCTGGAAGACGGCATCCTGGAGCGCCTGTCGGCCGAGGACCGCCTTTTCGAGTACACCTACGGCGGCCAGCGCAAGCAGCAGGAGGAGGCCAACGCCGATCTGAGCCGTTCGCTCTTTCTGGCGCTTCTGGTCATGTACGCGCTGATGGCGATTCCCTTCGGTTCCTACACCCAGCCCCTGATCATCCTGGCCGCGGTGCCGCTGGGATTGATCGGCGCTGTCGCCGGGCACATGCTTCTCGGGCTGAGCCTGGGCATCTGGTCGATGTACGGGCTGATCGGGGTGAGCGGCGTGGTCGTCAACGACTCACTGATGATGATCAAGTTCATCAACGACCTGAAGGCGTCCGGGCTCCCGGTGCGAGCCGCGATCATTGCCGGGGCCAAGGACCGCTTCCGGGCCATCCTGCTGACTTCCGTGACGACGTTCGTGGGGGTCGCCCCGCTGGTCTTCGAGACCAGCACACACGCGCAGCACCTCGTGCCGCTGGCCGCGTCCGTGGGGTTCGGGATCCTGATCGCCACGGCGCTGCTCATGCTCGTGATCCCGGCGCTCCTCATGGCCCAGTACTCGATACTGGCCGGGAGAGCAGCCAGGGCCTGAGCTGCCTGTCCGGTGAGTGCTCGTGGAGGCCGTCGGCTGACGGAACAACTTCAGCGATGCGCGGCCAGGACCGCTCCCAGCGCCCGGACGGCCTCGTCCAACTGATGCCGGGTCACGTAGGGCGCCGGCCCCAGGCGCAACGAGCGGCCACGGAAGTCCGTGTGGATGCCGCGCCTCCCGAGTTCGGCGCAGATCTTCCCTGCGACGGGGGTGGTCAGGGTCAGGAAGCCGCCCCTCCGGGACAACGGCACCGTGCGATCTCGCGAAAGCACCCGCGGGTCCGGGTCCAGGGCATCGACCCCCGCCGCGAGCTGGCGGATCTGTTCCAGGCTGATGCGCCGAAGGCGCTCCGGGACGAGTCCGTTCACCCGAAAGAACCTGAACACCGCCGCCGCCCGATAGTGGCTGACCGGATCGTAGGTCGAGCCCGCGAAGCGCAGATGTCCTTCCCCGTAGGCGGTTTCGCCGTGTCCGCGTCCGGCTGCCAGCGTCCCGAACTCGGCGAACCACCCGGTCAGCACCGGCCTCAGCCGGCAGTGCCGTGGGAACCTCAGAAAGCAATTCCCTTCGCCCAGCTGACAGTACTTGTAGCCGCCGCCCGTCACGAACGCGTCCCTCAGCCCCGACTGCACGACCGAGAACGGGACCGCGTTGAGCGAGTGATAGGCGTCCACGAGCAGTTCCGCGCCGACCCGGGCGCACGCGGCCGCCACCTCGTCCAGTCCCTCGACGATCCGGGCATCGCGGAAGAGCACGGAGGACACCAGAACCCCAGCCGTGCGGTCGTCAACCTCCGCGACGAGCGCATCCGCCAGCGGGGCGCCACCGGCGGTCGGCACTGTCTTGATCTCGATTCCCTCGCGTCCGAGCCGTTCCAGCTGGCGCCGGATCGTGTGGAACTCGCCATCGGTAGTGACGAGGCGCGGCCGCTCCCGCAGGGGCAGCGCCGACAGAAACCGGGTGACCAGCTCGTGCGTGTTTTGCCCCAGCGCGATGTGGCCGTCCGGGTCGTCCAGCAGGCGGCGGTACCCTGCCCGCACCTCGGCCGCCACCTCGAAGGCGCGCTCCCACTTGTCGTCGACAAGTTCAGCGGCGTCGAGCCATGCCTGCCGCTGGGCGTCGAACGCCACGT
>JAJDVR010000181.1 GCA_022826025.1 Gemmatimonadota bacterium | reverse complement strand
ATAAAGGGCGGCATGACCTACGGCGCCACCGACGACTTCGGCTTCAAGGCCGTGGAAAACCCGGTCCACATCCACGACCTGCACGCGACCATCCTCTACCTGATGGGCATCGACCACGAAAAGCTCACCTACAATTACAGTGGTCGTGATTTCCGGCTGACGGATGTGGCGGGCGAGGTGATTCACGACATCATCGCGTGAACCGGGAGCCCATCGCGTGACCAGGAACTTCCTGCTGGCAACGGTCGCGGGCGCGGTCACGCTCTTCGTGGTCGGCGGCGTCTTCTACGGGTTTCTGGAGGACTTCTTCGCCAACGAGGTTTCGAGAGCGACACCCGTCTGGTGGGCGCTGGGCCTGGGCGAACTCCTCTATGCCGCGGTCCTCACCCTCGTCCTGAGCTGGAGGGGTGTCGTCAGCGGCTGGGAGGGTTTCCAGGCCGGGGCCGTGTTCGGGGCCCTGCTGGGCCTGGGCACGGCGCTGATGGGCTACGCCACCATGGAGGACGTGCAGACGCTCGCCACGGTCGGCGGGCACACCCTGATCGGGGTTGTGAACAACGGGACGGCCGGAGCGCTGATTGCGGTGGTGCTGAACAGGGGTGGAGGCTGAGGCTATCCCCTGGAACGTCGCCCCCGCCTGCCGGCAGCCCGAAAAAGGCTATCCGGCAAACGGGATGCGGACGGATCCGACCAGGGAGATGGTGCGGTTGCGGCCCTCCGGTGCGTCGCCGCCGGCGAAGATCTCGGTCAGGCCCTCGGTGAACAGCACCGTGACGCCAACGAGGCCGACGTTGTAGCCCGCCCCGGCGGTGATCCCGACATCGGTGTTCGTGTCGACTCCCATCTCGTCGCAGCTCTGATCGCTCGACATGTCGATCCCTCCGACCGAAACGTCGATGGCCACGTTGCATCGCCTGTCGCGCCCCACGCTCGCGCCGGCGAGGACATGGAAGTCGCCGCCGATCTCGAGCAGACCACGCAGCACGAGATAATCGATCTCAATATTCAACTGACCAGCCGCGCCGCCCTCGCTGACCTCCGCCCCGGCGCCCTTCTCGATGTAGCCGGCTTCCACCCGCAGGCCGATCATGTCGATCACCCGCAGGGAGACTCCTCCCGAGAGATTGCGTCCGATGCGGCTCTCCGTGGCTTCCTCATCTGTCGCGAGGCCCATGGTCGCTCCGGCTCCCAGGATCAGATCGGTGGTTCTCTCCTGCGCCTGGATGTCGGCGCCGGAGATCGCCGGCAGGAATGCGCAGAGAACGAGGGCGAGCGGCTGTCTCATGGTGGAACTCCCTACCCTCCCGATGAACCGATCTCGACATGCACGGCGTACCAGTCGAAGTTCTGACCGGACGCGTCCAGCGTGACAGACTGCTTCGCCCCCGCCGCAAGGTCAACCCTGGGCGTCGGGCCGAGCTCGGTTCCGTTGGAGAGGTGAATCTCGACGCGCACGGCGGTGACGGTCGCGCTGGTCGTGTTGGTTACGGTGCCGTTGAACTGCCGGCTTGATGGATTGTAGCTGATGACCAGGTCGACGCCGCGGCGGGTATCGCTGGCGGTCTGGTCCGCATTCCAACGCGTGCCCGACTCGCCCGGTTCGGTGGAGGTGTCCCTGCAGGCGGCCACCCCAATGGCCAGAAGAGCCAGGATCGCGGCACGGTATGCTGTATGTCTAGTCATGATTCTCTCCTTCGTGGTTCTCGTGCTGGTTGCTGTCGTTGTCGTGCTCGAGGTTCGTGGAAGAGCTGTGCTCCCGCGGCTGCGCGCGTTCCCGCAGCCGCTCGTGTTCCCCGGGTCGCGCACCCTCGACGGCCTGCTGGTCCTCATGGGGCGCTTCCGGTGCGGGTGCCACCGCCGGGGCGACCGACGGGGCGAGGATCAGAAGGCCTACCGCGCTCATGCGCCGCCAGGGAGACGACGACGCCCGGGGTGAACCGTGTCCGGCCATCAGCCTCCGAACGCGCCGCTCCAGCTGTGAGCGACGCCTGCCGATGCATGGAACCGGGGTGCGCCGGTCCCTCCGGACCACCCACCCGGCCACTTCGGCCAGGCAGCTCGCCATCGCGAACCGGTCGTCGACCTGGCTGGCCGCCCAGTCGTCGCACAGCTCCTCGGCGGCGGATCGAATCTCGCGCGCCGCGAGCCGGATGAGCGGCTGGAAGAAGAAGACCGCCTGGAGAACGTTCAGGATGGCCAACCGGATCGGGTCGCCGCGCAGATGGTGCGCGACCTCGTGGCCGAGAAGCGCACGGAGCTCTTCTTCGTCCAGTTCATGGAGTGCGCGCACGGGCACGCAGATTTCGCGGCCGGTCCCTGCGCCGAGGGCGACGGCGGAGCCCAGGTTGTCGCTCTCCGTCAGGCGGGGCACCGGCGCCAGCGACGCCCTGCGGCTGAGTGCGGCCAGCGCGCGCGAGGCCCGCGGATCCGTGACCGGCTCCCGCTCGCTGAGGCGACGCCGCAGTGTCCCCAATCGAAGGAAGTAGAAGGCGAGCAATCCCCCGGCGAACA
This sequence comes from Gemmatimonadota bacterium, assembly GCA_022826025.1. Lineage (GTDB taxonomy): Bacteria > Gemmatimonadota > Gemmatimonadetes > Longimicrobiales > Gaopeijiaceae > BD2-11. The sequence continues at coordinate 40,454 of JAJDVR010000181.1, read as the reverse complement.
CGACCCACAGGGTGCCCGCGGAAGCCAGCCAGCCCGGAGGGAGCGCCATCTCGGCGGTGTGGGTTTCTTCGCTCGATGGCGGGAATACGGAAGCCACGCCGTCCCGGTGGCCCGGTTCGCCCTGGGAGTGGCGCTCCTCGGCAGCGATGACCGCGGGCATGGGGAGCTGCCAGAACGCAGAATCCCACGAGGTCGCGGAGTGGACCGTCGGAGTGATCAGGCTGGCGGCGAGCGCCGTGTGCCAGATCGTTTCTCTCAGCCGCGCATGCGCCCCGGGGAAGAGACGCAGGCCCAGCCAGGCAGCGCCGCACCAGAGAGTGCTGTGGATGAGGAAGGTAAGCAGCCACGCCGTCATTTGGATTCCCCCTTCCGCTTGCTGGACACCATCGCCTTCAGATCCTCCAGGTCGTCCGGGTCGATTTCGCCGGATCGGACCAGGTGGTTGACCAATGCCGTGCTGTCACCCGAGAACAACCGCGTCACCAGGTCGGCCACCATGCTCCTGCGGACGTCCGTTTCGGCGATCGCGGGCCGGTAGATGAACTGCCGTCCGTTCGTTCGGTGTTCCACGCACCCGTATTCCTCCAGCTTGCGCAGCATCGTCTTGATCGTCGTGACGGCGAGGCGCCGCTCTTCAAAGAGCGCCCGGTGAACCTCGATGGCCGGGGCCTCGCCGCGCTCCCAGAGCACACGCATGATGGCGAGTTGCAGGTCTCCCAGTTGCCGCTTCCGCTTCATCACACGCTCCCCGTCGATGTGGATCCGGGACGATTACCGAGGTAGTTACTACCGGGGTAGTCGCTCACGGGTTCCTCCAGTTGCTCCTTACCCCGACCTGGCCGCGAGGTGGACCTGAAACGCATGCATCTCGCCGCGCAGGATCTGGAGCTGGTTGTACACGGGCCGGTAGGCTGCGTCGCGCGGGCGGGCCGTGTCGCCACCCCCGTGTTCGCCGCGGCCTTCGCGTCCGCCATGCTCGACGGCGCCTTCGCCGCCTCCGTGTTCGCCGCGCCCTTCGCGCCCGCCATGCCCGGCGGCGCCTTCCCCGCCCTCTTCTCCACCTGCGCCGTGGCCCGCCTCGACGCCGGCTTCGGGGTGACTGACCCACGCGCTGAACTCGTTCCCGAAGGCTCCCAGTTCGACGGGCACGGTCTCGCCCGGACCGACATCGATGCGCCTGGTCGGGCCGAGTTCCGTGCCGTTGTCCAGATGGACCTCGACGCGCACCTGCGGGAGGGTCCGCGCGGTGCTGTTCGTTACCGAGCCCACGAAGACCTGCGTCGCCGGATCGAACTCCAGAACCAGACGAGCCCCGTTCGCGAAGAGCTCGTCCTGCTTCGTCATCTTCGACATGTAGGCACCTTCCTCCTCATCACCTCCGGGCCTGCTCGCGCCATGCTCGCCCCCCTCGGCGCGACCTTCCCGGCCGCTGTGTTCGCCGGCACCCTCCACGCCTTCGTGGCTCTCGCGCCGGCCGATTTGCGGTCTGGACGCGTAGGCGGAGAGCCCCGCCCTCACGCGCATCTCGCGGAGGTCGGCACGCGCCTGTTTCACGAGATCGTAGAGATTGTCCGCGTCCGCGCTCTCCTGCGCCGGCTGTTGCTCCTGCAAACCGGGTGCCAGAGCTTCCCCGCCGTCCGCGGACGCGGAGAAGCCGGCCCCGGCCATGCCGAGCACCGTCAGGAACATCAGTGTCATCTTCATCATCGCTCTCCTTTGGAGTTGGGCAGCGACCCGTGGCGCAGCGCGCGCCCGCCGGTACGACTACCGCACTAGTTGACGACCGTAGTAGTCGCCATGGGTCGCAAAGGTTCCTGCGATGGGAAGAGGGTCCCCACCTGAGCCTGGGGACGGGATATGGGGTCGTTCGGTGCCGCGGGGGAGATTAGCCGGGCCTGACTCCAACTAACTCATCTGAGGTCTGATGGGGGTCGGCGGCCCCAGCGCCAGAGGAGCACGGGAATCAGGGCCTGTGGCTTTGCGCGCGTCACCTCACATTGGCCGGCAGTCGCCGCACCGCCACGCTCCTCACGTCGAATTCGTCACGTTCGATGAACGCGGCCAGCCCGTCCGGGCCGAAGGCGTCGGGCAACCCGGTCGCGCCGGCAGCGAAAGTCCCGATGTAGCGGCCGTCCGGGGTCAGCACATCGATCGGGCCATCGCTGGCCGGTTCCTCCCCGCGCCGAAGCACCCAGATGGTGCCCTCCCAGCTGGTCTGCAGGTCGCGGACCACCGGCACCTCGTGGTAGAACTCCATGGACTGGATGCGTCGGCGGCCCATTTCGGCTAGCGCGGCGGTGGGGACCGGAGAATTCAACCTGGCGGTGCGCTCCTCGTTTTCCTCCAATTGGCGCTCGATCTCCCGATCCCGGATGCGGCCGGTGACAGGTTCGGGCCGAAACGGCCGGGTGAGCACCCGGGTCAATTCCCCGTTTCCCATCGCCACCTTGATCGCATAGGCGGAGGAGTCGGTGTAGACCAGCCCACCGCCCGGCAGCGCCCCGGCCACCAGCTCCGGCCCGAAGCCGTCCGGGTCTCCCGCTGGGCGCCACGCCCGGATCACCGTGTCCTGCACGGCCTCATCGCCGGTCAGCACCAATCGGTAGATGGGGCGGAACGATGGTTCGGGTCCGCCGGCGGGGCCTCCCATGCCGAAAGCCGAGATGTTTGTCGTGATGACGTTCCGGCCGTCCCTGGCGGGCAACAGGTTCCGGATCCCGTAGAATGAGGTGCCGGGCATGCGCACCGAGCGCTCGAACTCGCCGTCCGGCGCAAACACCTGGAACGCGCTGTGACCCGGATCGAACACCACCGAGCGCCCGTCACGGAGCACCGTGAATCCGACGGCCGTGTTGGTACTCCCGGCAAACTCCCCGGGCCCGTCGCCAATCCGCCCGAATTCGCGGACGAACTCGCCCTCCCGGCTCACAACCACGATGCGTCCGCCCTGGTCGTCCATCACGTGCAGGTCGCCCGACTGGCCGAAGCCGACCGCGAAGGCCCGGCTGAACTGCTCCCAATCCTCGCCATCAAGGGACCCCACCCGGTAGACCTCCTCGAAGTCCGCCTCTAGGATGCGGTCTTCGGCGGGAAGCTCGATCACTTCCTGGGCCATGAGGGCCGGGGTGGCGAGCGCGAAGAAGCTCCCCACTGCCAGTTGGCTCAGCCTCGTAATCGGCATTCCGGACGCTCCTTCAGCAGGGTGGCTGGATCGACGAGCCTATCATACTTGAAGTGCTCCGGGCGACGCGACTAGCGCGTCTGGAACGTGATGGGAAGCGAGATCCACACCGGGACCACCTTGTCCAGGTTGAGCGCCGGGGTGAACCGGAACACGTTGGCCACGCGCAGCGCTGCCTCGTCGAGCGAAGCGTGTCCCGAGGTCTCCGCGACGAGGGTGTTCTGAACGATCCCTTCCTCGTCGATGAAGAAGTGCACGGTCACTCTCCCGCCGATACCGTTATCACGCAGGATCGGAGGATACTCCCGCTCCAGCGCACGCTCCACTTCACGCTGGTTTCTCAGGTCGGGACGGACCGTGTAGGGCGTAAACGACGGCGCCGCCGAGATGTCAACTGCCTCCTCGTCAGGGGGCGGAGGCAGCTCCTCGACCGGATTGTCCTCGAAAGTGGTCGGCGCGATCGTGATGTCCTCGCTGATGTCGGCGGCCGCGATCACGGGGGTCGCGGGCCGGCTGATCGCCTGGGGCGGCGGGGGAATCTCGATCTCGGGCGGAAGCTCGATCGCCACGAGTTCCTCCGAGTCGAAGGAGACGTCCTCCGCCGTCATGCTCGGCCAGAACATGAACATCACGAAGTGAACCGCGGTCGCGACCAGAACCGATCCCCAGAACCAGGTGTCGAACGACTTCTTGAAGCGGTCGTTCGCCGTCGCCGGAGGCGGGCCTTCCTGCACCTGTACGGATTCGTAGTCGCTCATCGTCTCTCCTCGTCAAGCGGGCCGAAGAACACCGTTTGGTACGATGGAGAGCTAGAGCGGATCTGTCAACTAATTTTTTAGGTGATGGGCAAGAGAATGGCAAGAAGCTCGTCAGGGATGTCCGGGAAGCGAGGTTGCGTCCACCGCATCCCGGGCCGTGAACCCTACGCGGCCGGAGCCTCCACCCGCACGGTGAGAATGTCGGTATCGTGGTACTTCTGGTGTCGGACCGACCCGGCCAGGTGCCGCAGCAGCCGCAACGAGAAGTCGCGCTGGGCCTCGATCTCGACCGATTGCTCCGCGGCCAGCGCCATACGGTCCTCCAGGTTCCCTTCCCCTGGCGCGGCGAGGAACTCCAGTTCCGCGGCCCCGCGCTCGAGACGCACGCCGAGTCGCAGCCGCCGGGCCGGGCCGTCGGCGCCGTCCTCGTCCCCCATCAGGCTCACCAGCGCTTCCTCCGAAGCCAGGTGCACCCGCTTGAGCATGTCGCCGTCCCATCCCGCACGCGCCGCGCAGCTCTCGATGAACTCCCTGATCCCGGGCAGCGCGTCCACGTCGAGCGTGGTCACCAGACGCTTGCGGCGCGGGCCGGCGAGCTCGACGAACGCCGACAGCGCGAGCGCCGTCAGCCCGCCCGAGGTCATGCCGTTCCCGAGCATCTCGGCGAAGAACGGGGTCATCCGGTCTATGAACAGACCGCCGCTCTGAAAGCCGTAGCCGACCCAGAACGAGACCCCGACGATGGCCGCCTTCCGATAGTTCATGCCGTCCGCTACGACGATGCGCATGCCCAGAACGAACAGGATCGCGATCAGCACGATCAGGTAGGTGCCGATGATCGCGTCCGGGACCGAGAGGATCACCGCCACCAGCTTGGGGAGCAGGGCCAGCGCGCAGAACCCGACGCCGATGGCGACGCCCACCCGCCGCGCGGCCACGCCGGTGATCTCCACGATCGCGACGCTGCTCGAATAGGTCGTGTTGGGAACCGTGGCGAGCAATCCCGAGAGGAGGTTGCCCAGGCCGTCCGCCATGACCGCCCCCTGCACCCCGCGAAAGTCCGTGGCCCGCTCCTTCCGCCACGACACGCGCTGCACGGCCACCGCATCGCCGATGGTCTCGATCGCCCCCACCAGGGTGACGAACACGAACGCCGGAAGCAGCGCCCAGAACACGGGCCCGAAGCTGAAGTCGAATCCCGGCCAGCCCTCCAGCGGCAGTCCGAACCACGGGGCTGCGGCCACCGCATCCCACGAGAACACGCCGAAGAAGCCGGCGACCGCGCTCCCGGCCACGATCCCGATCACGGGACCCCACAGCCGCATCGCCCCGGAGGCGCGCAGCACGATCACCATCGTGACGCCGAGGGTCACCGCAGCCGTGACCGGGCCGGCCGCCGGCGCCACCCCCTCGGGCACCTGCCCGATCAAGTCGAGGATCAGCGGCATCACCGTCACGGCGATCAGCATGATCACCGTCCCCGCGACGGTCGGCGTGATGATCCGCCGCAGCAGCGACAGCCGCGACGCCAGCGCGAACTGAAACACCGCCGAGACCGCCACCAGCGTCGCCAGCAGCGCCGGCCCCCCCTGCACCAGCGCCGTCACCGCCACCGCGATGAAGGCCCCCGACGTGCCCATCAGCAGGATGTATCCCGCCCCGAGGCGTCCCACGCGCCTGGCCTGGACCATCGTCGCGATGCCGCTCACCAGCAGCGCCGCGCACGCCGCCCACGACAGAAAGAGCTCGCTCTGGCCGGCCGCCCGCACCACGATCGCGACGGTCAGAACGATCGGCCCCACGGTCAGCAGGCAGTACTGCAGCGCTAATCCGACGGTGACCGGCCAGCCGGGATTCTCGTCGGGTTGGAATCGAACAGCGGGACCGGATCGGCTGGCTGGCAGCGCCATGGGGCTCCCTTTTCGGCGGTTCGTGGATTGAGCGAGTCTGAATCTGGCAGAGACGGCTTCTCTCCGCGAGACCGGCGCGTGAGAAGGAGTTGTCCGTCGCGGTGCGGATTGTCATACCGTCCCGTATCATGTACGATAACGGCTTTCACACTTGCGTTACTGAACGGTAAAGGTACATCAGATGCCCTCCTACATCCGCGGTACGCTGCCGCTTCCGGTCCGGCGCATCCTCAGGAAGCTGGGCAGCGACATCCGGGACGCCCGGCTGCGGCGCCGCATCCGCGCATCGACGATGGCCGAGCGCGCGCTGATCAGCCGCACGACGCTGCACAAGATCGAACAGGGTGATGCGGGCGTCTCCATGGGCATGTACGCCACGGTCCTGTTCGTCCTCGGCATGCACGACGGCATTTCGGAGCTGGCCGACCGCAGCCGGGACGGGATCGGGCTCGATCTGCTGGAGGAGCGCCTGCCTCAGCGCGTGCGCGTGCCCGCGGCCGAGCGTCGGAGGGGCGACACGCGTCCTGCGGGCGCCGACGGCCAGGGTGCGGGATGATGGACACACCCGTCCTGGTTCACGTCGATCTGCGGGGTGAGCCCATACGAGCCGGCCGGCTGTGGATTCGGGTTCGCGGCGGCCGCGAGAGCGCGTCGTTCGAGTACGATGCGGCGTGGATGGACCACCCCCTGCGCTTCGCCCTCGAGCCCGCGCTGACGGTTGGACCGGGCCCCTACCACACGCGCGGCAGGCTCTTCGGATCCCTCGGCGATTCGGCGCCGGACCGCTGGGGCCGGGTTCTCCTCCGCCGCGCCGAAGTCAGGCGGGCGAGGCTGGAAGGGCGAGCGCCACGGACCCTCTTCGAATCCGATTTCCTTCTTCGCGTGGACGACGAGATCCGCATCGGCGCGCTCAGGTTCTCGACGCAGTGGGAAGGGCCCTTTCTCGCCGAATCAGGCGCGGTGCGCGTTCCTCCCTTGGTCGATCTTCGGCGGCTGATGGCGGCCTCGAGGAGGGTACTCCGCCGGCGTGAGAAGGACGACGATCTTCGCCTGCTGGTCGGTCCCGGATCCTCCCTCGGCGGCACACGGCCCAAGGCCGCGGTCAGGGACGACGACGGCGAGCTGGCGCTTGCAAAGTTCCCAGGCACGGACGACGACCGGGACATCGTGCTCTGGGAAGGAGTCGCGCTCGCGCTCGCGAAGCGCGCCGGGATGCGGGTCCCCGCATGGCGACTGGAAAGCGTTGCCGGAAGGCGAATCCTGGTTCTTCAGCGGTTCGACCGCGAGGGAAGCCATCGGATGCCGTTTCTCTCGGCGATGAGCATGCTGGATGCCCGCGACAACGAGCGGCGGTCGTATCTGGAGCTGGCCGATGCGCTGCGGAGTCATGGAGCGGCGGCACGCTCCGACCTCGCCGAGCTGTGGAGACGCGTCGTCTTCAGCGTCCTCATCTCGAACACCGACGATCATCTGCGGAACCACGGATTCCTCTACGAGATCGGAAGGGGCTGGCGGCTCTCACCGGCCTACGATCTGAATCCCGTGCCGACGGACGTGAGCCCCCGGGTCCTCACGACGTACATCGACGAATTCGATGGCACCGCTTCGCTGGACCAGGCGCTTGCCACCGCGGAGTACTACGGCCTGGGCCCGAAGCAGGCGAGACGGATCGCGGGCGCGGCAGGGAAGGCGGTCTCCGAGTGGCGAGAGGTCGCCGCGCGACTCGGCGGGAGCCGACGGGAAATCGATCGCATGGAGTCGGCGTTCGAGCACGAGGAGCTCGCGCGGGCGCTGCGCTTCGGCGCTTAATGACCGAGCTAGTGTGGCGGGGCTGTCTCCTCCCCGGGCATTCCCACCTCGTACACCTCGACGAACTCGCGACCGAACTCATCCTTGCGCAATACCGCGATGCGATCGCCGGCGATGTCCAGCAACTCGTGGACCGGGCTCGGGATGGTGACTTCCCACTCGACAAGCGCCCGCCCAGTGATCGAGCCCTCACGGATCTGCAGCCAATCCGGACGGAAGACCGGAAGACGAACGGAGCCGACCGGCGTTCCGTCCGCGCCGAGAACCGTCCACAGCCGCTGCTCGGCCGACAGCTTCGCGTAGTCTCCGATCCATATCCTGCCACCGGCATCCACCTTGATGGACCCGAAAGCCGGATAGACGTCCCGGACCTCTGATTGCTCCAATCTCCTCCGCCGGTCCGCCCGGGCGACCTCGGGGAACATGTCCAGGTACAGGTCGGTCCATTCCTCGCGTTCCCGCGGGGTCACCATCCGCATGGAAGAGCCGCCACGGACCTTGGTACGCACGGTCGTCCCCTCGTACAGCGTCAGATCCAGCGAGTCGTTCGTGCCGACGACCGCATGGTCTCCCCGTCCATCGTACAGTGCCGTGCGCCCGAATCCGACGGCGATCCACCGATTCGATGCGACGTAGCGCTCCTTGCCCGCCCACTCGCCCAGCGTATCGAATGATGCTCCGGCGCCGGCACAGGCCACCATGAACAGCGGACCGCGTTGCACGCCCGGAGGGAGATCGGGCCGGGTCTCGAGGACGCCGATGAAGCCCTGCTCGGTCACATCCGCAAGGGGATCGGCTTCTCCCGTCGCGACGGTGCATCCGCTTCGCCGGACCCCGATGACGCCGCCCTCGCGATCGAGGAACGTGAACCGGCGCAGGGCCCGGTCATAGGCGAACAGCGACCCATCGCCGGTGAGCCCGATGCGCGAGATATCGGTGTACTCGCCCGGACCCTCTCCCTCCCGGCCCACCTGCGCCCGCAGGCTTCCGTCCGGACGCAGCAAGCTGATGTTGGGCGCGGCCTTGTCTGCGATGACCAGCGACGAATCGGGCAGTAGAACCGCACCCACCACCTCGACCAGGTCAAGATCGTCGATCGTGGAGTGAAGCAGCGTCAGGCCGAGTTCCGGAAGGTCGAGGGCGTGCAGGTTGGGGATTGTGGCAATGCTCACGCCTGCGGAATCGGCTACTGCTACAGGCGCGGCATCTGCGTCGGGGTCGTGGCGTTGGCCAGGCTCCGGTGCCTCCTGACAGCCAAGGGCCAAGAGCAACGCCAGCGCGCACGAGGCAGGAACTGTGCGGCGTACCGGCAGGACGGAGAAGTCGTGCCGGAGCGGTCCGCATTGCGAGGTTACTCGCTCTCCCATGATTTCAGCTCCTCTTCCGGCAACGGATCGAAGAAGCCGTCGCGGACGGTGACCCTCTCCTTGAGGACATCGGGGCGCCTTTCGCCGCGGGGCTGATGGGCGTCGTGCTTCCTTGCGACGAAGAACATTCTGCCTTCGTGCAGCGCGCCCTCTACGATGGGTTCGCTCTCATCGAAAGACTGCAGCTCTTCGAATCCTGCCCTTCGCAGTCGTTCTCTGATCTCACGTTCTTCATACCAGCGTTGAATCAGAGGGAAATCGGTCCGCACCCAGCCTGACCCCTTCATCTCGAACAGGGTGACATCCAGCCGTCCGGTCTTCTCGCTGGCATCGTGTGAAGATCGAACCACGCAGACGTGATCCTCCTCGATGAATTCGAACGAACCGCGCCATCTGGACCGGAAGCCTTCTTCCATGTTGAGGTCGAACACGAAGTAGCCACCACCTTCCAGGACGGCGAATACGCTTTGGAACACCTGTTCCAACTCGTCCAGGCTCATCACGTGATTCAGGCTGTCGAAGGTCGAGAGAACCGCCGAGAACCTGCCGGGCAAGGCGATGTTGCGGGCGTCCCGGACGACGAAGTCCGCGTCCGGGGCGTTCTTCTTCGCGATCTCGATCATCCCTTGAGAGCCATCCAGGCCCGTTGTGCGGTATCCCTGCCGCGACAGCTCGGCGGCGAGCTGGCCGGTGCCACAGCAGAGATCCAGGACCGGGCATCCAGGCGGAAGGTGCTCCCAAACCAGATGTTCGAGGATCGGATACGCCTTCGTCGCAAAGAAGCCCCAATGCTGGTCGTAGACGCGCGCGAAAGGGTCATATGCGTCGTAGCGGTTCACTCCCGGATCTCCCTGTCCGAATGTCGCCCGACTTGCCCCGCTTGTGGCTCGATGAGTTCCTTCAGCTGCTGCATGGCTGAGGGCCCATCTACGGCGCAGGCGACGCCAGCAGTGCACGCCTGACCGCGGCGGGTTCGTGCTGGATGATGCGCAGAAGCGTCGCCGCCGGGCCGCTGACGCGGCGTGTTCCCTGCTCCCATTTCCGGTAGCCGGACAGGCTCATACCCATCAGGGTTGCCATCTGAGACTGTGTCAGCTTGGCCTGTTCCCGGACCTCGCGTGGGGTCACCGGGGCGTGAACGATGGCGGGGCCTTCGCCCTTACTGTGGGCCAAGGCTTCGTTCAGGGACTGGATCAGGTCTTCTCCGAACGTACTCATCGCTTCTCCTCTCTCAAGCTCTTGATCGCCTTGACGAGTGCGGCCACCGCTCGCCGCTCCCGCGGACTCAGGTCGGTCTGATCGGACTTCGAATAGGCGAGAAGCGCATAGATCGGCACTCCTTCGCCTGCGTAGAAGTAGATCACGCGGACACCTCCCCGCTTTCCCCGGCCCATGGCTCGGAATCGCACCTTTCGGACTCCGCCCGTGCCCCGGATTTCGTCGCCCGCCAAGGGATTCCCGGCCAGATAGTCGATCAGTTCGCGCTTCTCGTCCTCACTGAACAGCTTGTCGGCTTGGCGGGAAAAGGTCGGGGTCTCGGCGACGGTCTGCATGCGATTCATGGTAACCCATTGGGTTATCTGTTGCAATGCCGGAAGATCGAGGAGCTTGGAGAGTCCTTCGCTGGCACTCGATCCCATGCCGAGGCTCCATGCACCTCGCGTAGCTGATCGGCTCGGCAACCGACCTCGAAGGAGGGCCCGCTCCCTTGCGGGCGAGCCGAGGTCGTTGTAACGAGGAATCTGCCGGCGGTCAGGGCGACGAACGAGGGACGTGGAGGACACCACTCCTTTCCGACGGCGAGGTCGACATCGCCGCACTCCATGGCGAGCTTGGCATACTCAGCGGGCGAGACGGCTCTTGGAAAGGACTGACCGATGGGTGACTCCGAGAAACCGCGCACCCTGCGCGGAAACGATCTACCCGACTACGCTCAGTTGTCGCTGCCCTGGAGGGCGAAGACGTGACACCAATGGTCACTCTCGGTGTCGATCTCGCGTCGCAGCCGAAGCGGACCGCCACCTGCCTGGTTCGTTGGGATCGTTGCTCGGCGCGTGTCGAGGCCCTCGCGATGGGAGCGACCGACTCCGACCTGCACGAGTTGTTCGGGCGTGCCGACAAGATCGGTATCGACGCCCCTTTCGGTTGGCCCGTGCCTTTCGCGCGAGCGGTTGCCCAATACTCGGCATCGACCGTCTGGCCTTCTGCCGAGGTTCGTGAGCTTCGGTTTCGAAGAACGGACAAGGTCGTGCGGGAGAAGCTGGGCCGGTGGCCCCTCAGCGTCTCGTCGGATCTGATCGCGGTGCCCGCCATGCGAGCCGTCCGTTTGCTCGCGGAGATGGCGGCAAAGGGCGAAACCATTGATCGAAGCGGCGACGGTCGCTTCGTCGAAGTGTACCCTGCGGCGGCCCTCTCGGTCTGGGAGTTTCCCTCGCGCGGTTACAAGGGCACCAAGGGGTCAGCAGTTCGGGCCCGGCTCGTCACTGATCTTGCCGAGCGGACGGCTGACTGGCTCGCGCTCTCCCGGAACGATTGGGCCCGGTGCAAGGCCTCCGACGATATGCTTGATGCACTCGTGGCGGCTCTCGTCGCTCGGGCGGCTCACATCGACCGCTGCGATCCGATTCGCCCCGCGGATCGCGCGCTGGCCACCGCGGAGGGATGGATCGCGCTGCCGCGGTCCGAAAGCCTCGCCGAACTCGTGTGAAGCAGCCGTTGTCGCGGTTGATCGAGGACCCATCTGGCGCAGAAGGCTTCACTCCACGACACTCCCCGAAGCGCAGATCGTGCAGCCCATCATCGAGAGGACGTAGCGTGCAAACCGTTCAGGGATTCGGCGGGTTCTTCTTTCGGGCACAGGACCCGAAGGGACTTGCGAAATGGTATCAGGATCACCTTGGCATCAATCCCGCGCCGACGAACATGGAGATGCCGCCCTGGGTGACCGAGTCCGGGGTCACGGTTTTCGCACCCTTCGGTGCCGACACGGACTATTTCGCGGCGGACAAGGCGTTCATGCTGAATTTCCGCGTGGTCGATCTGGACGCGATGATCGCGCAACTGAAGTCCGCGGATATCGAGGTCAGCCACGAAATGAAGATGGAGGGCATCGGTCGCTTCGCCCGCATCCACGACCCCGAAGGAAACGCGATCGAGCTTTGGGAACCCGGGGCGTGAGATTCGAACCTATTGGGATGAGCTGGAGGTCTCCATGACCACGAGACGGATTTTTCGGAGCCTCTGGGTGCTTGGCATCCTCGGCGTCCCCACCCTGTTCCCATCTCCGGCTTTCTGCCAGGTCCCCGCGGAGACGGAAGCGCGCCTCCGTTCCATCTTCGAGGCGAGGGACTTTGACGCCCGGTCATTCCAGGCGAACTGGCTGCCCGACGGATCCGGATACACGACCCTCGAGACCCCTTCGGGCGCGTCGCAGCCGGAGTTGATCGGTTACGATGCCGCCAGCGGCAACCGGACCGTCCTCGCCTCGCTCTCCCAGCTCACGCCAGCCGGTGGTTCGGAGCCCTTGAGCATCTCGGACTACCAGTTCGCCCCGGACGGCACGTGGGCGCTCCTCCGGACTGACACCGACGGCTACTGGATGCTCGAACCCGCCACCTCCACGCTGACGAGGGTGGAGGCGGGTCCCGGAAGCGCCATCTCCCCGGAAGGAGGCCGCATCCTCTTCAGCCGTGAGGGCGACCTTCACGTCCACGACCTCGCGGCCGCTCAGACGACCCGCCTGACCCACACCACCGCCCAATCCGTCTCCAACGGCCGCGCCGTGTGGAGTCCCGACGGCAACCGCGTCGCCTTCGTCCAGTCCGACGCCTCCGGGGTGCGGATGAGGTCCATGCTGGTCCCCACCGATCCCTCCTATCCCGAGCTCCGGCAGGTCCGGTTCGCTCGGGTGGGCGAGACCATCGCCGGGCTCCGGGTGGGCGTGGTGGACGCCGAGGGCACGGAAGTCCGCTGGATCTCCATCCCTTCCCCGACCGAGGGCTTCTATCTCGGGCAGGTGAGCTGGGCCGGAAACTCCGAGGAGCTGCTGGTGGAGCAGTTCAGCCGGTTTCGGGACGAACGGGACTTCTATATCGCCAACGTGAACACGGGTGAGGTCGACCGGATCTACCACGAGTCCGATCCGGCCTGGGTCGTCGCCAGCTATCGCCTGAACGCCGGCCTGGAGTGGATCCGGGGGGGCGACTCCTTCCTCTTCCTGACCGAAAAGGACGGGTGGCGCCACTCCTGGGTCTATTCGCGCGACGGGCGCGAGGAACGGCTCCTGACCCCGGGGCCCGGCGACGTCATGGAGCGCGGGCCGGTTGCCCACGGGGAGGTCGATGGGGGAGATGGCTGGTTCTACTTCTTCGCCTCGCCCGACAACGCCACCCAGCGCTACCTCTACCGCGTCCGGCTGGACGGCGCGGAAGAGCCCGAGCGGGTCACGCCCCCGGACCAGCCGGGAACCCACTTCTACGACTTCTCTCCCGACCTTCGGTGGGCCTTTCACACATATTCCACATTCGACACTCCGCCGGTCACCGCCCTGATCAGCCTCCCGGACCACCGCGTCGTGCGGGTTCTGGAGGACAACGACGAGCTCCGGCGGCGGGCCGAGGCCACGATCTCCCGCCCCACGGAGTTTCTGGAGCTGGATATCGGGGACGGCATAGTGATGGACGCGTGGATGATCAAGCCGCGGGACTTCGACTCCGGCGCGAAATACCCGGTGTTCATCTACGTCTACGGGGAACCGCACGGGCAGACCGTCCTCGACCGGTGGTCGACGCGGAACAACTACCATCGCGCCATCGCGGACCTCGGGTACCTGGTCGTGTCCATCGAGAACCGGGGCACGCCGGCGCCGAAGGGTGCGGCGTGGCGGAGGGCGCCCTTTCCGACGATCGGCGTGCAGTCGACGGAGGAGCATGCGGCGGGCGTGCTGGAACTGGGCAGGATGCTTCCCTACGTCGATGTGTCCAGAGTGGGGATCTGGGGCTGGAGCGGCGGCGGATCGAACACCCTGAACTCGCTGTTTCGCAAGCCGGATGTCTACCACGTGGGGATCGCCGTGGTCCCCAAGCCCCAGCCGCACCTCTACAACGCATGGTTCCAGGAGATCTACATGGAGACCCTGGAGACCAACCCGGACGGCTACCGCGTCTCCGCGCCCATCAACTATGCGGAAGGGCTGGAGGGGGACCTGCTCATCATTCACGGAACCGGGGAAACCAACACGCACCTGGAGATCGTCGAGGGACTGGTGGACCGGCTGGTGGAACTCGGGAAGACGTTCGACTACTTCACCTACCCAAACCGGAACCACGGACTGTCGGAAGGCGAGGGGACGGCGGTACATGTTCGGATGTTGATGGTGCGGTATCTGCTGGAGCACTTGCCGGCGGGGCCGAAGTAGGATCGAGCTTTGGGAACCCGCGGGGTGACCATGGATATTGCGAAACCCATTCATTTGCTGCGGGTCGCCATCCCTGGCATCGTGCTCCTCGGTTCGGCCTGCTGGGTCGCGGAGCCGGAACAGCTCGCCGATGCCTGCACACCTGCGGGCGAGCCTCTCCGCGCGGCCTTCTACGCGTACTACCCGCCCGTGAGCTACAGCGCCGACGAAGACCCGGCCTCTCCGGGGTTCCACACCCACCTCGGCTACGAGGCGGACCTGCTCACGGCGATGGAGGCGATGGAGGGGGCGCGGCTGTCCTTCGAACGGAGTCCCGTCGCTGAATGGCCCGATATATGGTTGCTCCCATCGACGCCGGATATCGATATCGTGGGCGGCGGCATCTCGATTCTCGATTCCCGAACCCGGGACCACGCCGGAGAGGTGGCCGTGGCCTTCACATCCGGCCACATCGCCTTTCGCCAGTCGCTGCTGGTGCGTGCAGGCGACGAAGGACGTTTCTCGTCCTACGACGGGCTGACCCGGGATCTGCTGGTCGGTGTTTTCAGGAGTTCGACCGGTGAAGCGCGTTTCCTCCAGCTCACGGGCCTTGCCGACGACGACGGCGTCCTGGCCGCAGGCACGCGGATCGACACTCCGGGGGGGACGGTGGTGGCTGACGGCACGGCGGCCTATGTGATCACCGCCGCGAGAGCGTCTGCGGTGCTGGAGGGGAGGACGCACATCCATCCGCCGTCCGACTCGATGCCCCAGGTCGTCCACGCTACGGGCGTGCAGGAGCTCCTGGAGGCTCTGCGCGACGAAGCCATCGATGCAGTCGCGCGAGGCGCGATCGGCAACAGCGAAACCGCCTACGAGTCCGAAGGCAGCTTCGTGGTCTCCGCGCTCGACACCCTCGCCGAACACGGTGGCTTCGCGCTGGACGCCGGGCAGCCGGAACTACTGGCCTGCATCGACGAGAAGCTGAATTGGCTTACCCGCGACCGCGAGCTCGGCTACGTGGAGTGGCGCGAAGACCCGGCGGTGTTCCTGGAGCGCGCCCGGCTATGGACGGGACGTTGACGGGTGCCGCCCCCGACTCGCGAAGGGCCCTTCTCCTCAAATGGTTGCTGGCCGGATTCGCCGCCGCCCCGCTTGGCATATTGCTCCACGAACTCGGGCACTACCTGGTGTATCTCGCCATGGATGTCCCGAATCTGGCGTTGCACTACGAGACCGTCACCTGGGATTCGCAGGAGTTCTGGGACGCCGTCGGTCGCGAGGACTTTGCGGCCGCCGCGGCCGTCGCCCCGGTCTGGGGCGTGGCGCTCGCGGCCGCCGGCGGTCCGCTTGTTACGTACGCCATGGTCGCGGCCTGCTGTTACGGTTGCGCGCGGTGGCACCCTTACCCCGTGTTGGTCGCCATCGGCTACCTGTCTCCGCTTCGCATCCTGGTCGGGGTCGTGCACGGCGTGCGCGTCCTCCTGGGCCACGATCCGGTGGCCAGCTACGACGAAGTCCGCGTTGCGGCACTCACGGGCATCCCGGTACAGCTCCTCGTCGCGCTCGGCCTCCTCGTCGTGGCCATCTCGGGCGCGTGGCTGGCAAGGTACCTGCCGCGTGGCAAGCGCACGGTGGCGGTCGTGTCGATGCTGGCGGGTGCGGTCGCCGGTACGGGGCTGTACCTGGGTTACGTTGGGCCGTGGCTGTTGCCATAGCGATTAGGGACGGAGACAGTCCATGACCTTCACCCTCGCCTGGATTGACCAGGATCAAGAAGCCCGCGATCGGGCCCACGAGCTGCTTGGCCTCTTCAACCAGCCGGGATCCCGCGATGAGATGGGACTGGGCACGATCCGCGACGCCTTCTCCAACCTGTTGTTCCCCGGAACCAACACCGCCCAGACGCGGTTGCGCTTCTGGCTCATAGTGCCGTGGGTCTATCGCGCGCTGGAACGGGAGGGGATGCCCCGCCGCGACTTCTGGCAACTGGGTAGGGAGCGCGAGTTGGACGTGCTTGAGCACTTGTGGGAGGCGAGCGAGGATGGCGTGTACGGAAGGCGCTCCAGACGCAGGCTCAAGGGGATTCCGAGCTGGTACTTCGGACTGGGCGATGCGTGGGGGCTGCGGGTGCGCGCCGCCGGCAGCGGCAACGGGGCGCGGACGTGGCACGCAGGGCTGCCGGCGCCCCCTCGCGGGTTCCCGAAGCTCGACACGCTGTCGCTCACTGCAACGGAGGCCGAGTACCTGCAGGACCGGGTGGCGCAGTCGCTGCCGCAAAGCCTGCTTGCGCACCTCTTCAGGCAGGTGAGGGCGGAGAACGCCGGGGAAGCGGACGGGTGCGGCTTCGTATGGGAGCATCCGGGTTACGC
Organism: Gemmatimonadota bacterium; assembly: GCA_022826025.1. Lineage (GTDB taxonomy): Bacteria > Gemmatimonadota > Gemmatimonadetes > Longimicrobiales > Gaopeijiaceae > BD2-11. Next base: position 23,662 of record JAJDVR010000181.1, on the reverse strand, counting down.
GGGTTTTGCGCCTGAGCACAAGGCGCAGTTGGAGCATGCCCGCCTGTTCTCCGAGGTGATCTACGGCGCGCCGGTGCTCTACAACCTGCTGCTGGCGCGGAGGGTTCATGCCGGGACGCGGGGGCGCGAACGGGCGGGCAGCGAAGACAAGGTCGCCGACTACGAGGGCCAGCTGGCGAAGTGGTTGCGGGGACTGGATCATTCGGCGCTGGCAGGCTGGTCGGTGGGCGACTTCTGGGCGACCGTCACCCGCAGCACGCGGATCAACCACGGGACGAGGGCGTTCGTGAGCGAGTGGATAGCGCTCGTCCGGGCGGGCGAGCTTGATGCGCGCGTGCATGGCGCCCCAGCGGGCGCCTCCGCTGCGGCCAAGCTGGTTCGCCGCCGCGAGAAGGCACTCAAAGGCGTGCGCTCGCGCTTCCGCAACGAGAAGATGCTGGCTGAGTGGCGGGGAGGGGCGGGGATTTACCGGCTGAGCTACCGCTGGACGGTGGTGCGCGGGTTCCTGCGGGAGCTGGGTGAAGGGCTGGCGGCTTCCGCATGACGCTGCTCGATCCGCATCGGGACCGCACGCTCTACACGCGGGCGCTTACCCCGCCGCCGGGCTGTCGCTTCGACTGCGCGGTCGCGCTCACGTACTCGCTCAACCTGGACATGCTACTCGGCGTGCCGTTGCACCTGCTTCTCCACGCGGGAGACCGTCCCGATGGCGAGCTCCTCGCCGACCCGGTGGCGCTCCTGTACGGACTGCGACAAACGACCGACCGGATCACGATCTTCCATCAGCGCGGCGGAATACACCCGCCCCGGCGGAGCAACATCCTCTACTCCATGCTGGAAGACTCGCTGCATGCGGCTGTGCCCCGCGACGGCGGCATCTTTCACCCCAAGGTGTGGGTGCTCCGGTTCGTGTCGGCGGATGATGGCAATGCGGACGGAGGCGCGGGCCCGCTCATCCGCCTGGCCGTCATGTCCCGCAATCTGACCGGCGACCACTCGTGGGACGTGTCCGTGATGGCGCAAGGCCATGCTCGAGGCGACGCCGTGCCGAAGAACGCGGAGTTGGTGGCGCTGCTGCACGCGTTACCGCGCATGTCCCCGGCTCTGCCCGAGCCCCGCGCCGCCCAGATCGCGAAGCTGGCGGGCGACGTGGAGCGCACCGTCTGGGAGCTTCCCGGTCACGTGGACGCGTTCCGCCTGCACGCCATCGGCCCGGGTCTCAAGGAGTGGCGGCCTCCGAGGTCGCGGCGGCTGGTGGTGATGTCGCCGTTCTGTACGCCGAACGTGCTGTTCGAGATGGCGCGCCGGAGCGACTCGCCACCGACACTTGTCTCGCGCCCCGAGGAGCTGGCGCGCATTCACCACCAGGCGCCTGCCGCGATGGAACGCTTCGAGCGCTGCCTGGTCCTGAGCGAGCTGTTGGACGACAGCCTCCACGCGAAGGTGTACCTGTGCGAGGTCGCTGGCCGGACGCGGCTGTTTGTGGGGTCGATCAACGCCACGCATCACGGGAGTGGCGGCGTGGAGGTGATGGCGGAACTGGTCGGGCGTCCGGAGGCGCTCGGAACGGCGGAGACGTTGCTGGGCGATGACGGACTCGAGACGCTACTGGAGGACTTCGTTCCGCCGGACGGCCCCGGCCCCGATCCGGTCCTCGACGGGAAAAAGAGGATCCTCGAGGATGCCTGCGGAGCGGTTGCGGCCGCCGACCTGCGCCTGATCTGCCACCGGGTAGACGGCGACGGCGGAAACCGCTGGCATCTCCGCCTCCGCAGCGCCGGCCCGATCGATCTGTCGTCCGACCTTGAGGTCAGCGTCTGGCCCATTACGCTGCCACGCAAGCACGCAGCTGACGGTCGACCTCTTCTGAATGGCGGCGAAATCGCCTTCGTGCCGATGGACATCGCGCAGGTCACCCGCTTCGTCGCCTTCAGAGTCTGCTTCAGGAAAAAGGATCCCGAGGTCGCACCGGAGGTCTTTGTTCTGTGCCTCCCTGTCGACGGACTCCCCGTTCGCGAGCGCAACGATGAGATCGCGGGCCGAATAGTCCGCGACCAGCGCGGCTTCCTGCGCTACATCCTCTTCCTTCTGGGCACGTTCGACACGGGAGCTCCGCGGGATGGCGGCGGGACGATCAACGGGGGTTCGGGAGCGGGCGCCGGAGGCTCCGGCTTCGGCTCCCTTCCTCTGCTCGAAGAGATGACGCGAGCCTACTGCCAGGACCCCGCGCGACTGGACACGGTGCGTCGCCTGATCAAACACCTGCGCGAGTCGGACCTTGCGGGGGACGCCGACGACATCATCCCCGGCGAGTTCATGCAGTTGTGGGCCACCTTCGAAGCCGCGCTGGAGGCAGACCCGTGAGCGATCCCCGGCGCAGCGCGGACCAGGCGCTCGGCATCCTCAAGGACTTCCAGCGCCGCACCGTGGACTACGTCTTCAATCGCCTCTGGCTGGACGACGACCCTGCCCACCGATTCCTGGTCGCCGACGAGGTGGGGCTGGGCAAGACCCTCGTTGCCCGCGGCATCGTCGCCCGGACTCTGGAGCACCTTTGGGACCGGGTGGGCCGGATCGACATCGTATACATCTGCTCCAACCAGTCGATCGCGCGCCAGAACGTCCGGCGGCTGAGCGTCGAGGGGCTTCCGCACGCGGTGCTGCCGTCGCGTCTTACGCTGCTTCCGGCGCACGTGCGCAACCTGAATGCGCACAAGGTCAACTTCATCAGTCTGACCCCGAGCACATCGCTCAACACCACGCGGGCCAACCGGGGTGGAGTCATCAAGGAGCGGCTCGTCCTGTGGCAGATGCTCAAGCGGCTCAGCCACCCGCGCGGGCGGCCTGCCCTAGCGTGGACCCGGCCGACCAAGCCGCACAGGACGACCGACCATCAGCCGATCCGCACGCTGCCTCGAATCGCTCCCGCGCTCAACCGGTACGGCCTCTACCGGCTCCTCCAGTGCGGAGTCGGAGACAAGAGCTACCGCTGGCACATGCGGTGGAACCTGCCGACGGTCGACGACGGCCTCACCGATGCCTTCCTCGCGCGGCTCCTGGAGGACGGCAAGCTCTACCGCAGGCTTGTGGACTTTTGCGAGGCGTTCGCGCGGGGCGAGTCGTGCGACCAGTACTGGATGGTCGGCCGTTTGCGCGGCATGCTCGCAGGCATCTGCATTCGTGCGCTTGAGCCCGACCTGATCATCCTGGACGAGTTCCAGCGCTTCCGCAGCCTCCTCGATTCCGAGAGCCCAGCCGCCCGCCTCACCCGCCAGCTCCTCGACTTCCACTACGACCGGGCCGCTCCCGAAGCGGGCCTCCGCACCCGGGTCCTGCTCTTGTCGGCCACGCCCTACAAGATGCTGACCCTCTACGGCGAAGACGGCGAGGACCACTACGCTGACTTCCTGCGCACCTGCCGGTTCCTCTGCGAAGACGACGAGGAGACCATGCGGGGGCTGCACGCGGCTATCCGACGGTACCGTCTTGGGCTGCTCGACGGTGCCGCCGGGAACCTCGAAATGGAGGAGGCGCGCCGCGATCTCGAAGGCCGCCTGCTGCGTCTCATGGTGCGGACCGAGCGGGTGCGGGCCACCGCCGACAGCGATGGCATGCTTCGCGGACGCCCGTCCGAGCCCGCGCTCCGGCCCGAGGACCTTCGCCAGGCGCGCACCGTCTACCGCGTGGCCGCCAGCTTGAACGCCCGCGACCCCATGCAGTACTGGAAGTCGGCCCCCTTCCTGCTCAACGTGATGCGGGACTACAAGCTCAAAGAGCGGCTGAGGGACCGAGTCGCGGATCCGCCGCCTGAGCTGACCGAGGCCGTGCGCGACGGGGACGCCTCGCTGCTCAAGCGGGACGCCGTGGAGCGGTATGCCCCGATCGAGCCTGCCAACCCCCGTCTGCGGCAGCTGCTGGATGAGACGGTGGGTCAGGGGCAGTGGAAGTGGCTGTGGATGCCGCCCGCGCTGCCGTACCTGGAGCCCGGCGGTCCGTACGCCGACACAGGCCAGACCACCAAGGCTCTCGTCTTCTCGTCCTGGAACGTGGTGCCCGACGCCATTGCCGCGCTCTGTTCCTACGAGGTCAGCCGCCTCATGCTGGAGCGGGAGTCGGGCCGCGCGGACCACCCGGTCTACTCGGAACTCCACCGCTCCCGCGCCCGCCTGCTGGACTTTCCCATGAGCAGGGATTCGGGCGAACCGCGGCACGGAGGCGACTCCGCGCAACGGGACCGACCGGGGGCAATGAACATTCTGCCGCTGTTCTACCCCAGCCCGTCGCTTTCCGAAGCTGGAGATCCGTTGAGCCTTGCCGGGGAACGCGGAGCCCCCGTTACGTCCCGTGAGGCTCTCAAGGCGGTGATGGAGCGGTTGAGACGACGCTTCCAAGATGCCGGCGTCGTCGTCCGCGCGGATGCGCCTGGCGAGGTCCGGGCTGGCCAGACGGACCAGCGCTGGTACTGGGTCGCGCCCGCTATGCTCGACCACGTGCTCCATCCGGGCGTCCGGGACTGGGTGAGCGCCGACGACGGCTGGCCCTCCGCCACCTCCGGTCGTGCCGGAAACCGGGGATTCCGTCGGCACGTCGCCGAGTTCGGTCGCGCAATAGCCGGGCAACCGGATCTCGGAGAGCCTATGGGCACACCGCCCGAAGACCTTTTTCAAGTGCTGGCTCTGGTGGCGCTCGCTGGCCCGGGCGTCTGCGCGCACCGGGCGCTCCGGCGCATCGCCGACATGCCGCCGACTTCACCGGAGCTGCTCGCCGGGGCGTCTCGCATTGCCCATGGCCTGCGCGGCACCTTCAACATGCCCGAGTGCATCTCCCTGGTCCGGGCCCTCGAGGACGAGTTGAAGGAACGGACGACGCAGACGCCGCGTCCGCCACATGACCACCACACCCGGTACTGGGAGCTGGTGCTGCGCTACGCCCTCGCCGGGAATCTCCAGGCGGTGCTCGACGAGTACGCGCACGTGCTGGAGGAATCGCTGGGGCTGATGGGCCATTCGGCTACGGATCGCGTGGTCGGCATCTCCAAGGAGATGGTCGAGGCGCTATCCATACGCACGTCGCAAGTGCGGATCGACGACATCCGCTGCGCGGGGCCCGGCACCCCGATCGAGATGAGTCCCTTCAACATGCGCACCCGTTTCGCGCTTCGTTTCGGGGACCTGCAGAGCGAGCGCGGCGAGAGCGTCCAGCGCGCCGACACCGTGAGGAAGGCGTTCAATTCGCCGTTCCGGCCCTTCATCCTCGCCACCACCTCAATCGGTCAGGAGGGCCTCGATTTCCACACCTACTGCCACGCGGTCTACCACTGGAACCTGCCGCGCAATCCCGTGGACCTGGAGCAACGCGAGGGACGTGTTCATCGCTACAAGGGCCACGCGGTGCGCAAGAACGTGGCAGAACGGTACGGCGACGACGCCTATCGCAGGGCTCGAAACGGAGGTGCATACGCCGCCCGCGATCCGTGGAAGGTCCTGTTCCGGCGCGCTAGGGACGAGCGTCCACCGGAGTCCAGCGATCTTGTACCCTACTGGATCTTCGAGCATGGCGACGCCCGCGTGGAGCGTCGTGTTCCCATGCTTCCCTTCAGCAGTGAAGTGGACCAGCTTCGCCGTCTGCTCGGCAGCCTCGCCGTCTACCGCCTGGCCTTCGGGCAGCCCCGCCAGGAAGACCTTGTCGAGTACCTGCGCCGCGTGCGGGACAAGGATGCCGACGAGGTGGACTTGAATCAGTTTCGGATATCGCTGCAACCGCCCAGGGTGACCTGAGCGATGTCCATCGGCGCGAAGGCGATATCAGGATTCTCGCCCCGGCCATCAGTCACGGAGGGGGAGCTTGCCGCGTCAGTTCAAAGGCAGGGGCCGGAACTTGGTCCCGGAGGGCGGGACCTGAAATGCGAACGGCACCGGGGTCTTGCGAGCGAACTCTTTCATCCGCGGCCAATTGCGGACGAGTTGCTGAATCAGTTCGCACCGATTGCGGTTCTTGCCCCCCATGAAGAACGCCCCGACGTGGTGCTCCTTCAGGGCGGCTCGCTCCGCAGGTCGGTAGCGGATTCGGTTATCGCGTGTAACGAGGAACCAACCCTCTGAGCCGACACGCGGCAAAACTCAGTGTCATCGGTGTTATGGGGGAAGATCTCCGTGATGTGGATGACGTCTTCGCCGAACGCCTTCATTCCGTTCGCCAACTGCGGGCTGAGGTTGTTGTCAACGAAGAACCTCATGCCGCCACGCGGCGTTCGAACTCAACCGCCGCCTCCACTTCACTCTCCGCAAGGTCCCACCAGGCGCGAACCGCCGCGAGCTTCTCGTTCTCGGCAACGAAGAGATCGTGAACATTGGCGGTCTTCACGCCGTGCCCGACGACCGTAGGCGCACCGAACGACACGAAAGGGTCAAGCACGACAGGTCTGTCTCTGCCCAAGGGAAACCACCGGCGCGCCAAGCCCTCCGGGGACGCGAAGTCGATCTCGGTGGCGAGCTGCCGAATGACCGGTGCGATCACCCACTGCCCATCTGAGAGCAGTTCCAGGATCGCGTCTCCCTTTTCTCGAACTTCGAGGTAGATGTTCGCGCCGTCGGTAAAAAACGACTGCCTTGCGAAGTGGTTCGTCCCGAGAATCTCGTGGGCTTCGTCAAGTGCACGGCGCACCTTCTGCAGCGAAATGCCATGATCCAGAAACCGCTTCACGAAGAGCAGGTCCACGAGATCCAGGAAGGACGCGTACGAGCCGGTCTCGCCACGACGCAACACCGGGGGTTGGTGACGCACGGCGTCACCGTAGCTGTAGCCGTACCCGCCCAGCCAGCGCCGCACCCTGGTCGGGGTAAGCCCAACCAGACGGCCGGCCTCGGCCGCCGGATAGGACGGACGATCCAGTTGAACGGGGAAGGACGATTGGGTCACCTCTGGCGTACCTCCCGGATGGATGGGGGGGCAGCGAGGCCCGAACGGCCGCGCGGCCCGCAAGGATAAGGACATATAGGCATGCGAGAAAGGTAACCGCTTGGCGACGCGCTCAAGCGCAAGCTTTACCAAGAACCAGCATCTTGACAGAGTTAGTGGCAGTTCGACAGGATCTAGCCTTAGATGCATCTAACTCGACCTAACTCTCTCAAAGGAAGTTCGATGGATCCGATTGCCAACCCGTTCGCACCCGGAGCGGGATCTCGGCCTCCAGCCTTGGCCGGTCGCAACGAATTGCTTGTGTCGGCGGATATCGCGCTACGACGAATCCAAGCTGGCCGACACGCGAAGAGCATGATGCTTCTCGGCCTTCGAGGCGTTGGCAAGACCGTCCTTCTCGTCCGCATCGGAGACCTGGCGGATGTTGCGGGGTACCTGACCGCCCTGATCGAGGCCCCGGAGAGGCGTCCCCTGGCAGATCTCATCGTCCCCAAACTCGCCCGTCTCCTTTATCAACTTAGCGGCCGCGAGAAGGCCCGCGTCCTTGGCAACCGAGCCCTTGGCGCTCTCCGGAATTTCGCCAGCGCATTCAAGGTCTCCTACGCAGAGTTTGAGGTAGGCGTGACGCCAGAGCCGGGTCTAGCCGCTTCCGGCGATCTCGAGACCGACCTTACGGATCTCTTGGTCGCCGTCGGTGAAGCGGCCAAAGCCGCCGACAAACCGGCAGCCCTCCTTGTGGATGAGGTCCAATACCTGTCAGACGAAGACTTGGGCGCACTCATCGTTGCGCTGCACCGGATTAGCCAAAAGGGATTACCGCTGATCATGTTCGGTGCTGGGCTACCGCAGCTGGCAGCGGTAGCTGGCGAGGCCAAGAGCTACGCGGAACGTCTGTTCGATTTCCCCGAGGTTGGTCCACTCGACGAGAATGCCATAGCAGAGGCCATTCGAGGGCCGATCGAGGAGGCGGGAGCCGAAATCGAAGATGACGCGCTGTCACAGATCGGTCATCAGACCGAAGGTTATCCGTATTTTCTTCAGGAGTGGGGAGCGCATTGCTGGAACATCGCTTCCGAATCACCGGTGACCCTCGATGATGTCGAGTCGGCCAGGGAAAGGGTGATTGCCGCTCTGGACGCGAGCTTCTTCCGCGTTCGCTTCGACCGCCTCACGCCCAGGGAGCAGGAGTATCTGAGGGCAATGGCGCAACTCGGCCCAGGTCCACACCGCTCAGGGGAAGTAGCGGCAGAGCTAGGGGTTGCGGTTACTTCGGCAGGACCAATCCGCACGGGCCTGATCCGGAAAGGGATGATCTGGAGTCCTGCTCACGGAGAAACGGCGTTCACCGTTCCCATGTTTGATCAATACATGTTGCGCGCGATGCCCGACTAGCGACCACCGACAACCGTATGCCGGCCGGGCAGGTTGGCGGGCGCGTACCCCAGCGCGGGATCGTCCATGCGCGCCAGCACGCTCCTATGGATGAGCGCACCTTCGGGGATGGCTCGCGGCGCCGGCCCCCACAGCCGCCAAAAGCCGGTTCTCGAGACGTGGAGGCGACCCGCAGGATCGGGTGAGAGCCTGCGGCGCCAGTGCGGTCTCAGGCGCAAGCCCCGGGCCCGCGCCCTGTCCAGCATCCATTCCAATGCGATGTCGGAGAGGCCGGCATCGCGATACCAGCCGCCGACATCGGAGTGGACGCCGGCGAACCAGACCTGCTCGATCGTCTGGTGATCGGCCTTGACGTCCTCGCGCCACATGTTGGCGGGGAACTTCTTGCGTTGTTCGTCGATGGAGACCGCGTGGTAGCCGTACTTCACATCGTGATTCAGCGTTGAATCGAAGAACTTCCGGCCCCAGAACCAGCCCATCGAGCCGACCGTGTCCCACACGCCGATGAGATGCGGACGGCAGTCGTGGCCATAGGTCCGCTTGAACCCGGGCGCCATCCCGTGACGCGCGCGGTCGTTGTAGATCCGGGACGCGTACGGCACCAGGTTGAGGCTGCCCTTCTGCAGCAGCCCGCAAAGGTTCAGCATCCCGGCCAGCGCGCGCACGGTGAACGCGCCGCGGCTGAAGCCGAACAGGAACAGCCTGTCCCCCGGCTCGTACCGGTCCATGAGGAAACGGTAGGCATCCTCTATGTTCTGCTGGAGCCCGGCGCCGAACGCCTTCCCCAGCGTCCGGCCCACCCGCCGTCCGAGTGTCCTGCCGAGAAAGCTGAAGGTGCCGACGCCCGGATCGTAGAAGGCGACCTGGTCCGCGTCGCGAACGATCGCCTCGTACAGCTTCACGACGTTGGTGTTGTTCGGGCCGTACTCGTTGCCCGTGCCGTCGCAGCACACGACGATGTTCTTTGGCATGGGGGTGTTCCGGTTGGTGATGGTTGCGGTCGAGAGTGGATGCTCTCGGCTGACGGATCGTTAAGGGCTGTAAGAGAAACGGCGGCGGTAACTTAAGTGGGATGCCCTCTTCCTCAACGCCAATCCTCGAAGTCCGGCAACTCCACGGTCGAAAGGACTGTGAGGACTCGCCCGTAGCGACCTAGTCCCACGGATTCCTCGACCAATTCACCTCCCGGTTCACACCCGGGGAACCAGAAATCCAAGCTGGCTGTGTCCGAATCCTCGGCGACGCTCCTTACCTTCGCCGGTGACCTCGCCAGCCGGTAGGCTGCCGTTCCGCGCACCAGGTCATCGCCTCGTTGAGGCTTACGCCGAGCCACACCGGGATAACTCCACAACGAGGAGGAGACAGAGGAGAACTCAATCGTTCCCTCATGGGACACAATGATCGCGACTGGGTCTGGGGTAAGCTCAACGTAGCGAATTGCCGCACTCGTCAGAGATGTTTCGCAGCGGTTAGCGATGACCCGCACGGAGGCGAGACCGATGTCAGCACCGTTCATGATCGGACTGATCAGGGGCTTTGGCATCAGCAGTTCCGCCGCGAAGACATTGGCTTCGAGTTCGAGCGGTTCCGTAGCCTTGTGAGGAGGACTGGAGTAGTGAGTCCCCGATGACAGCAAAGCCGCAAGGTGACCTTCCAGATGGTAATGGCCGAGCTCATGGCTGGCGCTGAAGCGTCGGTGTCCCACCGTTGGACAACTCGCGGACACGAGGATGACGAAATTGCCATTCTCTCGGACCAAAGCACCCCAGCACCCGGGGGGCAACTCGGTCTCGTGAGAGTATTGGATTCCCTTTTTTCGACAGATCTCTTCAGGATTGATTGGCAGGGCGCGTACGTCGCATTCGTTTAGGACGGCCCGAGCTGTGCGCCGACACCGCGTGACATCACTTCCCCTTAACTTCGGCATCTCGCTTCCTCTGCGCGACCAAGGCTCTAGCGACAGCCTTGAGGGTCGCGATCTCATCGTCCGAGGCTTCGTGCATCCCGATCTTTCGCCAGAGCACTTCCAGTTCGCCGCCTCGTGGACTCATGTCCGGCGTACGTCCTAGCAGGTAGTCGCTCGAGACCTGTAGGGCGTCGGTCAGTTTCACCAGCGTGTCCGCCGACGGAAACTGCCGCACGCCGGTCTCGAAGTGCGATATTACGGCGGGCGGCAGCCTCGTCTTCGCAGCTAACGTTGCTTGACTCATTCCACGCTTCGCTCGCGCGGTGAGGAGTCGGTCACCGAAGACACTGGGATTCGGCATGTGGACGGGTCCCTCCTCCGGGGGTTGCGCTACCTATGCGAACGTAGTATCTTTCCATACGGCGTCATATGGGCCGTTTTTCGTGCCCCTGCCCCATACGCCGTCGCAGCAGACGAGAATGCTGCAACGTATATCACCCTGGTTCAGGGCGCAAACGCCCCGGGAAGGAGAATCCGATGAAGCCACAGAATCCGACGAAGCCAGAGGATCCGATGAAGCCAGAGGATCCGACGAAGCCCGACGAGAAAATCTCCCTCGTGATCAGCACCACTCGCGGCACCGACACCTTCGAGTTCCTCGGAACGACGAAGGTCGAGGAGGTCATCCATGCAGTGCGAGAGCGCTTCGAACTGACCGGGGCCGGGGAGTACGCGCTGGTGGAGAAGGCCTCGGGTGAGCAACTCGATCCCGACCGTCCCTTGGCGAGCTTGAAGTTGAAGGATGGCGACGAGCTAGTGCTCACCGGCGGCGGTGTCAACGTCTGATGGTGCCGGCGGAAGTGAGTTTGCATCACGTCCAGGTCGAACTGCAGCGCGCTAAGCCCATCATCGAGCTGTTCGGCTTGGACGTGGACGCCTCGATGCTGACCGAGGCGGACCTGAGCATCCGCGTCACCGGCGCGTCTCGCGTTGACGAAGAAGAATACGTGGTCGAGATGAACTTCGATGGATACCGCGCGATCCCGCCGTTCGTAGAATTCTTGGACCCGGAAACTGGAGAAGCCGGAACGCTCTCCGCATACCCCACATGCTTCCACAAACATCCCTGCATCTGCGCGCGATTCAATAGGAAGACCTACCGCGAGCACAGCGGGCTCCACAAGAAATGGCAGTTCAGCGGTTGGGCCTCGAACCCGGGGACAGAGGACATCGGGGGGATGCTGAACCACATTTTCGCGAGCATCAACAACCACTTCGGTACCTACAAGGGGCGGAGGAGATGAGCGGTACTCCAGTACCGGACCGGTATGAGCCGGTGCGGGTCCCAGTCCAACTGGCTCTCCGGACACATGCGCTACTTCAGACCTTCGAAGAGACAGAAGGTCTGGTCTACTGGGCAGGAGTGCAGGACGGCCAAGGGGGCACCGTCACCACCCTGATCGTCCCACGAGCGGATGCATCCTATAGGCGCATTGAGACCTCGATCGAGGCGAACTCGGAGGTCATCGAGACCCTGACGAGCCACGGAATCGTACTCTTGGGTCAAGCGCACTCCCATCCACCTGGATCACCTGCGCGGCACTCGGAGGGGGATGACTTTCTCACATTCAGTCCGTTCGAGGGGGCAATTTCCATCGTGGTACCCGACTTTGCTGCAGGAGATTGGAAGCCCTCGACATGGGGTGTCCACCGCTTCATGGGTGGATTCTATCGGTTCATACCGGTCGGGGAGCATTCGGGTCATCTACAGATTCTCCCAGCCGAAGTGGACCATCGTCGTTGATTTCTGAACAGGAGTTCCTCGCACGTCGGGGTGATCGCGCCTTACGCCTTGGCTTTGGCGGCTCCTGTCCCACGGAGGAGGTCGGCCTAGTTGTTCAGCGGGCAGCCCTGCGCCATTCGGCCGCCCGTCCTGCGGTAATCGCGGCGGCGAACCTACTTGCTCGATGGGTACCCAACTTATCAGTCCACCTCCCCGAAGAACGGACCGGGTCACTGGCGATGGCCGTTGAAACAGCGGTGAGGACAGCAAACCCGTTTCTTGAGATTCGATGGCTGGACACACCTCCCCTTGGCCCGTCCCTTACCATAGGGCCTAGCGCGACCTCGTCGCCCAACGGGCTCACGGCTTGGGCCGATGGGTGGGTAGCGATCTGTAACCGGCGTCCTTCGCCTGCGCCCTCCTCGACACCCATCACGTCGGTGCTCTTGTTCGCAGTAACACTGGGCGTCGGTGGAGTGTTCCGGGAGGCGTGGAAGCTTCCGGTAGCAGGACCGCCGGAACTTCGATGGGACACGTGGAATCATTCCGTAGGCGGTGCCCCACGTAGTCGCGAGCGGCCAACACTGCCTGTTCGTCCACCGAAGCTTGGAAACGTTCTGCAGGTCGGTGCAGGGGCCGTCGGTTCCAACATCATTTACTTCCTCGGTCTGATGGGCGCACGAGCCGACCTGCTGGTCGTGGATCACGACGTAGCGAAAGTCGAGAACCTGGACCGCTCGCTGCTGTTCGGATTGGAGGATGCTCATCCGCAAGAAACGCCGAAGGCTGATGCCGTGCTCCGGGCTGTGGAGTGCTTCCCCACACTCCGAGTCCGTCCCGTCCCGTCGAAGTGGGCGGAATACGCCAGCAAGGATTATCGCGTTGGCGACTTTGACTTGGCGTTGGCCCTCGCGAATGAAGATCAGGTATGGGCAGAGATGGCGCATGCAGTCCTCCCGCTGACGTTGCAGGCCACGACAGATTCGGATTGGGGCGTAGCGTTCGGGGCACATGCGCCTGGATCTGGATACTGCCTCCAATGCCGTTTCCCTTTGGAGGCTCAAGTGGCGCCCACCATTTGCGCGGAGGGACCGGTCGAGATCCAATCCGCTCCGGGTGAGGCGGAGACTGTTCACGCGTCCTTGCCTTTTCAGTCTGCTGCTGCTGCCGGCCTACTGGCGGTTGAAATCGACAAGCTCTCGCTCGGTCCCGTTCCAGGGGCTCCAAACTACGTCGAGGCGAAGCTCGACGTAATCGAGCAGGTGCTGTCCGTGCATCGCGGACGGTCCCTACAATGTCGTCCGTGCCTGGACTTCCCTGAGGAACTCTGGACAGCGAAGTACGGTACTACGAGATTCGCGCACTTTAGCCAGCTATCCAGATGGTCAGAATAGGGCTTGGCGCACCGAATCTGAATTTGCTGATCGACTATTACGATAAGCCTGTCTTTTGTAGAACAGTAGGCACTTGACAGATGTCCTCCGAAGGGGACGGTGGCCAGACCGGCCCCGCCGAGGTTAGTTGAGAAGAGGGCCGAGTCAACTCAACAACCACGGAGGAGAACCAGAATGACCACCGTCCAGGCAGAGAAGATAGCGCGCAGGAAGCTGTCCTTGCTACAACTGGCCCAGGAACTCGGCAACGTCTCGAAGACGTGCCGGATCGTGGGCTACAGCCGGCAGCACTTCTACGAGATCCGCCGCAACTTCCAGGTGCACGGCGCCGAGGGGCTGCTCGACCCGGATGCCCGGCGCGAAGGCGCCGCATCCGCACAGGGGTCGCACCACCGATCGAGAAGGCGATCGTGGCCCATGCGCTCAAGCATCTGACCCATGGGGCCCTAGCGGGTGGCCCGACGAGCTGATGCTCAGAGGCTGGAGGAGCCGGTCCGCAAACCGCAAGATCAAGCTCACCGAGGAACAGATCCAGGCACTCGAGCGCTTAGATCCCGAGTTCGGCGAGCGCCACATCGAAGTCCACGCCACCGAGGAGCTTGTGGCCGTGGACACCTTCTTCGCGGGCACCCTCAAGGGCGTCGGCAAGGTCTACGTCCAGACCGTGCTCGACTGCTTCAGCCGCCACGTCTGGGCGCGGCTCTATACCTCGAAGATGCCGGAGCGCAGTCCAGGTCCTGAACAACCACGAGCTGCCCTTCTTCGAGAAGCACAGCGTGACCATCCAGACCATCCTGAGCGACAACGAGTTCGAGTACTGCGGCCGGCCGGACAAGCACCCCTGCGAGCTCTTCCTGCAGCTGGAGGACAGCGAGCCCCGCGGCCGCGGCATGGAGGGACGTACGCCCTACGCGGTCTTCAAGGCCGGGATCGCCCGGAAGCGCACCCGCAGACCCGCGGCCAGGAAGGAGGTGAGGAAGGCAGCGTAGGACCTGACCTCGATGAGGCCGGGTGTCAGGGGAATACCGTACTTGTACAGGCAGTATTGGCGGAGCCGGGGGGACTACCTACAGGGGAGCTACCTGCCTTGGGAGGTTCGAGGGAGTGATATCTTCCGCATCTACTACTACTACATCTGCCAGAAACCAGTCTCCTCGTCCATCTTGATTAGCTTGGCCTCTCTGCCCCATCCGTCGAAGAGCCATCCGCACAACCTGCCGGAAATCCGTAGATTCTGTCTTGAACCCACCCTCCAGAATTCCCCTTATGATGGTATCAAGATCTGATGGGGAGTGATGACTCAGAAAAGCACGGATAGCTGATGGAGTAGATGTGAACTCTGCATAGGGTCCTTCCTCCGATGCAAGCTTCCTATCACTCCTCAGTTCTTGAATCATCTTCTCACACTCATCCAGCCAACCCTCAAGCCGTGCAACCTCGATGGAAGCGTCATGATGCCTTTCCTGCAATTCACGATGGCGCTTCTTGTAGAACGCGATCACCTGCTCAAACGCTTCTCGATTTGTCACCATGACTATTCCTTGACCCTTCTGGCCATGGAGGGTACCTTGTATGCACCGACGCATACGGCGTTTCGGTTGGGATGGCCAATCCCGGTCGGGCCAGCGCCTCCTGTGTCTGGGCGGGGCACCGACCAGCTTCCCCAAGCCGAGGGCCGGTGTCCCGCCGTTTGCTTCTCACCAAGCATGGAGACAGATGCGAGCACCTGCCGTCACGCCTGACGTAACAAGCGTAACACGGGTGCTCACAGAAAGCAAATGGCCTTCTGCCCTCAGCCTGTTATGGATGTTGCGGGATTTGTTCATCCCCCCAGCCTTTCTAATCCTCTGGCGGCCCCATCTCACGGAACCCGCCCTGTCCCTCGAAGATCACTCTCAACGCCTGTAGCATCCGTCCAGGTCATCTCAAAGCGCTATCGCCACCGGCGCGCCAAGCCCTCTGGGGGACCCGAAGTCGATCTCCGTGGCAAGTTGCCGAATGACCGGTGCGGCCGCGCGCCAGGTGATGATGC
Organism: Gemmatimonadota bacterium; assembly: GCA_022826025.1. GTDB lineage: Bacteria > Gemmatimonadota > Gemmatimonadetes > Longimicrobiales > Gaopeijiaceae > BD2-11. Next base: position 8,237 of record JAJDVR010000181.1, on the reverse strand, counting down.
AGGCTTGGGGCCGGTTTCGAGGACGACATGCCCACCCTCGCCCTGCCGCTGCTGTAGGATGGGCTTAGATTGCGGGCGCGCGAAACCTCTGTCATGGAGCACGGCGGTTTTGAGCACGCGGACGGATACCAGGCTGGACGGGGGTCTCACCGCTGAAGGAAACTGGATGCGCGTGATCTGCCCGCGGAGGGCACTTCGCATCCCGAAGGGGTCCCAATTGACCAGGAGATCAAGTAGGTGACGCAAGAGCGAATCTTGAAACGCGGAGACGGGTGGGATGAGCACTACCGAGGTACGAAGTACCACTGCAAGCCCAATGGCGAGTTCTGGTGGGAGCTTCCTGACCGCCAGAACATGGCGACCGTGAGGGTCGCGGCCACCGCCGGCTTTCGTGAGGTCTCCGAGGCCTACCTCTCGCTTAGGCCGGAGGGCGGGAGTCTCCGCATTACCGAGACCGGCGCCGTCCTTACGAGAATGCCGAGTGGCTGGGAGCCCGTCTATGTCGCTGATTACAATGTTCCGTTGGAGTTTAGCTCCCTAGACGTACTGGGGACCGGCGTCCTACCGCTCGGGCTCTGGCCTTCCTTCTACGATGGTGCCCGGTATTCCTACAAGAACGGGCGCCTGTGGTGGAAGAACTCCGTTGATGGCGTGTGGCAGCAGACCCGGGAGACGTTGCCTGCTGACATCGAGGCTCGCTTCCGACAGGTGAAGCCCGAAGGGGGCTCCATACGAGTCACGGAGAACGGCAAGGTACTCGCTCTCATCGCGCCACAGCCGTTGCCGCGGGGGATGAAGGACCAGTACGAGGCCCTCACAGATCTCCAGAAACGGCTCATCGAAGTGAAGATGCGCAACGTGGCGCTCCTACCCGTATTCCTTGGTGACTACTCGGGCGGATTCACTCTACATGAAGCAATTGATCTCTCCGCCCCACTCACCCCCGGGGAGGAAGCCGACCTCATGGCCTTCCTGTCGCAGTACGGAGGGGCGATGGAGGACAACGCGCCGGCGCCGTTCGATCCACTCGCGGAGATCGAAGATGCCCTCGATCGGGAGGAAACTCGATGAAATCCCGTCCGATCAACGTACAGGCCGCGAACGGTGAGATCCGATCCGTTAGGCCAGGTGAACCCTGGCCAGCCCCCTACCGCGGTAGTCAGTACAGGGTGCGTCGCGGCGGGGGACTAACGTACGTGGGCTGGCAACGTGACCCGCTAAGCGTCCGAGCCGAACCCTATCCACGGCGGCTGGCCGACTCTGTTCGCGCGATCAAGGGACACAACGGTTCCTTCCGGGTTACCCCACACGGGGCAGTGATTACCAAGGTGCAGAGGGGCGGGGGCACTTGGTGGGAACCCCGGTACGTAGGAATCTACGAAGGCGACCTCGTCTTTCCCGGCATCGAGAACGCACCGGCAACGTTGACTCGGGGAATGTACTGGACCGGACTCCCGTTCATGCACGGCGAGTATTGGCGTGTGTCGCCCAACTCCCAGGTGCGGAACCGCCTCGAATGGAAGTCGCGTGGCTACGTCTTCTCGTCTACGCGCGAGTATCCCGAGCTGTTCTCGGCTTGTCTGGACCTACGGCCTAGCGGAGGCCGAATCTACATCACGGAGTCCCGTTGCGTGTGGATGAACGTCCCCGACGGTGGTATCAACCCGGACCATAGAACCCGGTTGCGACTTCTTCAGCGGTCGCAACTGAAGCAACTCTGGGATGCACGGGCGTACGCGACGCTTCGACTGCTCCGGGAACGCATCGAGGCTACCAAGGGCTGTCGTCCCCTGTACATCGGAAGGCTCGCCGAGTTCGACCACGGCGCGCCTCCTTGGACAGCATTCGAGTCCGATCCACCAGAGGACGACGGGCGGGAGGCCTAGAAGAGTGTCCCGCGGAGTCAGACTTCCGACCCTCTACCCCATGCCACGCGACAGGGAACAGTACTGGGTGTGTTACAAGGCCTCTCTATCTGAACCCACGGCGGAGGACTTCAGGAGGTTGGTCCGGGAAGAACTGATCCGTGAGAAGGACGGCCGGCCCTACAGTGAAGGGATGGTCGCCAAGCTTGTTTCCAACCTTGCCGGCATCGGATTCCTGGGGCGTTCGGGGCACCGTATTCTGCCGCCCGATCCCTTCCCCTTCGGACGGTTTTCCTGGGATGGGACGTGGGATGGCTCGCGCGATGGCTTTAGGGAGTACGTCGACAAGACGATCTTGAAGTGGTGCTGGTGGTGGCCAGATGGCCTTCAGCTTGCCTACGACCTGCTATCTGCCCTCGACGGCGCCGAAACGGGCTTGGGAATAACGCAGCTCTGGGACCACTTGAAGATCGATCAGGTCCGTGGAACCGGTCGGTACGACGGTGGTGATCGACATGGGGCACGCACCGTAGGAGAGACGCTTCGCATTATGGAGTTGGCGGAGTGGGTCGAAGTCCAAGGCAGAAAACGAGTCGTCACCTCGCGTGGAAGGAGGCGTCGGCCCAGCCTGAGGAAACGCGATACCTATCACCGAATCGAGCGCATCCTTGCCACGATCGACCCCCTGTCCACCGACGTACTCGACCAATCCCAGTGGATCGATCTGACGAAACTCTTCATGTGGAGAGAGAGTGGTGGCAAGGGAAGACGGGCCCGGATCCGCAAGACTCGCGACCGGCTCTTCAAGAACCGCTACTCGGCGTCCCTGAGGTCTGAGATCCGCGACGAGATCGACCGCAGCCAACAGACCTTGGCGGACCTGAGGTCCGAGATCGCCGACTACGGGACTTCCGTCGGACGCCGGGTCGAGAACGTCCGTAACGCGGCAAAGCTCGTCCGAATACGGGACCACCTCGCCGACGGGGAGGTGCAACAGGCGGAATTGAGTCTGAACTCCTCGGGGGCGCGTTTGTCACGTCGGGCGCTTCTCAAACTGAAGCATGAAGGACCCGACTACTCGCTCGCCCCATCTCTGGCGCCCTACCGTTGGCAGTCGGAAGCGCTCCGTTGCTGGACCGACGCTGGACGTCGAGGCGTTCTCCAAGTCGTTACGGGAGCGGGAAAGACCTTCCTGGCGTTGCTTGCCGTCCAGCAGCTGCTGAAGTCGCACCCCGAACTCCGCGTGACCGTCCTCGTGCCCACCAAGGTCCTCATGTACCAGTGGGTCATGGAGCTTGTCCGCTTGCTGGGGGTCCCGCCGGATGACATCGGGCTCCGTGGTGATGGGCACAGGGACAAGTTCGCTGAAGGCCGGAGAATCGTCGTCAACATCATCAACTCGGCGATCCTCGATGATCAGCTCCGAAGAGACGCGGCGAGCCTGCCCTCGAACACGCCTCATCTCCTGATTGCGGACGAATGCCATCGATACCGCGGCCGAGCATTCCGTCGGGCCTTCGGCGCACGCTACGATTTCAGCCTCGGACTCTCCGCCACGCTGGGGGACTCCTCCCAAGCGAGCAGAGGGGAGAACTCTGAGGAGTCCGGCGACCCGCTGTTGTTGGAGCTGGGGTCCCTAGCCTACGAATACACCTATCAGCAGGCGAGATCTGACGGTGTCGTCCAGCCCTTCGAGGTCTATTACGTGGGCGTTGAACTAGGCACATCAGAGCGTGCCCAATACGAGGCATACAGCAAGCGTATTCGGACCGCCCTGCAGAAGATTCGCCAACGGTACGGGCCGCGAATCGACGCCATGCCAGGGCCGTTTTTCGCACGCCTTCACACGATCCTTCATGGCGACGAGAGACCCGATCCCGCCATCCCCAAGTACTTCGAGGCCGTCCGGGAGAGGAAGGAGCTCGTCTATCGAGCGCGAAACAGGAAGTGGGCCTATCTGGATATCGTGGTGAAACACGCGGTCCGCGGCGATGGCCAGGAAGACCGCATCATCGTCTTTGACGAACGCATCGAAAACGTTCAGGAGGTCGTTGCGCCAATGGATGGGCGGAAGGCCCATCAGCTTAGCCAGGTGGAGCGACAGATCAACAATCAACTTGCCCGCCTTCTGTGGAATGAAGCTTTTCGTGCGGTCATGTATCACTCGGGACGATCGAAGCCCCTGTGGAACGAGATCTCGATGGAGTTTTTCCGGGAGGGCTGGGCAAACGTGATGCTCTCTGTGAAGGCCCTGGTGGAGGGTGTCGATGTTCCCGCCGCCAATGTCGGAATCATTCGGGCCTCCTCCAGTTCCGTTCGCCAACGCATACAGACGACCGGCCGGATCCTACGACGCGCGGCTGGCAAGAATAGCGCAGCCAAACTATACGTCATCTACGTACGGGACACGACGGACGAGCGGATCTTCCACGGTACCGATTGGGCGGAGCAACTGGGGTCCAGCCAGATTCGCTGGGTTCACTGGTCCCCACCGGCAGACCCGGGGTCGCCTGGAGGCGATTGGCGCGAGGGCCATCCTCCGGACGTTGAATCAGGATGGGAAGAAGAGACTGTTCCCGAATTCGACGTCGGCGACCTCACGCCCGGTGATCCGTATCCGGGCGCCTATGCGGGCAAGGAATACCATGTGGACGCATCGGGCAGACCTTTCAAGAAGACTCGGAACGGGCGCCAGCGAATAGCCAACGTCGAGGTTACGACGGCGGCTGCCCAGGTCTTCCAGCTTAAGCGCGGAGGGAAATTCGTGATCACGCCCGAGAACCACATGATCACGCGGGTGGGGAAGGAGCTTGTGTTCTTGGGAGTCCTTGATGCCGAACCGGAGTTCGAGCCACCGACATCGTCAAGGGCCACCCACACGGGCAGGCCGCCGACTTTCGAAGAGCTATTCGGTCGGCATGACCGGACATGACAAGGTTTGACTTACTATTGACGAGACCGGACGTGACGTGCCGAGGCTTACACATCATGCCGCTGGAGCCCGTCAGAGCACAAGCCCTCGGAGGGGACGACGCGCCGCGCGGACGAGGTGTGCGACTTATAGAGCTGTTGGTCGCCGCCAGACGTGTACGAGAGCCTTACACTCATGCCAGGGATCTGACCCCCGAATCCAGAGCACCCCACTGTTGTGGAGTTGACCTCCGGGAGCGAGGCTGCTCAGGGTAGCACCTGGCAGAACCGAAGGCGGTGGACATGGCGAGACGGAGGTACACGCCCAAGCTGAAGGCACAGGTGGTGCTGGAGGTGCTGGCGGGCGACAGGACGCCGCGGCAGGTCGCCAATGCGTACGGGGTGCACTCGAGCTCGGTGGGGCTGTGGAAGCGGTGTTGCGTCGAGCGGGTGTCGGAGATCGTCGCCGAGGACGTGGGCCTGCTCCCCGACGACATGTTCACCCGCATGCTAGAGCACCCGCGCCGGCAGCCCGAGTAGCTTGCGGCGCTGGCGAAACTCGTCGACGGAATGTTCCACCGGAGGTCAAGTGGGGTTCGAGGATTTGGAGTGGTTCAACGGCGGCTTGTTCGAGGACGATGCGGCTCATCCCATGGAAAAGGCCCAGATCGCGACGACACTGAAGGGGGTCACCCTAGACTGGTCGAGCATCGATCCTAAGTACGCTGTCTGAGCGCGGTCTCGACCCAAGCAAGCGCTTTCAGCTGGGCGCGCACTACACGGACCGGGACAAAGATCATGGCGGATCGTCGATCCGTGGTGGTCGATCCTTGGCTTGTGGAGTGGGGGACCGCGAACGCGCGCCCCTTAACGAGCGTCGCGCCCGCTCCCGCATCCAGCGTCTCGCGTCCAGGCTCCGTCGCGAGACAAGTGTTGCGGGGGCAGTGACATCAAGGGTGACGAGATCCACGGTGCCGCCGCCTACTCCGGCTTTTGAGGACGTGGAACCCCGGTCCACGTCCACGCCCTTGCACGCGATCGTCCTGTACGTGACCAACATCGACCATGAGGAGCTAGCCTACAACTACAGGGGTCGTGCCTTCGTGTTGACGGGAGTGCGCAGAAGGGGTGAGGTGTGAAACAGATTGCGTGAAGCGGGGCGTAGGGCGCAACTAGGCAAGGCCGTTACCTTAAGGTCCACCTTGCACTCACTTCCGATGTTCCTCACCATAAGCCCCATGTACCGATGCTAGCAGGCGCGTCCCGGTGCGAACCCTCCAGCTCCAGGTGCCCTTCAAGGTGACAACATCACAGGTGAAGACGGAAACGACTGGTGCCCATCAACCTGCTCCACGCAAGGAGACGGGCAAAAGCTAGCATGCAAGCGACGGTTGTCCACGCCACGCCACTCGGGTGTTCCTTGCTTGGCAAGGCCGAGGATGTTCTCCAGTTCTCCTCGTATGCGAAGCAGCTACAGCAGCAGGTCGACCTAATCTTCACGTCACCGCCATTTCCGCTAAACAGGAAGAAGCGCTACGGCAACGAACAGGGCGAGGCCTACATTGAGTGGCTGGCCGACTTCGCTCCGCTCTTCAGGGCCCTGCTCCAGCCAAGAGGCTCCATCGTTCTTGAGCTGGGCAACGCGTGGGAACGCGGCCGACCCGTGATGTCCACGCTTGCCCTCCGTGCTCTCCTTGCCTTCTTGGAACGCGGGAACTTCACATTGTGTCAACAATTCGTGTGGCACAACCCCGCCAAGCTGCCAAGTCCTGCTCAGTGGGTGAACGTCGAGCGGATACGAGTCAAGGATGCCTATACACATCTTTGGTGGATGGCGCTTACCGATCGCCCACACGCCGATAATCGGCGCGTCCTTACACCCTACAGCTCGGCAATGAAGAGTCTCCTAAGGCGCAAGAGTTACAATACCGGGAGACGGCCGTCCGAGCACAACATCGGCCAAACCTCCTTTCTCAAGGACCACGGTGGAGCTATTCCGTCAAATCTGATTACCCAAGCGAACACCCAAGCGAACACCTCCTACTTGAAATACTGCCGTGAGTCCGGGTTACAACCGCATCCCGCGCGCATGCCCAGCGGACTCGCTGAGTTCTTCATTAAGTTCCTAACGACCCCGAACAGCCTGGTACTCGATCCGTTCGCGGGCAGCAATACAACCGGAGCCGTCGCCGAAGAACTGGGTCGAAGATGGCTTGCAATCGAGCCCGACAAGTCATACCTTGAGGGTTCTATCGGGCGATTCACCTCTTCCGACCAACTCAAACCCGATGCCTAGTCCAACCCTACCTTGGACCGCCTCCATTACCCCCCGCCGATGGCAGCGTCATGCCCTCGCCGAATGGATGAAAGAGATGCGAGGTGTTGCTAGTGTGGTAACCGGAGGTGGCAAGACTTTCTTTGCATTTCTCTGCATGCAAGAGTTTCGAAAGAAATACGTGGATGGCCGAGTAGTCATCGTTGTCCCAACGGTTGTCCTGCTAGACCAGTGGTACATTAGTCTCCGCCACGACTTAGGTGTACCTACCGATGACATCGCGTGCTATTCTGGCCAAGAATCTGCTGGGGAACCACGCGTCGTCAATATTATCGTGATCAACACCGGCCGACGTCTTGTACGTTCCGTCACCACCGACACCACAAGCTTGCTCATCGTGGATGAGTGCCATCGAGCGGGTAGCCCTGAAAACTCCAAGGCTTTGCGCGGAAGCATCACCGCCGCTCTCGGGTTGTCGGCTACCCCGCGCCGTGAGTATGATAGTGGCTTTGAGGAACGGGTCGTCCCGGTTTTGGGCGAGGTCATCTTCGAGTACGATTATCAGCAGGCCTATGGGGATGGTATTATCGTACCGTTCACTCTTGTAAACGTAGAGGTTGACCTATTGCCTCATGAGCAAGCCAAGTACGATCGCCTTACCAAGCGTGTCGCAATCCTCCTTAGCCGGCGAACCGATGAAGGCGCCGACATTGAGGATCAAGTGAGACGGACCTTTCAGAGGCGTGCGTCGGTCGGTGCTACAGCAACCCTACGTATCCCTGTCGCTGCGAAGATCGTTGAACAGAACCGAGGTGCCCGGACGATAGTATTTCACGAGCGCGTAAGCGCGGCCGAAGCCATTCATGGTATCCTCAAGCAGCGGAACCATAGCGTCTGTCTGTATCATTCCCGCATGTCTCCAGAAGTAAGACGCGACAACCTTCGTCTCTTCCGCAACGGCATTTTCGACGTCTTGATATCTTGTCGCGCCCTTGACGAAGGAATGAACATCCCAGAAACGGCGGTAGCGGTCATCGCAAGTTCAACGGCGAGTTTACGGCAGCGGATTCAGCGATTGGGTCGTGTACTACGACCCGCCTCCGACAAACAACGCGCTATGGTACACACGTTGTACGCGACCCCCCAGGAACGGCGTCGCCTTCAACGGGAGGCGGAGCACCTTGACG
>JAJDVR010000123.1 GCA_022826025.1 Gemmatimonadota bacterium | reverse complement strand
CCTCCACTTCGTGGTCGGTTCGCGCGGTCCGACACGCATCCAGGCTGCGGGGGGCCTGCGCTACTGGAAGGACGGGCGCGAGGTGCCGGACGTGCTCCTCGGGGTCTTCGACTATCCGGAGACGGACGCGCATCCCGGGTTCAACCTCTCGCTGCGCGTCAACTTCGTGGATGGCACCTCCAGCAGCACCTTCCTGCGGCTGGTTGGAAGCGAGGGGGCCATGGACGTGACCTGGACCGACGTGGTGCTGCGCAAGAACGTCGCGGTCGATCCCATGGACGCCTTCTCGCAGGAGAAGATGGCCGAAGCGGCTGCGGACGAGGGCGGTCTCCCCGCGCGCGTGCGCATGCTTCCGCCCGCGGAGGCCCGCTACGAGGTCGAACGCGGCTACCGGGGCGCGCACGTCGATCACTTCTTCAACTTCTTCCAGGCGATCCGCGGAGGCCCGCCGGTCGTTGAGGATGCCGTCTTCGGCCTGCGCGCGGCCGCTCCGGCACTGGCGTGCAACCTCAGCTATTTCGAGGACCGGATCGTGCGCTGGGATCCCGACGCGATGAGGCTTGCCTGATGAGCGGTGCCCCGGCGACGCGCGCCGCGGTCCGTCGGTCCAGGCTCGAATCGGTGACGGAGACGGCCCGGGCCGCGAACCGCCGCCGCTCGCGCGTCCTCCCCCTGGCAGCCGTCCTGTGTCTGGTCGTCAACTGCGGAGACGAGGTGCCCGCGGTAGTGGCTCCCCCCGCGCCGCCCGGGCTGGTCGCAACGACCGTCACCCTCGAGCCCTCGTCGGTGACGCTCGACGCGCTGGGCGACACGATTCGACTCGCCGCCACGGTCCTCAACCAGAACGGTGAGCAGATGACCGGGGTCCCGATCGCGTACACGACCACCGACGCGTCGGTGGTTCGGGTGGACGGTTTCGGCCTGGTGACGGCGGCGGGAAACGGGAGCGCGGTGGTGACGGCCGCGAGCGGCGCGGCAACGGGGGTCGCGACCGTGACCGTCGAGCAGATGGTGTCGCAGGTGCGGGTCTCGCCCGACTCGGCCACGCTGATCGCCATCGGGGACACGTTGCGGCTCGAGGCCGAGGCGCTCGACTCGCAAGGCCGCGAGGTGCCGGGGACGCACGTGTTCGAGTGGTCGAGCAACGATTCGGTGGCCGCGGTGGACGACGACGGCCTGGTGACGGCGGTGGGAAACGGGAGCGCGGTGGTGGCGGTCACGGTCGGGACGGTGTCCGGCGAGGCGACGGTGAACGTGGAACAAGCCGTGGCGGAGGTGCAGGTGTTGCCCGGGTGGGTGACGCTCTTCTCCATCGGCACCACGGCCCAGCTCGCCGCCAGGGCGGTGGACGGAAACGGGAACGAGGTGCCCGACACCGAATTCGAGTGGTCGAACGACCGCGGGGCGGCGCGCGTGAGCGCCTCGGGCCTGGTGACCGCGGTACGCGCGGGGACCGGGGTGGTGACGGCCACGGCCGCATCGGTCTCGGGAAGCGCGGCGGTGACGGTGAGCCTGCTCGAGGGATCCGCCAAGGACCGCGCGATCCTGGAAGCGGTCTACGATGCGACCGAGGGCCGCTTCTGGAGGAACAACCGCAACTGGCTCAGCGACGCGCCGCTGGGGGAGTGGTACGGTGTCGACACCGACGTCGAGGGACGGGTCACAGGGATCGACCTGGTCGCCAATAATCTCGAGGGGCACATCCCGCCCGAGCTCGGCCGGCTCGATGAGCTCCGGGAACTCCGACTCGACGCGGCGTCGGTCCCCCAGACCTGGTGCTACAGGCCGTCCAGTCCTCCCGATTCAGGCGCGCGCGACGGAAGCGACATCGGCTGGTCAGGATTCGCACGGGAAGGCGGAAGCCTGCACTGGCTCTCGTGGGCGAGACGCACCGGCGCGGGCCGCGAGCACGACGCCGGCCTCGTGACCGATATCCCGATGGGCGCGCCGTTCAGTTCCGGGACCGGCCTGCGGAACGGTGGCAACCGATTGGCGGGACCCATTCCGCCGGAACTCGGCGAACTGGCCAACCTCGAGACGCTCTCCCTCGATTCGAACGGGCTGTCCGGGACGATCCCGCCCGAGCTGGGAAAGCTCGCAAACCTGAAGACACTGTCGCTCTCCCGAAACCGGCTTACGGGCACGCTCCCGCCCGAGCTGGGCAACCTGATCCGACTCGAGAGCCTGAACCTCGCGGTGAGCTACGATCTCACGCTGACGCCGCCGCGTCCGCGGTACGTGCTCTCGGGACGGCTCCCGCCGCAACTCGGGAACCTGATCAACCTTAAGGAGCTGGATCTCAGGGGACACAAGTTCACGGGCACGGTCCCGTCCGCACTCGGCAGGCTCGCGCAGCTCGAATACCTTTCGCTGACCTGCAACTCGCTCGACGGCCCGATTCCCTCGGTACTCCGACAGCTCCGCCGGCTGCGCCATCTGGATCTGTCCGGCAACCAGTTCGAAGGAGGAATCCCCGCGTGGCTGGATGACCTGGCCGACCTCGAATTCCTCGATCTCGCCAGCAACTACTTCCTGACCGGGCCAATACCGACGAGCGTCACGCGGATGACCGGGCTGGCCCGGCTGAGCCTCGGGACCAACCGGCTCTTCGGCCTGATCCCGCCCGAACTCGGCGACCTGACGAACCTGGAGTTCCTGGCGGTGGGCAACAACCTGTTCATCGGCGCACTTCCGCCCCAGCTCGGGAGCCTTCCCAACCTGGAGTTCCTCTCGGTGTTCAGTAACCCGGGGCTTACCGGCGCGCTTCCCCGCGAACTCATGCAGGCCCCGCTGGGGGATTTCCATTGGCAGGGCACCGGCCTGTGCGCCCCGCGTGATCGTGTATTCCAGTCCTGGCTGGCGAGTATCCTGAACCACCAGGGAGGGCCCGGCTGCACGCTCCCGCCGCGCCAGATCTTCACCGCGTTCTTCGAGGCGACCGGAGGTGCAGACTGGACCAACAACGCGAACTGGCTCAGGGATGCACCCGTGGCCTCGTGGTTCGGCGTGACCGTGGAGGACAGTCTGCTCACGGCGCTGGAGCTTCCGGACAACGGGCTCGCGGGCACGCTCCCCCCCGCGGTGGGCGATTTCCTGGACCTGAAGCGTCTGGACCTGGGGGGCAACGCGCTGACGAGCCGTCTGCCCCCGGACCTCGGAAACCTGACGGAACTCGAAGCCCTCGACCTCTCCGGCAACAGGTTTTCGGGACCGGTCCCACGCGATCTCGCGATGATCGGCGAGCTGGAGCGCCTGGACCTGTCCAACAATGAACTGGCAGGCGCGCTCCCCGGCATCCTGACCAACCTGAGCGAGCTTTCCGACTTCAACTGGCGCAGGAGCGGGGCCTGCGCCCCCGAGGTGGCATGGTTCCAGACCTGGCTCGAATCGGTGGAGACACGCTCCGGGCCGACCTGCGACGGGATCTTTTCGGTGTCGGTTGCGGAAGCGCACCTGTCGCAGGCCACCCAGGGCGTCGGCGGTGCGGTTCCGCTCATCGCCGGGCGACCCGGGCTTGTGCGGGTTCTGGCCACCGCGGACCGGGCCAACGACTTCAAGCCGAGTGCCCGTGCCGCGTTCGTTGTGGATGGCCAGGAAGCCCACGCCGCCGAGATGGCGCTCGAGTCGACCCGCGGCCTTGCCGAGAACCTTCCGGGACGGCTGGACCAATGGTATCAGGCGGCGATTCCGGCCGCGGCCCTGCGTCCCGGCGTCGAGATGGCCCTGCGGATCGATCCCGACAGCACCATGCCCAGAGCGACGCTGGATGAAGTGCGGCTTCCCCTCGACGTGCGCGAGATGCCGCCGCTGGAGCTCACGATCGTGCCCGTGGTTACCGGATCCAGCGCGGACGCGGATGTGCTGGAGTGGGTCCGGGACGCCGACGATACGCCGGTGGAGTTCATGCGGGCGGTACTGCCGGTCGGCGAACTCGATCTGACCGTTCGCGAGCCGCTCACCATCGCCTCGGCTCCGAGTGCCTCCAGCGGCGCCGAATGGATCGTCATCCTCGAGGACATCGAGCTGGTCCGGAAGACCGAGGGCGGCAGCGGATACTGGTATGGCGTAGTGAACCGCGCCGGAGACGAGGGCATCAGGGGGATCGCCCTGGTGGAGGGCCGGGTCGCCCTCGGCGTTCCCCATGCCGAGGTCTTCGCGCACGAACTGGGTCACAGCATGAGCCTCATGCACTCGCCCTGCGGGAATCCCTGGCAGGTCGATCCCGACTACCCCTATCCGGACGGCAATATCGGCGTCCTCGGCTACGACGCCCGATCCAGGGAGCTGGTGGACTCCTCGACGCACGACCTCATGTCCTACTGCCATCCGCAATGGATCAGCGACTACAACTTCAAGAAGGCGTTCGAGTACCGGCTCCGGACGGAGACCCGCGCACGCGCCGTGGCCGCCCGGGACGAACCCCGGGGCAGCCGGCTGCTGCTGCGGGGTCACGTGAGCGCGGAGGGCGAGCTTTACCTGGATCCGGCGTTCGCGATCGACGCGCCGGCGCAGCTTCCCTCGGGCTCCGGTCCCTATCGCGTCGAAGGCTTTTCCACAGATGGCACCCGCGCGTTCGCGCTGGACTTCGACATGGAGATGGTCTCGGAGGGCGGCGGCAGCTTCTTCTTCCTCGTCCCGTTCGGGGAGGAGCGCATCGCCTCGCTCGAGCGCATCGTGCTTTCCGGACCCGAGGGTGCGACGACGCTCGATCGTGAAACGCGCGTGTCACCGGTAGCCATCGTGATGGACCGGGCGACGGGGCGGATCCGTTCCATCCTGCGGGGCGAGGCCGCCGAAGCGGCCGGCGCGACGGTGGCGGCGGATGCGCCTTCCGGGGCGGTGCCTCGCGAGCGCGTGCTGGTGAGCCATGGATTGCCGGGACCGGGGCCCTAGAACGGACGGAGGACGGATGGAGTCACGAATCGCCGGGTTGCTCGCCGTGGTGCTGGTCGCGTCGTGCGCGGACGGGGCCGACGCCCCCCGGCAGAGCACGCCCGAGGCCGATATGGACGCGGCGGCCGCGGGACGGGCCGCACCACCGAACACCCTCACCGAATCGGAGCGCGCCGCCGGCTGGCGCCTCCTCTTCGACGGGGAGACCACGGACGGTTGGCGCGGCTACAACCGCGAGTCCTTCCCCGACACCGGATGGGCGGTGATCGACGG
>JAJDVR010000278.1 GCA_022826025.1 Gemmatimonadota bacterium | reverse complement strand
GCGCGCGGCGCACATGGGCCGGAGCTTCATCCCGCTGTCGCGGATTTCCTCGACCAGCGCCCGGACATCGTCCTGCGCGCGCTTGCCCGCCCCGGGAAGCCCCACATCCGCCATCCGGATGCCGAGGTCCTCCATGAGGTGGATGAGCTCGATCTTCTGCTCGATGGTGGGGTCGGTGACCGAAGGAGACTGAAGACCGTCCCTCAGGGTCTCGTCAACCAGATCGAAGCGACCGGGTGCGAGGGGAGCCCGCTTGTGCAACTGGTTCCAGTCGAAGATGACGTCCTGAGCGGCATCGACCGTACCTGTCTGCACCAATGACCTCCCGGCGGGCTCCCCCGCGCCCCGGCTTTCTAGCTCACTCGGTTGAGCGGGTTGGAGTTGGTGTCGACCTCGGTCACGCCCACCGGGAAGCAACGGCTACGGCCCGACATGTCCTCCATGGGCGTCGACCCGGGGCGACCCTCGTTGTCCCAGCGGCGCAGGTCGGCGAAGCGGCGGTTGTCGAACCACAGCTCCACGCGCCGTTCCTGCTTGAGCGCGGTCCACGCCTCGTTCACGTCGGCGGCGGTCGCGGGGGCCAGGGCCTCACCCGTATGGTCGCTCACGACGCTGGTGCGCACCTGGTTTATGATGTCCATCGCCGCCTGGAAGTTGCCGGGGCTGTTGACCAGGATCTCCTCGGCCTGAATCAGGAGCATCTCCCGTCCCGATGCAAGAGTGTGCGGCGATGTCTTGCTCGTGAACTTCTGCTGAACGTAGAAGGGCAGGTTGTACACCATGGTGACGGCGTCCGGGATCTCGTTCCACGCCATGCGCGGATCCCCGGTTTCCGTGTAGTACCCCTCGGCGAAGGTGCCCCAGATCGTGTATTCCCGCCACGGATCCGACGCCCCGCGGAAGTAGACCTCGTTGGGGTCCGGGAAATCGTCCAGATCGTAGTGGTGGAGCTGGTACACGAAGTCCATGGGGATGCCGGACGCGTCGCTGCGGGCGCCGCTCCAGTCTCCGAGCCACATGCGCACGTCCGCACGCCCGGCCTGGGCGGCGAGCGCGATGTCGGAGGCTCCGGAGGCGTTGCCGACGCTGATCGCCTCGGTGAAGTGTTCCTCCGCGCGCCTCAGAAAGTCGGTGGAGGGCTGCTCGGGACCTCCATCGAACACCGCGACGCACATGTTGTGGCCGAGCGTGCGGTTCGTATAGCCGGACAGAACCAGAAGCCTTCCGGCGATCTCGTTGGAGCTGAACTCGCCCTCCAGGGCTTCCTTCAGCCGGCGCACGCCGTCCTCCGCCATCCAGCGCGCCTGCTGTGCCCGATCCCAGTGATCGTCCACGTTCTCGGAGGTGAGCTTCCCGTTGTAGAACTCCGAGTCGACGAGCCCTCCCGGGGTTCCCTCGAAGCTCGTCAGGCCCGAGTCGTAGGCCAGCCGGGTGTAGGCCAGAGCGGCCGAGCGCCTCACCCCCTGGAGGACGGACGGGAATGCCTGCGTGTCGTTCAGGAACTCGTCCTGCACGGGGCCCGGATTGGTGACTTCCAGATCGCAGCCGGTCAGGCCGAGAACAGCCACGGCGGCGACCTGAACCACGCGGCGCGAAACGCCCGCAAGTCGGATCTTGTGCATGTCTGACGCCTCCCTCGTAATCGCGTTCATGATCTTCCCTCCGTTCGCCGGCCGCATCAGAAGGTCATCCTGAGGGAGGCGATGAAGCTCGCCGGCGGCGGCGGGTGCTCCCAGATCGAGCGCGTGATCCCGGAACTCATCCCCTCGTTGCCGGCCATCTCCGGGTCCATGGCGAGGAAATCCGCGTTCTTCCACGTCCAGAAGTTCTGCACGGACAGCGTAAGGGTGGCGGTGCTCGCTCCGGGCACGCTGAAGGGCAGGGGCGTCAGCACGGTGAGGTCGCGCACGCGGAAGAAGTCGTTGGGATAGACCAGGCGCGCGCTGAATTCACCGCTGCAGGTGAAGATGTCGAAGGCCGTCAACTGGCTGCGCTGGCCGGCCTGGAGGGCGGGCACGGCGTCGTCGCAGAGCGGGCTGACCTGACCGCGTTGGGCCGAGGTGGTGCTCTGGCGGTCGTAGATGTAGTGTCCGCCCATGTACTCGCCGCGCGCCGACACGACGATGCCGTTGCCCAGCGTCACGGAAGTGCTGGGCGTGACCGTCAGCGTCGGCTGGTTCGGACCCCAGATGTGGTTGCGTTCAACCACGGGCTCCGCGATGTCGTCGGGGTTCATGAGGCGGTCGAAGCGGACCGCGGGAACCGGCTGGCCCTCCTCCAGCCATCCCCCGCCGCTGACTCCGAATCCGGCGTTGCCCCCGAGATCCACGGCCTCGCTCTTGTTGGTGTAGACGGTGAGCCCCATGTCCCAGCTGAGCGCGCGGCTCTGCACCACGGTGCCGTCGAGACTGAGCTCGAGGCCCTTGTTGGACAGCACGCCCACGTTGCGCAGCTGCGAGCCCGTGAAGCCCAGGCTGGGTACCAGCTGCACCGGGATGAGCGCGTCGCGCGTCTCCTGGTTGTAGTAGGTGAACCCGACCCTGAGGCGGTCGTCGTAGAAGACGCCGTCGAAGCCCGCCTCAAGCTCGATGGTGCGCTCGGGCCCGAGGTTCTCGTTCCCGACGTTGAGCGGGTTGAAGGAGGTCTGACCCAGCCAGGGGATGGCCTGCCAGGTCCGGACCGCGTCGAACGCGCCCGGAGCCCTGCCGGCGTGCCCCCAGGCCACCCGGACCTTCATCTCGCCCATGTCCTGCGGCCAGAAGCCCTCGTCGGACATCACCCACGAGAAGGTGGCGCGCGGGTAGGGCTGAAGCCCGAAGTCGCTGCCGAAGGCGCTGTTGCCGTCGATGCGCAGCGCCAGGGTCAGGAAGTAACGGTCGTTGAAGTCGAGCAGCGTCTGACCGAAGATGCCCGCGTTGACGACGCGCGAGCGGGCCTCGCGGGCCTGGTAGGACGCTCCGCTGGTGACCGTGTGCTCGCCGGGTCCCGGGAGCGCGTTGGTGCTGGCCCCCAGGTCCGTGTCGCGCGCCACCACCGACTGCCCGCCCCACGAGAGGCTGGTGCGGAAGCTCTCGGTGAGCCGCAGGTCGAAGCTGCCCACGTAGTCGGCCGTGAGCTGCTCGGCCGTCCAGGTGCGGTCGGAGACGGAACCGTTGGGGTCGTTGACGTAGCCGAAGGGCCGGATGTTGCGCATGTCGCTCGCGAGCCGGTCGAGGCCCAGCGTGAGACGGTTGGTGAAGCGCGGCATCGGCGTGTAGGTGGTGGTGATGCCGGCGACGACGCGGTCCACGTCGGTGTTGATCTGGTACTCGAGGAGGCGGGTGATGACCGCCTCTTCCCATGTGCGCACGTAGGTGGCGTGGGCCTGGCGCTGGGGTGCCCTCTTGTAGCCGTTGTGCGAGATGCTGTAGGGGCTCGAGCCGCTGGGCGAGTTCTCGACGTGCTGGCGCGTGATCGAGGTGTTGACCTGGATGTCGAGGTTGTCGCGGGGCTGGAACCCGAGGTTGATGCGTCCCAGGTACTTCTGGTCGGCGTCGTTCGGGAGGATGCCCTCGTTGTTGTCAAGGCTTCCCGAGACGTAGTAGGAGACGATCTCGCTGCCTCCCCGGACCGACATGGTGTAGCGCTGCTGGTGCCCGTTGCGCAGCCAGGGATCGAGGCGCATGTAGGGCGCGTTGGGCGGGCCGAATTCCTGCACCCAGTTGACGCCCTGGTCGATCTGGGCGGACCACTGCGCTTCTCCCCCGGACCCGCGCTTGGTGAAGATCTGGATGACCCCTCCGGCCGCCTCCGTTCCGTAGAGGGCGGTCGCGGCCGGTCCCTTCACGATCTCGATGCGCTCGATGTCGCTCGGGTTGATGTCGTTCAGGGGACCCATGACGTCCTTGGGGCCGAAGGCGACGTGCTGGCCGACGGCGTGGTTCAGCGCCAGGCCGTCGCTGCGGATGCGCACCCCGTCCACGTAGACGAGCGGCTGGTTGGACATGGCGACGCTCACGTTGCCGCGCAGGCGGATTTGCGAGCCTGAGCCGGACATGCCGGAGGTGCGCACCGCGACCACGCCGGGCGCCCGCGCCGACAGCAGCTGGTCGACCGCCGGGACCGGGTCGGGGAGGGTCGCGACGTCCACCTGGGCGATGGACGAGCCCACCTCGCGGCGGCGAGCCTGGCCGGCGGTGCCGGTCACCACGATCTCGTCCAGCCCGAGCGCCTCCTCCTCCATCTGGAGGTCGGCTGTCGTCGACTCGCCTGCCTGAACCGTGATCTGCGCTGTGGCCGTGCGCATGCCGATGCGCTCCGCGGTAAGCGTGTAGTTGCCCGTGGGCACGTTCAGGATCAGGAAGCGGCCGTCGCCGCGGGTCAGGGTGCCCAGGCCGGTGCCCGCCAGGTACACTTGCACCTGGACCAGGGGGCGTCCGGTCGCTTGGTCGGTCACCTGACCGATGACCTGGCCGCTATCCTGAGCCTCCACGGCGCCGGGCGTGCCGAAGCCGAACGCCAGAGCCAGCGGCAGTACCGCTGCGAGGGTCAGGCCCGCCCTCCTCGGCCGGGCGTTGCCGGCCTCGGGATTCTTGTAGTCCGACCTTGGATGCACCATCTGGCCTCCTCTGCTGCGATCAGAAGGAAAGAACTGTCTTTCAGCCCGGAAGAACTTGGTTCACCCGGTTTGCGGAGCAACGCCCACAATAGGTCCGGGGCACCGTCGGATCAAGCGAAACCGTGCGTGGATCATGTACGAGGGTTGGCTACCCGATGGATTCACGGCATGCCGCCCGCTGGACCTCAGTTCCCTTCCGGAGGGCGACCGTTGACCAGCGAGTTCCACAATTCGATGGTCGGGTTGCGCTGGATGCGGATGCCCTCGCGCTGTTCCTCCGCCATCGCGTGAACGTCGTGTTCGTCACCGAGGATGAAGGTGTCGAACATCGCGCTCATGATCTCGAGCGACTGCCTGACGCTCGAGGGGCCCCAGTGATACCAGCCGTGGGGCTCGCCGCCGTAGACGACCCAGTCGTACCAGTTGCCGTGGATCTCGGCCTGAATGCCGTACTGCTCGATCTGCTGGAAGCGCGCCGCCCCATCCCCCTGCGCGTACAGGAAAAGGAGCGGGACATCGATTTCGTCGGCGTGGTAGATGATGGAGCGCTCGTAGTAGTTGCGCGGGTTCTCCATCGGCGTGCGGCCGATCAGGAACCGGTTCCAGCCCTCCATGCCACCGTAGGTCGACAGGGTGACCAGGTCGGTCGAGCCGTACCAGACGATGCCCGCGCCGAAGCGGCCGGGGTCCTTGGTGACCGCGGTGGTGGTGTAGAAGCCCCCGGTCGACCCGCCGAAGGCGCCCACGCGCCCGGGGTCGACCCAGCCCTGCCCGGCGAGCAAATCCATGCCGATGAAGGCGTCGCGCAGGTCGTGGTCGCCGCCGTGGGTGTGCACCGCCTGCCGGTACGCCTTCCCCCGTCCGGTGCTGCCGCGGAAGTTGGGCGCGAAGACCAGGTAGCCGCGGCTCACGAAGTACTGGACGTACGGATGCCACTGCTTCGGATGCTGTCCGTTGGAGTTGGCGCGAAAGAAGAAAAGTCCCGGGAGGCGGTCACCGGCGCTGGCGCCCTTCGGTTTGTAGACGAGTCCGGCGACCTCGAGACCGTCGAAGCTGGTGTACTCGATGAACTCCGGCTCGACGAACAGGTCGGGGTCACCGAGGGCAGGGTGCTGGTGGTCCGTGATCTGACGCGGCTCGCCTCCGTCGACCGGGAGGATCCAGAGGTCGCCCGTCCGCGAAGGCCCCGAGTGGGTGTAGACGATGTGCTCGCCGTCCGGGTGCCACAGGTGTCCGCCGCGGGTCTGACCGGTCGCCCGCGACCCGCCGTTGACGCCGGTGGCGTGGGTGAGTTGTGCCGGTTCGCCGCCCTCGGCGGGGATGCGGAAGATGTGGTAGTCGTAGTCCAGATTGCGTGTGAAGGAGATCCAGCGGCCGTCCGGGGACCAGCGCGGCTCGCTGTGCTCGACATCCTCGGTGAGAAGCATGGTGGCTTCGCCGGTGGCCACGTCCAGCACGCCCAGGTTGTTGAAGCCGTTGCGGTCGGAGACGAAGGCCAGCCGGGTGCCGTCCGGGGACCAGCGCGGCTCGGTGTCGCGCCAGTCGAAGGTGTTCGGGGTAAGGGCGCGCGCGTCCCCGCCCGCTGCGGGCATCACCCAGATGTCCTGGTTGCTCTGGGCGTCGTCCTGCGGACGGGTGTTGCGGGTGAAGGCGAACGTGGCGCCGTCGGCGGACAGCTGACCGCTGCCCCCGGGCCCGACCCGCTCGATCTCGCCGGTCTCGATGTCCACCGCCGCCACCGAGTTGTCCCAGAACATGCTGGTGTTGAAGTAGATGCGGCGGCTGTCGGGCGCCCACGAGATGCCGGACTCGTTCAGCGGGTGATCGGTAAGGCGCCTGGGATCCCCGCCGTCGGACGCCACGACGTAGATGTCGCGCACGTCGGTTCCTCCGAAGTCGGCCTCGAAGGCGATCCAGCGCCCGTCGGGGCTGAAGCGCGGCGCCATCTCCCGGCCCGCCATCGTGGTGATGCGGGTGGGCTCGCCTCCTGCCGTGGGCACGGTCCAGAGGTCGTAGGACCCGCCCGCGGCGGACTTGAAGACGAGGAGGCCGCCGTCGGCCGAGATGTCGAACTCCTCGATCCACACGGTCTCGGCCAGCGCCTCGATCGGCAGCCCGCGAGAGACCTGGGGCGACGTCGCGAACGTGGGACCATACCAAACCACCAGCGCCGCGACCAGTACGACCGCGGCGCCGGCGAAGACCTTCATGATTTTTCCGGACAACCGTCCTCCTTGAAGAACCTCCGGTCCGTCAGCAGGACACGCAGTTGTCGTTGTTCTTCGCGCCCAGCCTCTCCAACAGCGCGACGATCTCCGGGAAAACGGTGACACGCTGCACCGGACCGTTCGCCATGTCGGCGGTGGTCTCGCCCTTGCGGGTGAGCACGGTTACGTCCGCGCCGCGGCCGACCAGGTACTCGATCAACTCGCGGTCACCGCGGGCCGCGGCGTTGTGCAGCGGGGCGAAGCCGTTATAGTCGCGCGCGTTCACGTCGGCCCCCAGCTCTTCGACCAGGTAGCGTACCGACGGGAGCCAGCCGTTGGGGGCGTGGCGATGGGCGTTGCCCGCAAGGCCGAGCCCGTAGCCGACGCCGGAGGCCGCGTGGATGGGCTGCACGCCCGGGCCGCCGATAGGAACCACGGGGAGCCCCGAGGGATCCGGCTTCTTTTCGCCGTCGTCGCGGCCGTTGCCGGTCGAGGGACGTCCCGGCGGGCGGAAGGTCGGGGTGGTGTAGTCGGCGCCGTACGCCACCAGCAGCCGCATCGCGTCCACGTCGGTGCCGTAGGCAGCGCGCCAGAAGGGCGTGGCGCCCCAGGTGTCGACTCCGAGGACGTTGTGGTTGAAGGAGGTGTACCAGAGGTGGCGCTGCAGGCGCACGTTGGGGTCGGCGCCGGCGTCGAGCAGCGCCTTCATGAGCTCCAGGTAGGTGGTGTTCTCCTGCTTGATCGCGGTCGGCTGCGGATAGAAGGACTTGGGAACCCACTGCAGGTGGACCGCGGCGTAAAGGGGCGTTGCTCCCGGATCGCTCTGCAGGTTGGGGTCGGCGCCCTGTTCGAGCAGCCACATGCCGAGGTCGAAGTGGCCGTTCAGGATCGCCATGAGCAGCGCGGAACTAAGGTCGCCGCCGGTAACCTGGTCGATGTCGGCGCCGCCTTGCAGGAGGGTCTTGACGACGTCGTGGTGGCCCTCGCGGGCGGCATAGTGCAGCGCGGTATTGCCGCCCTGCCTGCCTACCAGCTGATCGTAGGACATCCGCGCCCGGGTCTGGCCGCGGGTGGTGGCCCGGCCGGCCGGCCGTTCCTCCTCCTCCTCGGCTTCGTCGCCCTCCTCCTCGTCATCGTCCTCGCGAGTTCCGTCGACCGGCGTGTCCGAGATGATGTCCTCGCCGAAGAGCGCGGAGAGGCGTCTGTCACGCTGCCTGATGAGCTCGCGGTCTTCCCGGGCCATGGCCGGGTAGTCGATGACGTTGGTCTGAATGGAGGGGTCCGCGCCCGCCCCGAGCAGCGTGCGCACCACGTCGGTGCGGCCGTAGGCGGCGGCGAACATGAGCGGCGTCTGTCCGTTGGCGGATTCCTGCGCGTCGACATCGGCGCCCTTCTCCGCCAGCGCCACTGCAATCTCCGGGTTGCCCGACCAGGCGGCGTAGTGGAGCGCGGTCTCCCCGGTCTCGGTGGTCGCCTCGAGGTTGGCACCCGCGTCCGCCAGCAGGCGCACGATGCCGGCATGGCCGGCGCGGCTGGCCACCATGAGCGGGGTAAACCCGCCCAGCCGGGTGGCTGCCTCCAGGTTCGCTCCGGCGAATACGAGCACATCGGCCAACTCCTGCTGGCCGCTCTCGGCCGCCCAGTGCAGCGCGGTCATGCCGTCGCCCTGGGCCGCGTTCACGTCCGCCCCCGCGCGCAGCAGCTCGCGCACCTCTTCCGCATCGCCGCGCAT
>JAJDVR010000044.1 GCA_022826025.1 Gemmatimonadota bacterium | reverse complement strand
TCGATCCACAGGCGCACGGGCACCGCCCACAGCACCATGAGGATGAAAACGACGATCAGTACAGGGAAAAACAGAGCGGCGATGGCTTCCATGGGATGTCATCCGTGTGGGGGCAAAGGACGTTGGGGTTTGGAGCTTCGTGCTGTTGTCACGTGGTTGGCGCCGGCGCTGAACAGACCGGGGCCCACATCGGCGGACAGGTCTCCGGACCTCACGGGACTAGCCCTGCGCTCCGGATTCGGCGGGACGGGAACGCTTCCTCACCGGGCGCACCACGCACCGATAGCCTTCGGCGCTGAGAACCCGGATGGATTCGCCTTCGGAGATGAACTCCGAGTCGGCGACGACATCCACCCGCTCGTCGCCGAAGAGACCGGTGCCGGCAGGGCGCAGATCCGTGAGCGCCACGCCTTCCGACCCGACCAGGTCCTCGCGCCTGCGTGCGGACTCGAAGCCGTGTTCGCGGTCGGTGGCGTCCTTGAGCAGGAGGCCGGAGCGCGCGATGTGGCGGCTCCGCGGCAGCCGTCGCAGGAGAGCCCACGAGGTCACCAGGATGATGACCAGGCTGAGCGAGACGACGGTGCTTGCCTGGGAGAAGTCGGCGGCCGTGGGAAGACCCCCGAGCATGCTCATGAACACGCCGCCCACGATAGCGGCGATGCCGAGCACGCCGAGGATGCCGAACCCGGGGATCAGGAGGGCTTCGGCGGCGAGCAGCCCGACGCCTCCTCCCACGAGGAGAAGGTCGGTCCAGGCGGCCAGCCCCACGATCAGGTGCGAGCCGAAGTACCCCGACAGGCAGAGGACGCCGACCAGCCCCGGCGCGCCGAGCCCGGGGGTGCGGATCTCGATGATGAGCCCCAGGAACCCCAGGGAGAGCAGGAACGGGGCGACGGTCGGGTGGGAGAGGAAGCGCACCAGGCGCTCGGACCAGTTGATCTCGTGCCTGCGGATGGGCGCTTCGCGTGCGCCGGCGACCTCCAGCACCGCATCAAGGTCGTCGACCTGGCGCGCGTAGCCGAGGGCCACGGCCTCCTCGGTCGTGAGGGTGAGCAACTGCCCTTCCTCCACCACGCCGGGGATCGCAATGGCCTCGTCGACCATCGCCTCGGCGACCGCCGGATCGAGTTCCGCCGCCTCGGCCAGCGCCCGCATCTCGCTCCGCATCGCCGAGACGATCTTCTCGCTGGCTCTCTCCCCCGAGCCGTCCACCGGGGTCGCGGCGCCGATCACCGATCCGGGCCGCATGAGGATGCCGTCGGTGGCAAGTGAGATCAGCGCGCCGGCGGAGAGGGCGCGGCGGTTGACATAGGCGTACACGGGTATGCCGGCGTCCGCGATGGCGTCACCGATGCGCTCGGCGGCGTCGACGCGACCTCCCGGGGTGTCGATGTCCAGCACGAGCGCCGCGGCGCCCTCCGCCTCCGCCTCGCGGATGGCCCGCTCGATGGAGGGGGCAAGACCAAGCTCGATCACGCCGGTGACGGGCACGACCACTACCGGCGCGCGGCCACCGGGCTCTTGCGGGACCTCGCCGACGGCGAATCCCAGACTCGCCCCGGCGGCGACCAGGATCCCGCCGGCCATGACACGCATTGACATCTTCACCAGTGTCGGCCCTCCTCCTCTTGCTGGCCTCCGAAACCTGCGGCTCTCCGCGTCGTCCTGTAATCCCCCGATTCGCGCGCGCCGTTCCAGCAAACTAGCGATCCGTGGATGAATTCGCGCGCACCGGGAGCGGCGCCTGTTCCGGATGCGGGCGATGAGGGGCGGAGCATGGCTGCGGCGTGCCCGGCGGCCAGGACTTGAAACCGCACTTGCCCGCAGGGGCGCTCCCCGGCATGGTGGCGGTGTCCCGAAGCCATGTGGCCGGCCCGCGATGGGCCCGGCAATCCACTTGCCCGCCCCGTTGCCCGCGCGGCAGCCCGACTCTTCCCAACCCCGTATCAGCCATGCCCATCATCGCCCGTTCAGTCCGACGCTCGCTCGCCGCTCTCGCGATCCTGACCTTCGCGCTCCCCTTGCCGGCACGCGCCCAGGTGTCCGTCGCCGACGCCCTTTCCAGCCTGTCCCTACGCGAGATCGGGCCGGCGGTTGCGGGGGGGCGCATCGCCGACATCGCAGTGAACCCCGTCGACCCGTCCGTGTGGTACGTCGCGGTGGGCTCCGGCGGCGTGTGGAAGACCACCAACTCCGGCGTCACCTGGACGCCCGTGTTCGACGACCAGCCCACCTACTCCATCGGCGATCTCGCCCTCGACCCCGCCAATCCGGAGGTGGTGTGGGCGGGCACCGGCGAGAACGTGAGCGGGCGGCACGTCGCATGGGGTTCGGGGATCTACCGCAGCCGAGACGGAGGCGGCAGCTGGGAGCAGGTGGGGCTCGCGGACAGCGAGCATATCGGCAAGATCCTCATCCACCCCGACGACGGGAATACCCTGCTGGTCGCGGCGGAGGGTCCGCTCTGGTCGGCCGGCGGCGAGCGCGGCGTCTACCGGACCACCGACGGCGGCACCAGTTGGCAGCAGGTGCTCGCGCTCGACGAGCACACCGGGGTCACCGACATCGAGTTCGCGCCCGGGAACCCGGACGTGGTGTACGCCGCGGCCTTCCAGCGCCGCCGGCATGTCTGGGGATACATGGCGGGCGGCCCATCCTCCGGCATCCACAAGTCCACCGACGGCGGAGACAGCTGGCGCGAGGTGACGCGCGGCCTTCCCTCCGGAGACATGGGCAAGATCGGGCTCGCGGTCACGCCGGCCGACCCGGACATCGTCTACGCCACCATCGAGGCCAACGAGGAGGAGCGGGGCTTCTACCGCTCCACCGACCAGGGCGAGAGCTGGCAAAAGCGCAACTCCTACATCTCCGGGGGTACCGGCCCGCACTACTACCAGGAAATCGAAGCCTCCCCGACGGATGCGGACCTGGTGATCCAGATGGACGTGTTCTACCAGATCACGCGCGACGGTGGAGCCACCTTCGCAACGCTGGGCGACGGTCGCCAGAAGCACTCCGACAACCACGCGCTGTGGTTCGACCCGGAGGACACCCGGCACATGCTCGCGGGGACGGACGCCGGACTCTACGAGACCTTCGACGAAGGAGAGACCTGGCGCCATTTCCCCAACATGCCCATCTCGCAGTTCTACAAGGTCGCCCTCTCCAACCGGGAACCCTTCTTCGAGATCCTGGGCGGGGCGCAGGACCTCGGGACGCTGTGGGGGCCATCGCGCACAACCCACGTCGAGGGGGTGCGCAACTCGGACTGGTACTTCCCGATGGGCGCGGACGGCTACGGGGTTCAGTTCGATCCCTCCGACCCGGACATCCTCTACCTGATGACGCAGGTGGGGAACCTGTACCGGGTGGATCGCCGGAGCGACGAGGCCATCCAGATCCAGCCCCAGCCCGAAGTCGGAGACCCGCCGGAGCGCTGGAACTGGGATTCGCCGATCCTGGTGAGCCCGCACTCCACGAACCGGCTCTACTTCGCTTCGCAGCGCCTGTGGAGAAGCGAGGACCGGGGCGACTCCTGGACGGCGGTCAGCGGCGACCTGACCACCAACACCAATCGCTACGAGCTGCCCTTCATGGGCCGCGTGTGGGAACTCGACGCGCTGCACGACAACGGCGCGATGTCGATGTACGCCACGATCACCTCCATCAGCGAGAGCGCGGTGCAGGAGGATGTCCTGTATGTCGGCACCGACGACGGGCTGATCCACTTCAGCCCGGACGGCGGCGGCAGCTGGAGCGGCGCGGCGGCGCTCCCCGGGGTCCCTGAGCGCTCCTTCATCAACGATGTCGAGGCCAGCCAGCACGACGCCGCGACGGTGTTCGCGGTCGCGGACGCGCACAAGACCGGCGACTACGCGCCCTACGTCTTCCGCAGCGACGACAACGGGCAGAGCTGGTCCTCCATTTCCGGGGATCTGGAGGATGGAACCATCGCCTGGGCAATCCAGCAGGACCACCAGAACGCGGACCTGCTCTTCCTGGCGGCGGAGTGGGGCCTCTACTTCTCTCCCAACGGGGGCGAGAACTGGCACCGGCTTCCGGGCGCGCCCACCATCGCCTTCCGCGACCTGAAGCTGCAGCGGCGGGACGGCGACCTCGTGGGCGCCACGTTCGGGCGGGGCTTCTACGTGCTGGACGACTACAGCCCGCTGCGCGAGATCGCGGGCGGGGCGCTGGCCGCGGAGGATGGCGCGGGGGTGTGGCCGGCGCGAGACGCGTGGTGGTACATCCCCAGTGTTCCCAACCAGGCGCCGGGCCGCCCGACGCTCGGGACCGACGCGTACTCCGCCCCCAACCCGCCCTTCGGGGCCACGCTCACCTATCTCCTTCCCGAGGTGCCTGCGACCGCCGAGGCCCGGCGCGAAGAGGAAGAGCAGGAGATGCGCGACCTGGGCACCGACGTGCCCTTCCCCGGATACGAGACGCTGCGCGCCGAGGCCGCCGAGAGCGGGCCGAGGGCGCTGGTGCGGGTCTCGGACGCCGGCGGCGCGCCGGTGCGCTGGGTCCAGGGTCCCGCGCGCGCCGGGTTGCACCGCGTCACCTGGGACCTGCGGAGACCTGCGCCCAACCCCATCAACCTCACCACCCCGGCGTTCGTCCCGCCGTGGGCGTCCGCCCCGGCCGGGCCGCTGGCGCCTCCCGGCGAGTACTCGGCACAGCTGGTGCTCGTCACGGCGGACGGCGTCGAGGAGGTCGGCGGGGCGCAGAGCTTCCGGGTAAAGCCGGTACCGAATGCGCCTCCGGGAACCGACTTCGTGGCGGTGGCGGCCTTTCAGCACCGCGTGAGCGAGCTGCAGCGGCGCATCGGGGTGGCCAGCTCGGAACTGGGGCGCCAGTCGGAGCGGCTCGGCTACATGCGCGCCGCTCTGTTGCGTACGCCCGCCGCGGGAGCCGAACTGTTCGGCGGCATCGACGAGGTCGAGCAGGCATTCGCCGGCATCCGCCTGCGGTTGCAGGGGGACCAGCTGCGCGGCTCGCTCAACGAGCCAAGCGTGCCGTCGGTCGCCAACCGGGTGGGCAACGTGGTGGGAGGTCACTGGCAGACGCGCCAGGACCCGACCGCGACCCAGCGGCGAAACATCGAGATCGCCGAGGGAGACCTCGCGGGCGTAGAGCAGGACCTCGCCGACATCACAGGCGGAGCGCTGGCCGAGCTGGAGGAGGCGCTGGCCGCCGCGGGAGCCCCCTGGACGCCCGGACGCCCCATCGGTCCGTCGCGCTGAGGGTCGTCGCCGGACGGCAGGCTCCGGGCCCGGATCGGATCCCCGCCCCTTTTCAGGGTCCCCGGGCCGGAGCCGCGGCACTATAATTGTGCCGCCGATTCAAGAAACCACCGCACCATTCATCACGGAGAAACCCGCATGAGCGACCAGACCCTGGTCCACTACGAGGTCAAGGACGGCGTCTGCATCCTGACCCTCGACGATCCCCCGGCGAACACCTACACCTATGGCATGATGCAGCAGCTCGATGCCTGCATCCTGAGAGCGCGCATGGACGAGGACGCACACGTCATCGTGCTCACCGGCAGGGGCGAGAAGTTCTTCAGCGCGGGCGCCAGCATCCAGATGCTCAACGAGGTCACGCCGACGTTCAAGTATTTCTTCTGTCTGCACGCCAACGAGACCCTCAACCGCCTCGAGCACACCCCGAAGCTCACCATCGGCGCGCTCAACGGGCACACGGTGGGCGGCGGCCTCGAGATCGCCATGGCCTGCGACCTGCGGGTCGCGCGCGCGGGCGGTTCCCGCATCGGGCTGCCGGAGATAAACCTGGGCGTGCTGCCCGGCACGGGCGGCACCCAGCGGCTCGCGCGCCTGGTCGGCAAGTCGCGCTCCATCGAGATGATGACCACCGGACAGCTCTTCGGCTTCGCCGAGGCCCTCGACCACGGCATCATCAATCGCGTGATCGAAGCCGACTCCGGGGACGACTTCATGGCGAAGGTCCTGGAGTTCGCGGGCGGGTTCACGCCGCCGGCAAAGGCCTCCAAGGCTGTGGGGCTCATCAAGAGGTCGGTCCAGACGGGCGCCGAGATCCCCTTCGAGACCGGCCTGGCCGTCGAGCGCGAGCTCCAGCAACAGCTCTTCCAGAGCGAGGATGCGACGGAGGGCATCGCCGCCTACGTCGAGAAGCGCCGCGCCGCTTTCCAGGGCAGGTAGCCGATGAGCGACGTGCCCGCACGCGGTCTCTGGATCGACAACGCGATGGTGCCCTCGGCCTCCGGGGCAACCTTCGCGACCACCAATCCCGCGACCGGAGAGGTGCTGGCCGAAGTCGCGGAGGCGACCGGGGAGGATGTGGCGAGAGCGGTGGAGTCGGCGCACGCCGCGCTCGCGTCGAAGGCCTGGCGCCGCACCGACGCCCACAAGCGGTCGCGCCTCCTCTGGCGGCTGGCAGACCTGATCGAGCGCGACGCCCAACTGATCGCGGAGACGGAGACCCGCGACAACGGCAAGCCCATCTTCGAATCGCGCTACGTCGACGTGCCCAGCGTGGTGGAGAACTTCCGCTACTTCGCCGGGCTGGCCGACAAGATCCAGGGCGAAACCATCCCGGTGAAGGGACCGTTCCTGAACTACACCCTGCGCGAGCCGGTGGGGGTGGTGGGGTGCATCGTGCCCTGGAATTTCCCCCTGTCGCTCGCCACCTGGAAGGTCGCGCCGGCGCTGGCGTGCGGGAACGCGGTGGTGCTGAAGCCGGCCATGGAGACGCCCCTGACGGCCCTGCTGCTGGGCGAGCTGGCGGCGGAAGCGGGCTTTCCGCCCGGCATTCTGAACGTCGTCCCGGGACGGGGAACGCGGGCGGGCGCCGCCATGGTGCGCCATCCCGGAGTGGATGCCATCGCCTTCACGGGCTCGACCGAGGTCGGCAGGACCATCATGCGGGAAGCGGCGGAGACGCTGAAGAAAGTCTCCCTCGAGCTGGGTGGAAAGTCACCCAACATCGTCTTCGCGGACGCCGATCTGGGGAGCGCGGTGCGTGGCGCCAACACCGGCATCTTCTACGGGAAGGGCGAGGTTTGCGCGGCGGGCTCGCGCATCCTGGTGCAGGAGGCCGTCTACGAGGAGTTCCTGGACGGGCTGGCGGCGCGCGCGGACAAGATGACCGTCGGCGATCCCATGGGCCCGAAGACGCGCATGGGGGCGATCGTGAGCCGCAGGCAGCGGGACGTGGTGCTCGGCTACATCGAGGCCGGCAGGGCGGACGGCGCCCGCCTGGTCACGGGTGGCGAGGCAGCCACCGTCAACGGCAAAGGCAACTTCGTGCAGGCGACCATCTTCGCGGATGTCAGCCCGGACATGCGCATCGCGCAGGAAGAGATCTTCGGGCCGGTGGCGGCGGTCATCCCGTTTTCGGATACCGCCGACGCCATCGAAAAGGCCAACCGGACCATCTACGGGCTGGCGGCCGGCATCTGGACCCGCGACGTGGGCCGGGCGCACCGCATCGCGCGGGAGATCCGCGCCGGCACCGTGTGGATCAACACCTACAACCAGTACGACTCGGGATCGCCCTTCGGCGGATACAAGCAGAGCGGCTTCGGCCGCGACCTCGGCTACCAGGCGGCGCTGGACAAGTACACCCAGGTGAAGAGCGTCTGGGTGGCGCTGGACGGATGAGGCGAGCGGTCATCGTCGACGCCGTCCGCACCCCCATAGGACGGCACGGCGGCGCGCTCGCCGCGGTGCGCCCGGACGACCTGGCGGCCGGGGTGATCCGCGCCCTGGTCGACCGAAACGGCATCGACCCGACCGGCATCGACGATGTGATCTTCGGGTGCACCAACCAGGCCGGCGAGGACAACCGCAACGTCGCGCGCATGGGGTTGCTGCGGGCGGGGCTGCCGGTCACGGTGCCCGGCCAGACCGTCAACCGGCTGTGCGGCTCGGGGCTGCAGGCGGTCGACAGCGCCTTCCACGCCGTCGCGGCCGGCGAGGGAGAGGTGTTCATCGCCGGCGGCGTGGAGAGCATGAGCCGGGCTCCCTGGGTCATGCTGAAGCCGGCCGCGGGGTACGCCCGCGGAACGCCAACCGTCGCCGACACCGTGCTCGGGTGGCGCTTCCCCAACCCAGCCTTCGTCCCCGAATGGACCATCGGGCTGGGGCAGACCGCCGAGGTGGTGGCGAAGGAATTCGGGGTGACGCGAGAGGAGCAGGACGCGTTCGCCGCAGAGAGCCAGGCGCGCGCTCAGCGTGCCATCGCCCGCGACCGCTTCCGTGACGAGCTGGTGCCGGTGGTAGTCCGGAGGCGGAAGGGCGGGCCGGTGCTGGTCGACACCGACGAACATCCGCGCGCCGGCGTGACACCCGAGTCGCTGGCCCGGCTGGCCCCCGTTTTCGAAGCGGGCGGCACGGTCACCGCGGGCAACTCCTCGGGCATCAACGACGGCGCCGCCGCGCTTCTGGTCATGGAGGAGGAGCGAGCACGGGGTATGGGCCTTTCTCCAATGGCCAGCATCCGCGCGAGCGCGGTGGCCGGGGTGGAACCGCAGCGCATGGGCATCGGGCCGGTACCCGCCACCCAGAGGGCCTTCGAGCGGGCCGGCATCGGCCCCGGAGACGTCGAGCTGGCCGAGGTCAACGAGGCCTTCGCCGCGCAGGCCGTCCCCTGCCTGCGCCTGCTGGACCTCGACCCGGAGCAGGTCAACGTCAACGGGGGCGCGATCGCGCTCGGGCACCCCGTGGGTTGCTCGGGAGCGCGCATCCTGTGCACGCTGGTGCACGAGATGGTGAAGCGCGGGAGCGGGGTCGGGCTCGCCACGATGTGCATCGGGGTCGGCCAGGGGATCGCCACCGTGGTCAGCGCGGACTAGCCGGCCCGTGGACGGCCAGCCCCGCGTGGCTACCTGGATCGAGCGCGTCACCGTCCTGGGCGCCGGCGTCATGGGCCATGGCATCGCCCAGGTGGCGGCCATGGCCGGGCATCGGGTCACCCTCCACGACCCCGACGCGGCGGCGGTCGACCGCGGCCTCGCGCGCATCCGGGCAAACCTCGACAAGGGCGTCTCCCTCGGAAAGGTGAGCGAAGAGAGCCGGACAGCCGCTCTCGACCGAATCGCGCTCGCCCCGTCGCTGGCAAGCGCCTGCGCGGAGGCCGACCTGGTGGTGGAGGCCGCGCCCGAGCGCATGGGGCTGAAACGGAGCCTTTTCCGCGGCGTGGAGGCCGCCGCTTCGCCATCGGCACTGCTCGCCACCAACACCTCTTCCCTCAGCATTGACGCGATCGCCCAGGTGCTGGCCGGGCCGGGTCGCTTCCTCGGCCTGCACTTCTTCAACCCGGTGCACCTGATGGCGCTGGTGGAGGTCGTGCGCGGGAGCTGCACCGACCAGGCCACCCTGGACGCCGGCGTCGCCTTCGCGCGCGGGCTGGGCAAGGAGCCCATCGTCGTCCGCGACGCCCCCGGCTTCGCTTCCTCCCGGCTCGGCGTGGCCCTGGGGCTGGAAGCCATGCGCATGGTGGAGGAGGGCGTGGCCGAGCCCGCCGCCATCGACAAGGCCATGGAGCTGGGCTACCGGCACCCCATGGGCCCGCTCCGGCTCACCGACCTGGTGGGGCTCGACGTCCGCCTGGCCATCGCCGATTACCTGCACGAGAAGCTGGGCGGCGAGCGCTACCGTCCCCCCGCCATCTTGCGGCGCATGGTGGAAGAGGGGAAGCTCGGGAGGAAGACCGGAGAAGGCTTCTACCGCTGGGACAGGGAGAAAGAGTGACGGCCAGGGGGACCGGCAACAGCCGGACGGACGCTGACGGCAAACGTGCGCCGGTGACGGCTTCGGCGGGCGGACCGAACTACGAGACCATCGTGGTCGAGCGCGAGGGCTTCGTCGCGACCGTGCGTATCAACCGGCCCGACAAGCTGAACGCTCTCAACGCGGTGGTGCGGCGCGAGATCGCCCAGGCGATGAGCCAGCTCGCCGACGACGACTCCGTGCGGGTCGCCATCCTGTGCGGGACCGGGGAGAAGGCGTTCGCCGCGGGCGCCGACGTCGCCGAGTTCGCGGGGCGCTCCGCCGGCGAGCAGCGGGAGGTCTACCGGCGCCGGCGCGTGTACGACGCGGTGGCCGCCTTCCCCAAGCCCCTCATCGCCGCGATCCACGGCTTCTGCCTGGGGGGCGGGGTCGAGCTGGCGCTCGCCTGCGACGTGCGCGTGGCCGACCCGAGCGCGCGCTTCGGCCAGTTCGAGATTCGCCTGGGGCTGATTCCGGGGGCCGGCGGCACCCAGCGCCTGGCGCGGCTGGTGGGGCCGGGACAGGCCGCCCGCATCGCCCTGAGCGGCGACGTGGTCGACGCCACCGAGGCCCACCGCATCGGCCTGGTGGAAATCCTCGCCGGCGAGGGCGAGCACCTCGAGCAGGCCCGGGAACTGGCGGGTCGCATGGCGCGCTGGAGCCCGGTCGCGCTCGGGCTGGTCAAGGAGTCGCTCAGGGCCGCCGCCGAGACCCCGCTGGCCGAGGGCCTGGCGCTCGAGAAGGAGCTCTTTCTCGCCGCCTTCGCGAGCGACGATGGCCGTGAGGGGGTGCGCGCGTTCGTCGAGAAGCGCCGTCCGGAGTTCCGGGGACGATGAACGGGATGAAGCTGGTGCGCGCCGGAGCCACGATCTACTTCGTGCTCTTCCTGATCTTCGTCACCTGGCCGGGTTTCGTCCCCTTCAACCGTCCTCTGCCGCTCGTGCTGGGCCTCCCCTTCAACATGGCCGCGATCGGGCTTTGGGTGGGGTTGGGGGCGGTCGTGCTCTTCGTGCTGGACCGCTCGGAGGAACGGAACCGCGGAGGCGGACCGGGACAGGACTCCCGGAACGGAGGTGCCGCCTAGATGGAGCGCTGGCACCTGATCGCGGGGCTGATCCTGGCATATCTGGCGGTCACGCTGGGGATCGGGCTGGCGGCGGGCCGGCGCGCCTCCCGGAGCGTGACCGGATATGTGGCGGGAGACCGCCGCTTCGGGCTGCTCGTGATGTACTTCGTCACCGGGGCGACCGTCTTTTCCGCCTTCGCCTTCCTGGGCGGGCCGGGCTGGGCTTACTCCCGCGGCGCCGCGGCCTTCTACATCCTCTCCTACGGCGCCCTCGGAATCGCTCCCTGGTACTTCATCGGGCCGCGTGCGGCGGCCCTCGGGCGACGCTTCGGCTACGTCACCCAGGCGCAGCTGCTGGTCGGACGCTTCCCCTCGCGCTTCCTCTCCGCGCTGATGGCGGCGCTCTCGGTGGCCGCGTTCGTGCCCTACGTCACCCTGCAGATGCAGGGGGCGGGCATCGTCATCGAGGCGGTCACCGACGGCCACGTGCCGCTGGCCGTGGGAGCGGCGATCGCCTACGGCATCGTGGCCCTCTACGTGCTGACCAGCGGAGTGGCCGCGGTGGGATGGACGAACACCTTCCAGGGCATCTTCATGGTCACGATCGCCTGGTCGCTCGGCATCTACCTGCCCTTCCGCCTGTACGGGGGGGTCGGGGAGATGTTCGAGCGCATCCTCGCCGAGCGCCCGGAGATGCTCTCCGTCCCGGGCCTCACCGGCGCGGGCGATCCCTGGAGCTGGGGCGGCTACTCGAGCGCCATCCTGGTCAGCGCCATCGGGCTCATGATGTGGCCCCACCTGTTCATGAAGGCCTTCACCGCGCGCGACGACCGGACGCTGCGCCGCACCGTGGTCCTCTTCCCCACCTTTCAACTCTTCCTGATCCCGGTGTTCCTGATCGGCTTCGCCGGCGTGCTGCTGCCGGAGTCTCCCCCCAACGCCGACTTCATCCTCCCCTTCCTCATCCTCCGCTCCGAGCTGCCCGTGCTGGTCGTGGGCCTGTTCTGCGCGGGCGCCCTCTCGGCGTCGATGTCGACCGGCGACGCTCTCCTGCATGCCGCGGCATCCGTGACGGTGGAGGACGGCGTCGGCCCCTTCCGGCGGCTGAGCGACGCCGCCCAGCGCCGTCTGATGCGGATCCTGGTCCTGGTGGTGGGGGTGGTCGCGTACTG
>JAJDVR010000068.1 GCA_022826025.1 Gemmatimonadota bacterium | reverse complement strand
CTCGATCCGGGCGAGCTCGCGCCGGGTCTTCTCGCCGCTCTCCGAGGGGCGGGGATACCGAGCCCAGTTGGCGAGCACCGTCCGCGTCCGGCTGAATTCCTTGGTCGTCCGGACGACCCCCACGACGTCGATCTTGTGGCCGCGATCCCAGAGCGCCCTCCAAAGGTCGCCGTGCGCAGCGCCCCAGGAACGAAGCGCCGTCGTGGTCTCGTGGCCCGGGTCGGCGTAGACGAAGACGGCGCGCTCCGTGTCCAGCGCGACGGGCAGCCGGAGCGGAAAGTAGCGCCGGAGGCCCCCGAGCGCGCCCCGGTAGACCCGCTGGGGAAAGACTTGCCGCTCGATCCCTAGCGCCTCGAAGGCGGCGACCCTGTCGGCTTCGGTCGCCAGCCAAGGCAGGCGGGGACGTTCGAGCACGAAGTCGAGGGCGAGAAGGCGGCGCATCAGCACTTCCGGCGAAGTGATCCGCCGGCGACGGCGGTTCCCCATGCCGAGCGCCTGGTAGACCCTGCGACCATGGATCCGGCAGATGCGTCCGATGCCGTTGATGCCGCGCGGCTTCTCATCCGCGGCGACGCCCTGCGCGACGAGCTTGCCGACGGCGCGGCGAACCTTCTCGTGATGGCAACCGAGGAAGCCCGTCCACTGCGCCCGGGTGAAGATGCCGCCGTGGAAGCACGCGAGCGCGATCCACTCGGCGCGGCGTCCGGTCCAACCCAAGGGCTCCAGCGCCCGTGCGCGTTCCGCGAGGCGGGGGACCGCCCCGGCCACCGCTGCGTCGAATCGTTGCTTCGCCGTCTCCATGCCCGAAAACTGTGGAGTGCTTCCCGCGAGGAAGTCAACTCGCGGGGAGGGTCCTGGAGTCTCAAGAAACGCCAGGAGGTCTCGCCTCCGCTACGACTCGACGGGCGTGTGCTCGGCCACCATCGAACGCTCTACCGACTGGTTCTCCAGAAGGCTTCGGCACAACTAGAGACCACGCCGCGCCTCATGGTGGCAGGCTCCCCCCTTTGCCGGACGTGGCGTGCCGCAGGCATATTCGGAGCACCAACGACCATGGAAGGCGGACGCGACGACTACCGCATGCGGCCGCGCCAACCGGAAGCTGAACGCAGATGCGGACAAAGATGCCTGTGGCCGTCGTGAGCGAAGATCGCCCGGATCCTCGCTGGACTTCGCCTCCGGCGCGCCGATTCCGGGGAACTCGGTGCGGCCTTGCGGCGTTTGTCGCAGCCGCAGTTCTACTCTTGGCGGCCCTGGAGGCATGCGACCCAGGCGGCGTGGCGGGGCCGGAGGCATCGCTTGAGATCGTGCCGGACTCGGTGACCCTTACCCATCTGGGGGAGCGGTTCCCGTTCACGGTTCGAGGCGGCGGCGGGCCGGGAGCAAGCCGGGTGCGGTGGAGCAGCCGGGACACGACGGTGTTCGTGGTGGACCCGACCGGGAACGTGACGGCGCGCGCCAACGGCGTTTCCCGCCTTGTGGCCCAGGATGCGAGGGCGGTGGCCGAGGCGATGGTTGTGGTACGTCAGGCCGCCGCCGCACAGGAGGTGTTCGGGGAGGGGCAGCGGGCAGCCGCGGGGCTGCCGCCGGTCGAGCCGGTCGGAGTGCGGTTGTTGGACACCGGCGGCGCGCCCGTGTCGGGGGCCGCGGTGAGGTTCGAGGCCAGCCACGGCAGCGGAAGGGTCGAGCCCGGCGAAGTGCTCAGCGACAGCTTGGGTGTCGCGGCGGTCGAGTGGACGCTCGGACCCGAGCCGGGACGGCAGACTCTGGCGGTCTCGGCGGACGGTGCGGCGACCGTCGAGATCGGGGCGACCGCTCTGGACCCGGACGAGACCGTGGCGGCGGTGGAGGCATGGTCGGGGGAGGACCAGTGGGCATTGGCGGGCCACGCCTTGCCGGAACCGCTGTTGGTGCGGGTGCTCGACGAATGGGGGCGGGGGGTGCCGAGCGCGACGGTGCGGTTCGAGCCGGAAACGGAGGGCGGTCGGGTGGATCCGGACGTGACGGAGACCGACAGCCTCGGGCTTGCGCGCTCGGTCTGGACACTGGCGTCCGGGCTGGGGGCGCAACGTCTGGTGGCGAAAACCGCGAACGGCGCTGCGGTCACGCTTGACGCGACGGCGGTGTCGAACGAGGGGGCGTGCAACCGCACACCCGTAGTGAGCGAGGTCATCGTGCAATGGCTTGGGTGGCACGGAGTGGATGTCGCGGGTTGCCATGAGTTGACGGAAGAACACCTCGAGCGCGTGGATCATCTGCCCCTTTACGGCCGAGGCATCCGAAGGCTCCGGCCGGGAGACTTTGCCGGGCTACCTAACGTTCGTGGCCTGCTCTTGCAAGACAACCTTCTCACAGAGCTTCCCTTGGACCTCTTCGAAGGGCTTACGCACTTGGAACGGCTCGGCCTGGACAACAATCAGCTGACGACACTTCCTCGGAAGCTCTTTGCCGGCCTCGAGCATCTGGAGTGGTTGGATCTCGACCACAACCGGCTCAAGGAGCTTCCGCCGGACATCTTCCGCGGGCTGCCGGAGTTACGGTGGTTGAACCTGTCGGGGAACCAACTGAAGACGCTTCCGCCGGACATCTTCGCGGGCCTGTCGCGCTTGGAGGACGTGGTACTCACTGCCAACCAACTGACCGAGCTGCCGCCGGGCCTGTTCAGAGACCTCCCCGCGCTGGATCTGCTGTGGGTGGGGGTCAACCGCCTGACGACGCTCCCGCCTGATGTCTTCGCGGGTCTCAACAGCTTGCGTACTCTGTCGCTCAACGCCAATCGCCTGACCAAGCTGCCGACCGGCTTATTCGGGGATCTGTCCAGCCTCGAATACCTCAGCCTCAAGAAGAACGAAATCGAGTCGTTATCGGCGGATGTCTTCACGGGCCTACCGCAACTGGACATTCTAGTGCTCGACCAAAACCGCCTGACGGCCCTGTCGCCGGGACTCTTCGACTCGACTCCCCGGCTGCGATGGCTGTACTTGGCTCACAATGATGTCGCTCAGATCCCTGCCGGGTTACTTGGAGGGTTGCCGGAACTCACTAGGCTCGATTTGACCTCGAACGGGATCAGGGAGTTGCCGCCTCGCGTTTTCTCAGGGTCGCCGAGCCTGAAGGAGCTGAGGTTGGAGGGCAACCGCCTCGATTCGCTGCCGCGCGGAGTGTTCGCGGGCCTCTCGCAACTGGAGTACGTGCGCCTGCGCTACAACCCGGGCGCGCCGTTCCCCGTGCATGCAGAATTGGGAAGGGCTGATACCCTCGATCTGCTGGCGCCGGGTCCGGCGCGGGTGGTGCTGCGGGTGCCGGGCGGAGCGCCCTATCCGTTCCGCATCCCGGTGTCGATCCAGCGGGGAACGGGATCCGGCGGGTTCCTCGCGGTCGAGGCGGGCGACACGGTGAGCGATGCGATGGTGGTCAGCAGTGGCGGGACGGAGGCTGGCGCGGCGCACGTGAGCCTCGGGACGCCGCCGGGTGCGGTGGAGGGATTCGAGGCCCTCGAAGTGGTATCGGGCGATCCGATGGCGTTATTCGCGGTGGCCAAGAACGAGACACCGGTCACGCGATCCACGATCCAGGCGCACCGGCTACAGGTGAACGGCCCGGCAGCGGACATCGCGCTGGCGGAATACTTCCATGACGCGGATGGCGACCCGCTGGCCTACGAGGTGGACTTCAGTGATCCAAGCGTTGCCCGTGGCAGGATCGAAGGCGCGACCCTATGGCTTGAGCCGGAATCGGAGGACACCACCGAGGTCGAGGTGACCGCGACCGATCCGGACGGACTGCGGGCCGTGCAGAAGTTCCGCATGTGGGTGGTTCCGGCCCCGGATCCCGACGCGTTCAACATCGAACTGGTCTTCGGTCCCGGCTTCACGGAGGAGGCGAAGCGGGAGATCCGGCGGGCGGCGGACCGGTGGATGGAGGTGGTGGTCGGAGACTTGCCTGACGTGCCGGTCGATGGTCCGCTGCCCGGGTTCTGCGCGAACGGAATCCGCGGCCCGCGCTTGGTCGGGGTGGTGGACGACCTAGTGGTCGGCATGTACATGAAATCCGGTGTAAGGAACTCGGTTGGATCTGCAACCAGATGTGGGGTACGGGAGGAATCGGAGCTTCCCTTCGTAGGCGGAAGTTGGTTCTCGGAGGTGTATTTGGTGTCGGACCAATACAGCTACACGTTCTACGCGACGGCGCTGCACGAGATCGGCCACGTGCTTGGGATGGGCTACTGGGGAGATCTGCACCGGGCGGGGGATTCGGACCCGCACTTTGCGGGTCAGCGCGCGGTGGCGGCGTTCGACGCAGCCGGTGGCCAGGACTATGCAGGAGGCAAGGTGCCTCTCGAAGACGAGGGTCGTGCACGACTGGGCCACTGGCGGGCGCGCGTGATCCCGGGCGATATTATGTCGGTCGGCAACGACGACGCCCTGCTGACGGCGATCACGGTGCAGGCGCTGGCTGATCTCGGCCACGAGGTCGACGTGAGCAGGGCGGACCCCTACCAGCTGCCCGGACAGACGCAGGGTGACGTTGGCGGGGATGCGGCGGATGCGGAGGAGGAAGGCGCGGCCGTGGTGACCGACGAGATCGTCGAAGGTCCCGTGGTGGTGGTGGACAAGGACGGCAGGGTGGTGCGGATCATCCGGCCCTGAGCGCGGAAGTCTTAGCCCTCAAGCCATCTGCTAGTCGAAGCATCCAGCGTGGTCTTGGAGGGCGTAGCCGCGCCCCCGCAAGCGCGGCCCTTGCGCTCAGGCGCGTTTCTGGTAGCCTTCATGGCTTCCAATTCCGGCCATATCGGGCCACGACTCCCCCCCGCTCTCTTATGTGAGGACACCCCTGCGCAATGTCGCCGCTTCTATCCGTCGGTCCCATTCTCCCTCGCTTAACTTCCTGCTCCACGCGGTCCGGCACACGGACCCTCTCGCTCCTGATGACGTGGTTGATCCTGACGGTCGCCGCCGCCCCCGACCGGGTGTCCGCGGAGACCTCCGCTCCATTGATCTCCGACACGCTCAGGGTGACGCTCGCCGCGCCCGCCGGTGGCACGCTGGACGAAGGCGAGACCGGCCACTTCGAAATTTCCGTCACGGGCAGCACCGCCGACGGGGCGGTGGCGGTGCGGTACTCGGTCTCGGGCACGGCCGCGGCGGGCGAGGACTACACGGCACTATCCGGCGAGGTGGCGGTGGCGCGGGGCGAAAGCCGTGCGCGGATCGCGCTGTCGGCCATCGATGACGGCGTCTTGGACATCGGCGAGACCGTGGTGCTCGCGCTCACCGCCGCGACCGGTCCCGGCACGCTTGTCGTGGACCAGACTCCGGCCACGGTCACGATCGTGGACGACGGGAGCCTGACGGTGTCGCTGACGCCGATGCCGGACACCATCGGCGAAGGGTCCGCATGGCGTTCGACGGTGAGGCTGTCGACGCCCGTGGGGGAGCGGGTGGCCGTGCGCTGGTGGACGAGCGACGGGACGGCCTTGGCGGGGCGGGACTACACGGCGGCAGACGAGGTCGTGTCGTTCCAGCCGGGCGAGACGTCGAAGCCGATCGGCGTGCGGACGCTACGGGACGCCGCCGCCGAGCCCGTCGAGGTGTTCTACGTGTCCCTGGATCCGTCGTCGCTCGCGT
This sequence comes from Gemmatimonadota bacterium, assembly GCA_022826025.1. GTDB lineage: Bacteria > Gemmatimonadota > Gemmatimonadetes > Longimicrobiales > Gaopeijiaceae > BD2-11. The sequence continues at coordinate 3,353 of JAJDVR010000068.1, read as the reverse complement.
CCAGCGCCGCGACCGCGAGCGCCGCCAGCGTCGATCCGAGCGCGCGGGCCGCGTTCATCGAGTGCACCGTCGAGTTCCCGGATGACGTGCAGACCATGTTCACGCTGAACGAGACGGCGCCCATCGGCACGGTGGTCGGCACGGTGGCCGCCGAGACGCACAGCATCGCGGATTACTCGATCACCGGAGGACAGAACAAGTTCGCGATCAACCGTCTGACCGGGCAGATCCGGACGACCGGCACCCTGAATCGGAGCAGCTTTCACATCACCGTGACCGTGAAAGACGACTGCGGGGGAAGCGACAGCGTCCATGTGACCATCAAGGTCAACCGGACCCCCACCGCCGACGCGGGTGACGACAAGACAGTTGCCGAGAATGACGAAGTAGTACTCGATGGCACCGACTCGACGGACCCGGACGAGGACGACCTGACGTACAGCTGGACCGGAGGTCTGACGCTCGCCGATCCGAACACGGCAACCCCGAGCTTCACCGCGCCCGATGTCGACAAGACGACGCGGTACAAGTTCACCCTGACGGTGACCGATCCCGGCGGCCTCAGCGACTCGGACGACGTGACGATCACGGTGGAGCCGAATGTGCCTCCGGATGCCAATGCGGGGTCCGATCAGACGGTGTTTGCGGGAAGCGAAGTCACCTTGGACGGCAAGGCTAGCAGCGACTCGGACGGCACCATCGAGAAATGGGAGTGGTCGGGACCGCTGAATCTGCGTGGCGCGAAGACGGCGACGGCGACCTTCGATGCCCCGCAGGAGGACAAGACGACCGACTACACGTTCACGCTGACAGTCTGGGACGACGACGACGCGACGGACACCGACGAAGTGACGGTAACCATCAAGCCGTGCGTGGTGCCGAAGCCCGATCCCGGCGCCGACCGCGAAGAGCCGGAAGGCACGGAGGTGACGCTCGACGGCAGCGGGAGTTCCGGGGCGGTCAGCTACAAGTGGACACAAACCGGCGGCCCAAGTGTGGTTTTGCGCGGCGCGAACACGCCGATAGCGACTTTCACCCCGCCGGACATCGAGAACCGTGTGCGGTTCACCTTCCAGCTAACGGTGACTAGCGACTGCGGCAAATCTGTCAGCAAGTCGGTGACGATTACGGTAATCGGCAACCAACCGCCGGACGCGAAGGCGGGATCCGACCAGACGGTGTTCTCGGGCCAGGAAGTGACGCTTGACGGCAATGGCAGCACTGATTCGGACGGTACGATTGAGGAATGGCAGTGGACGGGGCCGCTCAGTCTGCGGGGCGCGAGCACGGCCACGGCGACCTTCGATGCGCCTACCGTCACCAAGATGACCGACTACACCTTCACGCTGGAGGTCTGGGACGACGACGACGCCACCGATACCGACGACGTGACGGTCAGGGTCAAGCCATGCGTGGTGCCGACGCCCGATCCGGGTTCGGACCGCGAAGTGCCGGAAGGAACGGAGGTGACGCTCGACGGCAGCGGGAGCTCAGGGGCAGTCGGCTACACATGGCAGCAAACCGGCGGCCGGAAGGTGGCTTTGCAGGGCGCGAACACTGCAAGTGCCACCTTCGATGCGCCGGAAGTTCAGGGCAGGGCTCGGCTCACTTTCCGGTTGACGGTAACCAGCGACTGCGGCAAGTCCGCCGATGCATCGGTCACGATTACGGTGGTGGGCAACCAGCCGCCCGATGCGGATGCGGGGTCCAACCTAACGGTGGACGAGTACGATAAGGTTACGCTGGACGGCAGTGGCAGCAGCGATCCGGACGGACGCATAGTGCGGTGGCAATGGACGGGTCCCTTGACACTGACCAACCCGAAGGCGGCGAAAGCGACCTTTGATGCGCCCTCGGTCGACGCGGAGACCGACTACACGTTCACGTTGAAGGTCTGGGACGACGACGACGCGACAGACACCGACAAGGTTAGGGTCACGGTCAATCCGATCGTCTGCACCGATCCAACAGCGAACGCGGGCAACGACCAGCGCGTGCTGGAGGGTACGGGCGTGACGCTGGATGGGAGCAACAGTTCGGGTGCCGTGAGCTATAGCTGGTCGCAGACCGGCGGCCCGTCGGTGTCGCTATCGAGTGCGAACGGTGCGAGGCCACGCTTCAACGCGCCACAGGTGAACGGCACCACGGCACTCACCTTCCGGCTGACGGTGACGGGCGACTGCGGGGACACGGACACCGACTTCGTGACGATAACGGTTACGGACACGCCCGAGCCAAACCGCGCTCCGAAGATCGTGAGCGCGATCCCGGCGCAGGCGCTGGAGGCGGGACAGTCGAAGACGGTCGTCGTGTCGTCCCACTTCAGCGACCCGGACAAGGACGCGCTGACATACTCGGCGTCGTCCTCGAACCGGAACGTGGCGACGGTCTCGGTGAGCCGCGACACGGTGTTCGTCCGGGGCGTGTCGAAGGGGAGTGCGGAAGTCACGGTAACGGCCCGCGATCCGAGCAATGCGAAGGTCGCGCAGAAGTTCCGGGTCACGGTTTCGGATCCGCCTCCGACGAACCGTCGTCCGGAGATCGAGAGCGCGATCCCGGCGCAGGCGGTGGAGACCGGAAGGTCGAAGGCGGTGAGAGTGTCGTCGCACTTCAGCGACCCGGACAACGACGCGCTGACGTACACGGCCACGTCGTCGAACCGGAATGTGGCGACGGTCTCGGCGAGGGGCGACACGGTGTTCGTCCGGGGCGTGGCAAAGGGGAGTGCGGAAGTCACGGTGACGGCTCGCGATCCGCACGGCAAGCAGGTCGCGCAGAAGTTCGGGGTTACGGTGTCGGATCCGCCTCCGACGAACCGCGCTCCGGAGATTGTGAAGGCGATTCCGCCGATGACGCTTGCGTCGGGCGACTCGATGACGGTGGACGTGTCGGGTCACTTCCGCGATCGGGACGACGACGCGCTCACCTACGAGGCGTCGTCGTCGAACGAGGCGGCGACGACGGTGAAGGTGAACGGGAGCAAGCTGACGGTGACGGGCGTGTCTCCCGGCGAGTCGCGGGTGACGGTCACGGCGCGCGACGTGCACGATGCGTCGGTGTCGCAGGCGTTCACGGTGACGGTGCCGAACGGAGCGCCGGATGTGACGAAGGCGATTCCGGCGATGACGCTCAAGCCGGCGGAGTATGCGCTGGTGGACCTGTCGGAGCACTTCTCCGACCCGGAAGACGACGACCTGGAGTACGGCGCGGCGTCGTCGAACGAAGCGGCGGCGACGGTCGCGGTGTGGGAGGACCGGCTGACGGTGACGGGCGTGCTGCGGGGCCACGCGCTGGTGACGGTCACGGCGGAGGACGAGCACGGCGCGTCGGTGTCCCACGAGTTCCCGGTGACG
>JAJDVR010000099.1 GCA_022826025.1 Gemmatimonadota bacterium | reverse complement strand
CGCACGCAGACTCGCAGTTGAAGCAGGTGGTCGGCACCAGCATGTAGCGCTTTTCGACCCGCCGGGGCCACGCGCGCGAGTCCAGTTCCACCCAGTCGTCCCAGCGCTCTTTCGGCGGAAACGAGGCGAGGTGCACGCGGCTGGGCCCCGGGTAGAAACTCTCGCCGCGCTCCTCCGCCTCCCGGCGGGCGGCCGACACCCGCTCGTTCAGGCGCTTCAGGTCCAAGCGGCCACCGTCCTTCATGGCACGATCCCGTGGCCTTCGTGCTTCATCGCGCGATCCTCACGACAGGGGGACGGATTGTCCGGCCTGCACGTAGGCGTGCTCGTAGGCCAGCAGCCCGAGAAGCCCGGCGAGGAGGGCCGGCAGCCCGATCCAGGGGGCGGCGAGCCCGATCGCGCTCAGGAGGATCCCGGCCCGGAACCAGGCGGCGAAGCGACCCCGGGTCAGCTCGCGGACGGCAAGGTGCGCGTGAGCGGTCCCGTGCGTGATGGTGATCTCGCCCAGGACCAGAAGCAGGTGGGCGGCGGTGAGCGCCGCGAAGCTTCCGGCCAGCAGCGGGCGCACGCCGGGGGCCGCCAGCGGATGGATCGCGGCCGCGCCCGCGAGCAGCGCCTGAACCAGGAAGTGGGGCGGCAGCAGAGGGTTCTGCCACAGGTCCCGGGCCTTCGCCTGGGCGAACAGGTACGCCGTGTACACCGCCGTCATCGCGGCCAGCGGGCCTCCGACCAGCGCCAGCACACGGGCGACATCGGAGGCTCCCGTCCAGGCCACCCCCAGATGGGCCGCCAGCACGGCCCCGAAACCGGCCAGCACGACTCCTCCGCGCACCAGCCAACTTCGCCACTGGGGTCGGAGCAGGATGTAGTGGAAGCGCCCGGGATGCTCCAGATCCCAGATCAGAAGGCCCGTGGTGACCACGAGAAAAGCCAGCGCCAACAGCGGCGCGCCGAAGAGCCAGAGCGGGTCCGTCCACGAGAGCGCCCCGAAGAGGATGAGCAGCAGAGGCGCCAGATACGCTCCGGCCGCGATCGACTTCGTCCAGGTGTAGAGGCTGACCCGCGCATCCCAGGGAGCGCTGTGGGGCACGTCGTAGCTCAGGATCGCGCCGGCGGACGAGTTGCCCCAGCCCGGGTGGCCCGAGGTCACCTGGTCGGCGCCGCTCCCCTGCTCGCTCCACATGAACAGCCCCCCTTCCGGGCGGGCCGCCGCCAGCGGATCCAGGGTCACCTGGCGGGCACCCTTGTAGAAGAGCTTCGGGCGGGTCTCCTTCTCCGGGCGCCGGACCGTGAGGGCGTCCTCGTGGACCATCTCCGTCACCTTGGCCAGCGGATCGTTGAGGTCCCCGACCAGGATCGCTTCCGTGGGACACACCACCACGCACGCCGGCTCGAGACCCATATCCAGGCGATGCGCGCAGAAGTTGCACTTCTCCGCGGAATGGTCCTCGGGGTTGATGAAGATGGCGTCGTAGGGGCAGGCGGCGATGCACGCCTTGCAGCCGATGCATGCCTCCTTGTCGAAGTCCACGATACCGTCGGACCGGCGAAACATGGCCGAGGTGGGACAGGCCGTTACGCACGGGGCGTCCTCGCACTGGTTGCAGCGGGTTACCTGGAACGCGCGGCGGGTGCGCGGGAAGTGGCCGGCATCGACGTGCTTGACGTAGGTGCGCGTGACCCCGAGCGGGACTTCGTTTTCGGACTTGCAGGCGGTGGTGCAGGCATGACAGCCGATGCACCGGGAATGGTCGATGACCTTGGCCAAGCGGGAGACCCGGCTCGCGGTCGGCTCGGTCGCGCGCGGATCTCCCTCTGTCTCGACCGGCGAGGGGGCGGAGGGATTCACGTTTCGGTCGACCAGGGTCCTGAGGGTTGAGGATTGGGAGAGAGCATCCGGCGCGCCAGCGGGATATCGATCAGGCCACCTGGGCAAGGGTCGGCCGGAATCGCGGGCGTCGCCATCCAGCCACGTCCGGGCGCGCCGGAATGCTCTCCGTACTGCGTGCAGTTACTTCCGAGGATCTATCCCCCTGCTATGCGGTCCCGCAACGGCTTGCCGGGTTTGAAATACGCGTACTTCTTCGCCGCGATGGTGATCTTTTCGCCGGTGGCCGGGTTGGTTCCGATTCGCGCGGCGCGCGACTTGACGCCGAAGCTGCCGAATCCGGGGACCGTCACCTTGCCGCCCGCGTCGAGTTCGCCGGCGATGATGCCCGATCCGGCGCTTGTGTCGAAGATGCAGTTGAGCACGTCCGCTGCCTTCGCCTGGGAGAGGTTGGCCTGCTGCGCGAGAGCGGCCGCCATTTCCTTCTTGTTCATTACATCTCCTGCGTTGTGGGTGCACCAGACACCGCCGGACTGCCCTATCCGACGGAAGGACAGGACAGGATACACGGAAAGGAGCGATTGCGGAACCTCGCGGGGGCGAGCCCGGCCATGGGCGCTGACGGATTCGAACCGCCGACCTCCTGCTTGTAAGTGTCCCCAAAGGGCCATGGAATCCAAGGCAAAAAATCGTATAAGTTCAATCAGGACTGCACGATCTGCTCTTTTTGCCGAGACCTCAAGTCGGATTCCACCGTACCGAAAAAGCCGGAGAATCGCAACAAAGGACAGGTATTTGACTGTTCACTGTTCGAGTCCTCTGGGACGGGGTGTCGCGTGCCGACAGGGCACTGCCGCAACACGCACACCCCGTCCACCCTTCGGGGACGCGGACGGCGGCACGCCGCGCCTGGCTCACATCTTGACGCCGGGAGGCAACCCACTCGCCCAGGGATTCGCGGCAAGGGAGCGGTCGAAATCCCTCGGCCCCGTTTGCACGCAGGGTGACGGCGCGCCGGACAGCAGGGGCGTCCGGGGGTATTGAGGGGAGCGGCACCAAATACTTGAGGCCCCGACCGGCGGGAAGGGGCATCTTCTCGACACCACGTCCTAGCCGCGGGAGCCCCCGTTTGCGGGAAACGACCTGTCGGCCCCGAGAACCGGTAAGCAAATCAGAACCGGCGTACCCACGTTCACCCAGGTAGTAGAAGTTCACGAGCCGCTTCGTTGGGTGTCAATCGGCATGGAAAATTGTGCGGCGGGCCGATGGGCAGGCAAAGCTGATGGACGAACTGCACGCCATACAGGGCGCTTCGACGGATGAGCTCAGAGCGCTTATCCTGCCCCGGGTGGGCAGGATGGATGCAACGGCAATCTACGCCGCAGCCCGCAGAGTGCTAAGCGCCGGCGACGTCCCGATCAATCCGGGAAGTCCCCGTATTCGGTTCAGGTAAGTCAAGCCCGCGCTCATCCATCAGCGCTCGGAGGAGTTACTGTTCTCTAGATGGAAGCGGATGGTTGAGGCGTCACACGGAGCGAGGCCCGCGTTAGAGATTCGCCTATGGTGCTTGAGAAAACTCTGGCGTTGGCCACCGGACGCGAATCCGAGACGCTGGAGTTCAAGCGTACGACGGGAACGCGTCGTTCATCGCAGCGAAGCGAGAAATCTAACGATTGCCTCGAGTTCCGCCGCAGTGAGCCTCTCTCCGAAATAGGTTGGCATGGTTCCTCCAAAAGCCTCATATCCTTCGGTGGTGACGGCGTTCGGATCTAAGATCTCCGCACGTATTTCCTCGGTCGTCATGCGCGATCCGATCCCGTCGAAGGGCGGCGCTAGCCGCACGGGGAGTTCCATAGCGGCGGGCAAGTGGCAGGCTGTGCAACCACTCAGCGCCATCAGTTGCTGCGGGTCGGTGGTCGCGCGCGCATCCCCAGCCAGAGGTGCGACCCCGCCTCCTCCGCCGCTCTCCTCGAAATCCGCTCCCCTCACCGTGACCTCCCCTCCCAAGGACTGCAGGTAGGCTATCAGCGCCCAGATCTGTACGGAGGAAAGGGTGCGGCTCGCGTCCAGCATGATGGGCGCAAACCCTTCCACCAGATAGGCGTTGGGGTCGACCAGCGACGCATGCAGGTACTGCTTGCAGTCCTGCCCTGCAACACGGTCTGCGCAACGCTCGCCGATCAGCCCGGTTCCCGCGTGATCGGTGAGCAGATTCGGGGCGCGCTCTCCGAGGCCATGACACGCCGTGCAGCCGCCTCCGCCATTGTACAGGTCCTCGCCCGCCGCGATGAGCTCCTCGGGAGTGACTTCGTCCGACAACACCAGGTCCTCGGGCACATCCGACTGGATCTGCGGAATTGCGTTGGCGACCCAGGTGAACACGCTCAGGCAGCCGACCACAACACCCATGATACTGAGGTGGACCTTTAGCATGGTTCTAACCTCTCCTTATCCTCGTCCCCCTATTCTCTCTCCCTCGGACTGGTAAACAATCCCCCCAAGCTGCCCGCGCGCAAACGCCCCTGCAATCTTGGTCCCACACCCTAGACCGAAGTTCGGCGGCCCGTGGAGGGGTCAAGTCGTTGTAGCGTGGTGACATAGTGTGTTTCTAGGTCGCCGAACCGCTCCTGCGGCCTCTATCGTCGCCCATGGAGGCCGGAACGCCCGGAAATCGGCTCCTGGCCCGGCCGCAGGTCTGGATCAGGTCTCGGTGCCCGCTCTCCGGCCCGAGAGATAGGCCGACCAGTCCTGCACGACTCGGCGCCTGCGCTCGAAGAGGTCGCTCCTGAAGTACACGCCCTCGACCCCGCCGACCTTGTGCGCCAGCGCCGCCTCGGCGACCGTGCGGTCCACGCCCGTCTCCGCGGCCCAGTCGCGGAACGAACTCCGCAGCCCGTGCACCGTGCTCGGGATGCCGAGGTCCCGAAACACTCCGGCCACCTGAGGGCTCCGCAGCTCCAGCCTCTTGAAGCTGGGGAAGATCAACCCCGATCCGTTCTCGAGCTCTTGCGCCCGCTCCAGCACCGCCAGCACGCCCGTCGACAGGGGCACCCGATGCTCGCGTCCGCCCTTCATGCGCTCCGCGGGCACCGTCCATGTCGCGCGGTCCCGGTCGATCTCCGGCCAGCGCGCCCGGCGCGCCTCGCCGCTCCTCGTCGCCGTCAGGGCCACGAACTCCAGACACAGCCGGATGCCCAGCCACGCATCCGACTCGCGGACCGCCTCAAGCGCCGCCCCGACCTCGGCATGCGGCAGGGCGCCGGCCCCGGCTATCCTGATGCTGAACATCGAGACGGATCCGCCCAAGCCGGTACTCTGCGGGGCCGGTTCCTCATCCGAAGGTGCGGCGCAGCACGGATTCGTAGATCCCGTCGCCGAACCACTTGCGGATGAACATCAGCGGGCGCGCTGTCGCGCCCTTCACGTACCGCCGTCGCGGCTTGGCTGCGGTCGCCGCCTCGACGAACACCCGGGCGAGAACCTTGGCGTCGGTGCCGCGGCTGGCGGCCTTTGGATCGGACGCCATCGCGAAGAACCGGTCCAGCCCGGTCTTGTAGGCGCTGTCGGCGTAGTACTTCTGAAGGCTCCCGCCGACCACGTGGCCGAACTCCGTTTGGATGAGGCCCGGCTGGATGAGGACGACCTGGATGTTGAAGGGCGCGGTCTCGATGCGCAGGCAGTCCGACCAGCCTTCGAGCGCGTGCTTGGTCGCGTGGTACCAAGCCCCGAAGGGCGTGAAGATCCGGCCGCCCATCGAGGAGGTGTTGACGATCCGGCCCCCGCCCTGCGCCCGCATGTGCGGCAGGACGAGTTGGGTGAGGTGGGCGAGGCCGAACAGGTTGACCTCGAACTGGTATCTTGCGTCGTCGAGCGGGATGTCCTCGACGGTGCCGTAGAGGCCGAAGCCCGCGTTGTTGATCAGGACGTCGATCCGTCCCTCGGCGTCGATGATCCGACCGACGGCTCGCTCGTTGTCCCTGCCCTTCGAGACATCCATCTCGACTGGGGTGATGCCGTGTTCGGACAGGTCGGCCATGCGGTCCGCCCGGCGCGCGCCAGCGTAGACGGTATGTCCGCCGCTGGCCAGGAGGATCGCGGCCTCCCGGCCCATGCCGGATGAGGCTCCCGTGACGAGTATGATCTTGCCCAAGGCGCTGCTCCTTCTCTCGGTGTTGGTTGAAGACGCGCTCGCGTGCGGTCGCGCGGGCCACCAATCTAACGGCGGTCACGCGCCGATGTGGCATCGTACCCGGGATGATCGCCACCCGGGCGGCAAACCAGCGACGGGCGAGGCCACTGCATGGATCGCCGATGTTCCCCACCGACTCGCCCACGTCTTGCCGGAGAAGGCCGAAGGAAGCTGGAGCGCGGCCCCAGCTTCACAGTATTGATTTCGTTCGGGATCCGTGGCGATTGCTACTCCGCATGAGCATCGGGTCTTCCTGGATTCGCTCGCGGGATCTCCACCTTCTTAGACTCCCGGGCTTTCGATAGCTTCCCGGGTTCCCGTTCGCGACGGACACCGGGCCTTCCCGACGCGTTTATGTCCGTCGATGGAACATCCCGATCCGATCAGCCGGCTCGGTCGGCAATCGGCACGGAAATGTCCCGGAATTGTCAGGATCGGTCGGGCCCGCTGCCTCTTGATCACGCAGGAGCGCCGAAGCGTCCGAGCGACTCCGCGTTCGGGCGTTGGCGAGAACACAAACAACGACGCAGGAGGATTCTGATGGACGGATATGGAACGTGGGTCGGTGACGGGGATGAACCCGCCATGGCGAAAACAGCTTGGATCCTCGTCGCGCTTGCGTGCATGTCGGGTTCCGCGTGTGGCATTCTCGGCCCCGGCACGCCCACGATGGAGGTGTCGGTAAACGACGACGATGCAATGTACACCCGCGAGGACGAGTGGGTAACGCTCTACAATTCG
>JAJDVR010000008.1 GCA_022826025.1 Gemmatimonadota bacterium | reverse complement strand
CGGCGACCGGGAGGGCCGGCACCACCACCAGGCGCGCGCCGAGCGCGGCGGCGGCCTCCAAGGTCGCCTCCCAGCTTCCCCGCACCTCCTCCACCGAGTGGTGGGTCGATGTGGCCGCCAGCCCGACCGCGTCCAGCCGGGCCCTCATTTCCCGTACCGACATCCCGTACAGGCCCGCCAGCTCGACCTCCTCGTAGCCGATGTCCGCGATCGCGGCGAGCGTTCCCTCCGGGTCGGTGGCCATCACCGAGCGAACCGTGTAGAGCTGCACCCCGATGGCAGGGGGCACCTGGGAAGCGGTCCCGCTGGCCGGCGCGCCACTCGCCGCCGACGCCCGATTCCCGGATCCGCCGCCATCCCGACCGGGATGTCCTGCATTCCCGGCGAGCCATCCCTCCGCCCCCGGCCACGCGCGGCCCAGTCCCCCCAGCCCGCCAGCCACCACCACCGCTCCGGGAAGCGTCCCCAGGAAGCGCCGCCGGTCGAGAGTGCTGCTCGCGTTCATCTTCCCCACGAGACCCTCCTCATCGAATCTCCCGAAGCTTGATGTTGCGGAACCAGACGCGGTTCCCGTGATCCTGCAGGCCGATGTGCCCCCGCGCCGCCTGCCCGTATTCCGGCCACTCGACGAACTTGCTCGCCGCCACCTTGGCCTTCCAGTCGTCGCCGCGCAGCTCGTACTCCACCACCTTCTCGCCGTTGAGCCAGTGCTCGACGTGGGTTCCGCGCACCAGAATCCGGACCTGGTTCCACTCCTCCGCCGGACGCACGATCCCCCGCGGCACCCCGTGCAGGGCGTAGTTGGCGCCCGCGCTGGTGAGCGGGCTGCGTCCGTCGGCGTGCCCCGCGTCGTCCAGCACCTGCAGCTCCGGCGCGCTGTGGAAGATCTCCTCGGCCCCCGGCGCCGCGCGGTAGAAGATACCCGAGTTTCCACCGGGCTCGACCTTCCACTCGAGCGCCAGCTCGAAGTCCTCGAAGATGTCGTCGGTGATGATGGAGCGTCCTCCGCGCACGTGCGCCAGCGCCCCGTCCTCCACGACCCAGCCTCCCGTCATGGGCTCGCCGTCGTAGCGCCGCCAGCCATCGAGCGAACGCCCGTCGAAGAGCAGCCGCCAACCCGCCTCCCGTTCGGCGGAGGTGAGCACGTTGTGCTCCTGCGCCCCGACAGGCGCGATCCCGGCGAGCACAATGAGAACCGTGATCCTGCCCGACTTCATCATATGCTCCATCCTTCACGATACTCGCGCACCAGGTACTCGTTGGCCTTCTCGTGGTTGGTGACGCGCATGTTGGCCGCGTCGTATTCGATGCGCTCTCCCTGGCCCGCGCGCAGCGCGACCAGCCCCAGCAGCATGGTTTCGGTCAGCGGCGCCGCATACGAGAACGGGGAGACCGCCTCGCCGATTCCCTTGCATGCGTCGGCCCAGTTCATCTCGTGGGTGCCCTCTACGCGCGGGTAGGTCGGCGGCACCGCGTCCGCCTCCTCCTGCAACTCCTCCGGATACACCCTGGGGTTGCGGCCGTAGGTCTCGTGCAGCAGCAGCCCGCGCTCGCCCACGAAGAGCACGCCGCCGCCGCGATCCAGCGGCACGTCGCCCGGGAGCCAGGGATGGCGCCGGGGCATAAGCCCGCCGTCGTACCAGTGCATGTCGACGGGAGGCAGGAGGCCGCGACGACCGAACTCGAAGTGTACCTTGGTGGCGACCGGATACGACACCGGGTCCTCCACGGGACCGCCCCAGGGGGTGGAGGTCGCCTCGATCGCGTGGGGCAGCCCGAGGTCGAGCGCCCAGAACGGATGGTCGATCAGGTGCGCCCCCATGTCGCCCAGCGCCCCCACCCCGAAGTCGACCCATCCGCGCCAGTGGAAGGGGTGGTACATCGGGTGGTACGCGACCTCGCGCGCGATCGGCCCCAGATACAGGTCCCAGTGAAGGTGCGCGGGTGCCCTGAAGTTCGCCCACAGCCCCGCCGCAACCGCTTCCTGCGCCGAGCCGGGCCACCATGAGCGGTCGGGGTCGGTAATGCTCGCGTCGTCGGGCAGCGCCGCCGGACGCGGCAGACCCTGCATCCAGATCGGGCGGTTGGTCCACACGTGGACCTCGCGCACCACGCCGATCACGCCGGCCTGCACCCACTCGTTGATCACGCGCGCCTCGTCGTTGGAGTGGCCCTGGTTGCCCATCTGGGTGACCACCCCGGTCGACTCCGCCAGCCGGCCGAGAGCGCGAGCTTCGTGCACCGACCAGGTCAGGGGCTTCTGCACGTAGACGTGCTTGCCCGCGCGCATGGCGGCCCCGCCGATGACCGCGTGGGTGTGGTCGGGGGTCGCGACCAGCACCGCGTCGACTTCTTCCTCCCGCTCCAGCATGACGCGGAAGTCGGTGTACTTGCGCGCCGCGGCGTACTGCTCCTTCCAGCGCACCCCTGGTTCGCGCGGGTTGCCGTCGCGGTCGACCGAACGCTCCTCGACCTTGTTCTCCACCAGCCGGTGATCGACGTCGCACACCGCGACGATGCGCTCGCTGCCGAGCTCCTGGGCGTTCTCGGCGCCCATGCCGCCCGCGCCCACGATGGCGATCGCCAGGGTGTCGCTGGGCGCCTGGTATCCGGGGCCGCCCAGCACGTGGCGGGGCACCACCGTGGCGCCCATCGCCAGAGCGGCGCCTCCCGATACGAATTCTCTGCGTGTGATCCTGGCCATCGGGTGGGCTTCCGTCCTCGGGGTCTCGAAGTGACCGAAACATCGGAGTCGAACGCTGTCGCTTCGGCAACATCGCGGAGCGACCCTCGATCCGCCAATTCCGACACCGCACCGGCGCCCCTTCGCTCGTCCTCCGCATCACTCCTCCGCGCATCCCCTCTCAACGCCGCGGCGGGCTCCGGGCGCACCACGCTTGCCAATCCGGTGCGCCATCCCAAGGATTCGCGGCAACAACCACGGGAGCGGACGCATGAGCAGAGTGCCTCGCGCGCAAATCACCGCACGAAACGGTCTAACTGATTACAGGACTGCACGATCTGCGTTTCGTGCCCTTGAACCGCATCTGCTCCCGTCGTCCGGAAACAGCGGGCAAATCGCGTCAATTTGCGGGAATCGAGTGACGGGGCACGGTCCTTTCCGGGCACGGCACGGATTCTCCACCTCGCGGGCGATCTCGTGTGCCGCTCGAGCGCCATCCTCTGCGGGCAGTGGGTCGACGGCGCACCCCCTCATGTAATGTCGCATACCTTCACGAGCGCGAGATGCTCGTACCGAGGGCTGATCGAGTCCGCCAGTTCACCAGTCGCCCGCCCACGCACCGAAGGACCCGCCGAGCTGTGTTCGAAATCGAAACGTTCGGTCCCACTATCGGCCACGTCAGTCTTGGGGATTCCCGTGTTTCCTTATCTCCTAACACGTTGCCATACATTGCGATACGCGCTTCTTGCAGCTCCTTGGCACGAATCTTCCAGAGTTCTTGGTCAAGCACCGGGGGAGTTGGCCGCGGTGGTGCTGACAAGGGAGTAGATTCGAAGGAGCTAGGCTTGGACATCATTCGCGATACCGGCCCCGAAAAACGAGATAGACGGAAGAAAAGGCTGGCTTGGAGCGCCACAGGCATTGGCACGCTGGCGATAGCCGTCT
>JAJDVR010000242.1 GCA_022826025.1 Gemmatimonadota bacterium | reverse complement strand
AGTTCAACGTGCCGAGTTCGGTGTTGACCGCGGTCGAAGAGGCAAGTCAGTCACGCTAAGCCGGGGACGGTCAGCATGAAGAAGAGAGTGCACGTAAACGCGCTGGCGGCGCTCGCCGTCAGCATGCTGCTTACATCCGCTGCGGCGCCGGATTCGCCACTGGCGGACGCCGCCATGAAGGGCGACGCGACGGCGGTGCGAACCCTGCTGGCGAGCGGGGCGGACGTCAACGCTGCGCGCGGGGACGGCATGACCGCCCTGCACTGGGCGGCCGAGACCGGCAATGCCGAGATCACCCGGATTCTGGTGAGCGCGGGGGCGATCCTCGAGGTCACCACCCGTCTGGGTGCCTACACGCCGCTCCATGTAGCTGGCAGGAAGGGAGCCGCCGGGGTCATTCAAGTGCTGCTTGACGCCGGTGCGAACCCGCGCACCTTGGCGGCCACGGGCTCCACGCCTCTCCACCTGGTGGCGGGTGCGGGCAGTGCCGCGGGCGCGAAGCATCTCCTGGACGCCGGCGCAGAGGTCAACGCGCGCGCGGGCGATGCCCAGCAGACGCCCCTGATGTTCGCGGCGGCCGCGGACCGTGCGGATGTCGTGACGCTTCTCCTGGAGAGAGGGGCAGACCCGAACAGCACGACCACGCTCATGGAAGCCGCCACCCGCTCCGCGGTGGACAATTATGCGGGTGAGCGCATGCAGGAAGTACTCGACGCCTTCAAGGGTGACGGGAATGAACTGCCGACTCCCGCCCAGATTCAGGCTGCCCTGGAGGTTGCCCGAGCCGTTCAGCGCGCGGGCGTAGTCCCGGAGAAGGACGAAGACGAGGAGGAGGATCCCAGGGCCTTCTTCCGTCAGCCTCCCGACGAGAAGTGGGGGAGCCTGACAGCGCTGCACCACGCGGCGCGCGAGGGTGCGATAGGGGCGGCCATGGCCCTGCTGGACGGCGGCGCCGAAATCGACTTCGTTACCGAGTCCGACAATACCAGCCCGCTCACAATGGCGGTCATCAACGGCCGCTTCGACCTGGCGATGAAGCTCCTGGAACGTGGTGCTGATCCCAACCTGGCCACGGTCGACGGCGTGGCGCCGCTCTACGCCACCTTCAACGTCCAGTGGTCGCCGCGGTCACGCTATCCGCAGCCTCGCGCCCACGAGCAGCAGGAAACGGAGTACCTCGAGCTGGCCATGGCGCTGCTCGAGGCCGGAGCGGAAGTGAACTTCCAGGTGACGAAGAACTTCTGGTACTTCACCTACAGCGGGTGCGGCAACGGCAACTGCGGGCTTGAGAACCAGGACGGCGTGACACCCTTCTGGCGCGCCTCCCGGGCGCTCGACATCGACGGCATGAAGCTGCTGCGCTCGTGGGGCGCGGACTGGAACATCGCCACCGCCAAGCAGCCCGAGCGCCGCCGGGGCCGCAACCCGCGCACGGGCGACACCGAGGATGAGGAGCAGGTCGATCCTTCAGGGCTGCCGCCGGTTCCGGTGGGAGGGCCGGCCGTGTACCCGATCCACGCTGCCTCGGGCGTCGGCTACGGCGAAGGCTTCGCCGGCAACGCCCACACCCACATCCCCGGCAACTGGATCGCCGCGGTCGAGTACCTGCTCGAGCTGGGCGCCGACGTCAACCAGCGGGACGCCAATGGGTACACGCCGCTGCACCATGCGGCCGCGCGCGGAGACACCGAGATGATCCAGTGGCTGGTGGACCGGGGTGCCGACGTCATGGTCGTGAGCCGCAAGGGACAGACGACGGTCGACATGGCCAATGGTCCGGTGTCGCGCGTGACGCCGTATCCGGAGGCGATCGCCCTGCTGGAGAGCATGGGCGCGATCAACAACCACAACTGCATCTCCTGCTAGGGGAAGCGTAGAAGCAAGTTGCGCGCGCCCCTCCGGGGCCGGAGCAATAAGACGCCCGCCACGGCTCTCGTGGCGGGCGTCTTACGTAGGTGGCGTTCCGTTGCGGTCTGTTCTCAGAGGGATGGCATCAACCGCGGCAGATCTCCTCAGCCTCCCCCGCCCCTCATGGTCAGGACCTCGATCAGCCCGTTCGGGAAACCCGTTCCCCAACGCATGGTGGCGTCGGCGGCGCTGTGAAAGCGAACCGACTGGACCTGGTCGGGGCGCAGCGAGTCCAGGATCCCCCAGTCCTGCGGAGCTCCGCCATCCAGAACGACGGGTACCCTGCGGTCACCCCCGAACTCGACGCTGGGCGCGCCGCGGACGTTCATCCAGCGGGGCCGCAACTGACGGATCGCGTCGGCGAGCATCATGGTGGAGTAGTTTGCAAACTCCTCGGCCACGATCACGTTCGGGTCGCGCCGGACATTGCGGTCGCACAGGTGGTCGAGTTCCTCCGCCGACAGGACGCTGGCCTCCGCCCCGCCCGGTGCGTCGGCGACGGGACCGCCCTCCGCGCACACCTGGGCCAGCTGATCGCCGGTGAGGGTTGCCCGCAGCTCCCGGACGGCGGGAGTGTCGCCCGGGCTGGTGACACACGCTGAAGCGAGGAGGATGAGGGGGAGCGCCGCTACGAGTTTCGGGGAGGTGAGTCGCATGGTCCTGCCTCTGTCAAGGGTTCGGATACACCGGTCCGTCATCCGCGAGATGCGCTTGAGAAACAAGCCTCGTGGTCGCCAGGGCGGGCGGGCCGGTTTCCCGTATACTACCGTTGCGCCGCGGTCAGAGGTCCGCGCGCAGTCGACTCTCCGGCCGACGGCCAGAGGTGGCTACCCTGTCGGGCGCGCCCGGAAGGGCCGGTGGCAGCCGCCGCAGGTCCTCCCCAGGCCGGCAGCTGCGTCCCCGACGGCAGTCATGTCACCCGCACGAGCCGCGTCTGCCAGCGCGTCTGCGGCGCTCTGGAAGGCCGAGAGCGCCTCGCCGAATCCCGCGGCATCGTTCCAGATGTCCGGTAGCGCGCGCGAGCCTTCGCCATGGGATCCATCGGGAAAGATGTCCGAGGCCATCACCGACAACTGCTGTAGCGAGAGCGCGTGCCCGAGCACATGAGCCTCATGGGGCACGTCCTCGTTCAGGATGGCGGTGAGGGCGCCCCGGTGCGCGTTCAGGCTGCCCATGATGGTCTGGCGGTATTCCATTACCGGGGTTGGGTCCTGGGCGGCCACTTCGGCGGGGACGAGTCCGGCGATGATGCAGGCGGCGAGAGCGGTGCGGGTTACGACTGCGTACGAGCGGGCCACGGCGTTTCCTCCTCCCCGAAGAAATGAGACCCGGAGGCACCCGTGAAGCGACCAGCCGGGCGGGTTCGAGCGCGTTTGTCACGAACCCCTAGATAGATCCCCGGGGGGCGTCGGCGCAAGAGAGAACAGAAACTTCAAGGCAGACCAGCACCCGCGTGTCCGGCAGCGTCGGGGGTAGGGGTGGGCGGAGGGAAGGGCCGGCGATCAGCACACCCAAGGGGTGTGGAAACGTCGATCCTCCGTGGTTACCGGTCCATGTCCGACGCTTCGTCCGTCGCCGCGACGCTCTCGGCCAGATATCCGCCGAAGGTCTCGTCGAAGGCTCCCGGGAAGAACTCGCCGGTCACGATCGAAGCCCGGGTGGGGTCTCCATCCACCACCACGACGTTAAGGGGCGTGCCCCACTTGCGCGGATCGAGGAGCGCCTTGCGCATGCGGAAATGCGCGGTCGTGGTGCGCACCAGGTCCTCGTTGTCGGGATCCGGATTGGGGCTCCCCAGGATGACCGGATACTCGATGCCGAACTCGTCGACGTACTCGGCCACCACATCCGGGTGGGAGTATTCGCTGCGGCCGATGATCATCAGACCGTCTTCGCGGTGCGCGCCGTACTTGGCCACCAGGTCGGGAGCCTCGTATCGGCAATTGGCGCACCACTCGGCGAAGTAGGTCAGAAGGGTGACCCGGTTGCCGCGCACCACGTCCTCGAGGGCGATCTCCTCTCCGTCCCGGGAGGTGCCGGAGAAATCACGGCGCAGGACCTCCCAGGGCACAAGCCTGTCACCGCCCGCGCCGGCCACCTCCGCGGTCAGGTCGATCGCGACCACCGGGGAGTATTCGTGCGGGTGGGGCGCCGCCGCTTCTTCCGCGGGAGCAGCCGGGTTCATCACCAGCCAGCCGCCGCCCGCCAGTACAAGCAGGGCTACCGCTGAAACGATCCATCTCGTCATCGGAACCTTCCTCCATCAGGGATTGCCTGAACTGTGCTCGGCGAGGGGATAACAAAAACGCCCGCCAGCCGGGTCGCTGGTCGGGCCTCCGAGCATCCTCTGCCGATCGTGAGGTAGCTACATGGGTCGGCCCGCCCGACCCCGCATCGGGGCGCAACATGGACACGAGCAGACCTCGACGACGGACTGCTGCCCGTCATGACGTCGGGTGTCTTCGCTGTGGCTCCGGATTGCGTACATTGCGAACCAGGGGTTGTCAGCGGAAATGCTCGGCCAACCTCGCAAGTCCAAAATGAACCTGAACCGGGGATCGCGCAACGGCGATTCCCGGAGTGCCGGGCGCCCGAACGCGGGGATACCTTGTTGAAGCGACAGACTGCGACCGGCATCTGTGCCTCGACGGCGCATTCCCGCTGCTCGCGAGGACTCATCCACGGACTGCTGGCGATCTTCAGCCTCCTGCCCGCCGTACTCACTGCGCAGACCGGCGGCGTGGAAGGGCGGGTCCTCGATTCCGATGGTCCCCCGGTCTTCGCGGCCAACATCCTGCTCGCCCTCCCGGAAACACCGGACCAGATCGACCGCATCGCTGAATCGGATCGCTTCGGTTACTTCCGGATCGAGAGTCTGCTTCCGGGGCAGTATCTGCTGCGTGTCGAGCGAATCGGATACGGAGAAGTCGTCCAGCCTATCGAAGTCGTTGCGGAGCGGCGCATCGAGGTCGACGTCACGCTGACCGCCGCCCCCGTGGCGCTCGAAGGCGTCTCGGTCAGTACGGCGGAGACCCGCGAGCGCAGCCGCTTCCTGGAAACCGCAGGTGTTACGGTGCGCGAGATCTCGCAGGCGGAGCTGCGTCTCGTTCCCGGACTCGCCGAAGCGGATCCCATCCGGGCGGTCGAGGTTCTGCCCGGCGTGGTGTCCACCTCCGACTTCACGGCGTCCTTCAACGTGCGCGGCGGCTCAGCGGATCAGAACCTGATCCTGCTGGACGGCGTGCCCATCTTCAACCCCTTCCACCTGGGCGGCATTTTCTCGGTCTTCAACGCCGACATGGTGGGTCGGGTCGAGCTGAGCTCTGGTGGCTTCCCCGCCGAGCACGGCGGACGAGTGTCGTCGCTGCTGCTCGTCGAAAGCGACCCCGGAACCGACGACTTCAGCGTCCGGGGGGGCGTGTCGCTGCTCGCCGCGCGCGCAGCTCTCGGGGGCAGGGCACCCACGGTGATGGAGCGGACGCTCGGGCTCCAGCGTCTCAAGTGGCGTGCCTCCGGCCGGCGCTCCTGGTTCGACCAGCTGCCGGGATCAGTCCCCTATCACCTCAGGGATTTCCAGGGGGTGGTGGAGGGGTGGACGGCGGGCGGAAGTCGTATCCTGATCACGGCCTATTCGGGCGACGACGTCTTCAACCTGACCGAGGTAGACGAGGACGACGAGGACGGCTTCCCCCTGCGCGCGGCCTGGGAATGGGGAAACGACCTGATCGGCGTGCGCTGGACCATGCCTCGCCGCGACGGCGGAGCTTTCGACGTTCGGGCGGGCTACACCCGCTTCAACTCCGCCCTGGCTTTCCCCGATTTCTCGGATACGGAGTTCAGCAGCGGCATCTCGCAGCTGTCGGTGGGAGCTGCACTCGAACACGCCATGGGTCGGCAGTGGACGTTCAAGAGCGGGGTTTCGGCGGACCGGATGACGCATCTCAACCTGGTCCGGGCGGGGGGCACCCAATTCACGGACAACTCGGGCAAGGGATGGCTGAGCGGCGTCTTCGCGCATGCCGAGTGGAGAGGTGGGCTGGCCTGGCTCGTCGAAGCCGGAGTGCGCGGGGACCGTTGGGCACCCACCGTGGGCGATCCCATCAACCAGTTGGCCCCTAGGTTGGCCGTGAAGCGGTTTTTTGGGGGGGGTGACGTCGCCGTGAAGGCCGCGGCGGGGCGCTTCACCCAGTTTCTGCACTCGGCACGGGACGACGAGGTGCCCATCGGCATCGACGTATGGGTGCTCACCGGGAATCTGGCGCCCCACATCGCCTCCGACCAGGTCCAGGTGGGGGTCGACGCGTACTTTCCGGGGGGGTGGTTTGCGTCGCTGGAAATCTACGAGCGGGTCTTCGACGGCGTCACCACCTTCAACCCGGTCGACGACCCGAACCGGGGCGACGACGACCTGTTGCCCGGCAGCGGCCGGTCGCGCGGGATCGATCTGTTCCTGCGCAAGACGGGTCAGGGGCTGACCGGCTGGGTGTCCGCTTCGTGGCTGCGGGCCACCCGCACCTTCCCGAACTTCCTGAGCGGCCGGACCCCCCCACCCGACCATACCTACCCACCGATCTTCGACCGCCGGCTGGACCTGGACGTGGTCCTGCGGATTCCCATGCCCGCGGGCCTGCGCGGCGGGGTGCGGTGGAACCTGGGGACCGGCTTGCCCTACACCCGACCGCTGGCCTCGTTCGTGTACTTCTCCCCGCAGAACGTGTCGGGCGGGCGGCTCACCATGCAGGACGACGAAGACAATGCCATGTTGCTCGGCTCGCGCAACGGGACCCGCTACCCGGCGTATCACCGCCTCGACCTGAGCATGCGCCGAACCTTCACCTTCGGCTGGGGCGCGCTGACGCCCCACCTCGACGTGCTCAACGTCTACAACCGAAAGAACGTCCTCTTCTACTTCTTCGATTATTCCGCGGACACCGCGACCCGTTCCGGCCTGTCCATGTTCCCGATTCTGCCCACGGTGGGGGTGGAGGTGACGTTCTGATGAGTCGCGGTCTGGGCATCACCTGCGTGCTGACGGTACTGCTGGCGGCGGTTGCGGCGTGCGAACTTCAGGAGATCACCGTGGCGCAGTCCGAGGACGTGATCGTCGCCGAGGTCTACCTTTCCTCCGATGTCGACGGTGTCTCCGGCAGTGCGTGGATCCATCGGACACTGGGAAGTGCCGGCTCGACGCAGGAGCTGTCCTCGGCCGATGTGTTTCTGCGCGCGGAGTCCCGTGTCTCCACCGTTCGTCTCCGTCTGGCCGATCCTTCCTCTTGTGCCGGCGACGAACTTCCGGCGGACTTCCCGGGATCGTGTTACTTCGCGCGACCGCTCGATCCCCGCCACTTCGGACCGGGTTCGTTGGTGGAAGCGATCATTCGTCTGCCCGACGGAGGTCGCATCACCGGACAGACGCGCGTCCCGGGCCCCTACGAACTCCAGAGTCCGCGCACCAATCGCCGCCGGACATGCTGGCTGGAACCAGCCCGACGGCTCAACGTGGAATGGACGCGCGCCGCAGGCGCGTGGGCCTACATTTCCGAGACACAGATCATCAACCTCACTGCAGCGCTCGAGGACACGAACATCGAAGTAGAGGAAGATCCGCTGCTCCTGGTGGGACTGTCCGTATCGGAAACGGACACCACCATCGTATTCCCGTCGGAATTCGGCCTGTTCGACCGTCCCAACCTGGGGCGTGATCTGGCATTGGTCCTGCAGGAGGGACTACCTTTCGGAACGCAGGCGGAAGTAGTGATCGCCGCTGCCGACCGGAACTACGTCAACTGGGTACGGCGCGGTGCCTTCAACCCGTCGGGCATCGTTCGCGTTCCCAGCCTCCACGGCGACGGCACTGGTGTCTTCGGGTCGGTCGTGCGCCAGCGCTTCACGGTGGACGCCGGCTTGCAGATTCCGACACCGGGACCCTGCGAGCCCGCGGAGCCGTAGAACGGTGACCAGGCTGGGACATCCCTTTACATCCCTTGCCCTGTCCGCAACAAGAGGTACGAGAGAAAGATGGCGAACATCATCATCCCGCCCGGGTGGCGAATCCCGGAGTCTGAGGCGACACCCCACGGGGTGTATCTGCGGCGTCGGGAATTCGTGCGCACGCTGGGTCTCGGGATGGCCGCGCTGGGGTCGGCGGCATGCGGGTCCAAGTTCATCGCGAACGAAGAAGATCCCGTCGAGCCGGATCCGCCGCCGGATCCCACGGATCCCACCCAGCCCGTAACCCCGCCGGATGCCAACCCGCCCACGTGCGACGACGATCCACCGAGAGACCCGCTGCATACCATCTGCGCCTCTCCCAACGCCGACCTTTATCCGCCCGAGCGCAACATAACCTACACCCTCGGCTCGCGGGCGATCACCGACCGCAACGTCACCTCCACGTACAACAACTACTACGAGTTCCTGCAGAGGGCCGGGAGCATGTGGAGGTTGACGGGCCCGTTTCGAGTACGTCCGTGGACGGTGACGTTCTCCGGGCTGTGCAACGCTCCCGCGACTTGGGACATCGACGCGCTCGAACGCATGTTCGGCATAGAGGAGCGCCTCTACCGCCTGCGCTGCGTCGAGACCTGGGCGATCGCC
>JAJDVR010000237.1 GCA_022826025.1 Gemmatimonadota bacterium | reverse complement strand
ATGCGCTCGTAGCTCTCGGCGATCACCGCGCGCACGCCGAGCAGGCTGGTCCCCTTGGCGGCCCAGTCCCGTGAACTGCCGGTTCCGTATTCCTTGCCGGCCAGCACCACCAGCGGCGTGCCGTCGGCCTGATACCGCATTGCGGCGTCGTAGATCGACATCACCTCGCCCGTGGGATGATGCACCGTGTATCCGCCCTCGGTGTCGTCCAGCAGCAGGTTGCGGATGCGCACGTTGGCGAAGGTGCCGCGCATCATCACTTCGTGGTTGCCGCGCCTGGCGCCGAAGGTGTTGAACTCCCACGGCTTGACCCCGACGTCCTGCAGAAACCGGCCTGCGGAGCCGTCGCGCGGGATGGCGCCCGCCGGCGAGATGTGGTCGGTGGTGGTGGTATCGCCGAGCACCGCCAGCACCCGGGCTCCCTCGACGTCGGCGAAGGGCTCGGCCTCTGTGCTCATCCCCTGGAAGAAGGGGGGCAGGCGGATGTAGGTCGAAGCCGGATTCCAGTCGTAGAGCCCCCCCGAGTCCGCCTGCGCCAGCGACTTCCACAGGTCGTCGCCCTCGAAGACCTCCGCGTAGCGGCTCTCGTACATTGCGGGCTTGAGCGCGCTCTGTACGGTGTCGCGGATCTCCTCCGGCGCCGGCCAGACGTCGGCGAGGAAGACGGGCTTGCCGTCCGCGCCGGTGCCCAGCGGCTCTTCCCCGAAGTCGATGTCGATGCGGCCCGCGAGGGCGAAGGCGACCACCAGGATCGGCGAAGCCAGGTAGTTGCCCCGGATCTGCTGGTGGATGCGCGCCTCGAAGTTGCGGTTGCCGCTCAGGGCCGAGGTCACCACCAGCCCCTGGTTCTCGACGGCCGAGATGATGGGCTCGGGGAGTGGCCCGCTGTTGCCGATGCAGGTGGTGCAGCCGTATCCGACCACGTTGAAGCCCAGGGCGTCCAGGTGGCGGGTGAGGTCGGCGGCGTCCAGATAGTCGCTCACCACCTTCGACCCCGGCGCCATGCTGGTCTTGACCCAGTGGGGCACGGCGAGGCCGCGCGCCACCGCGTTCCGCGCGAGCAGCCCGGCGCCCACCATCACCGACGGGTTGGAGGTGTTGGTGCAGCTGGTGATGGCCGCGATGACCAGGGTGCCGTCGGTGATCTCGGCGGTTCCGGTTTCGAGGTCGACCTCGACGGTGCGCCGATCCCCGTTCGCGGAAGCCGTCGCGCCGCCCGCGGCGGAGTCGCCGTTGGCCTGCGGGAGCGGGATGCCCGGACGCAGCCCCGGGAGGTCCCGGCGGAAGCTCGAGCGGAGGCCGGTCAGGGCAATGCGGTCCTGCGGCCGCTTCGGCCCCGCCACCGAAGGCTCCACCGTGGAGAGGTCGATCTCGAGGCGCGCCGTGTACTCCGGATCCGGGGTCTCGTCGGTGCGGAAGAGTCCCTGTGCCTTGGCGTAGTGCTCCACCCGCTCCACGACCGAAGCCGGGCGCCCGGTTCCGCGCAGGTATTCGAGCGTGCCGTCGTCCACCGGGAAAAAGCCGATGGTGGCTCCGTACTCGGGCGACATGTTGGCGATGGTGGCGCGGTCGGCCAGCGAAAGGCTCGAGAGCCCCGACCCGAAATACTCGACGAAGCGGGCCACCACCCCGTACGCGCGCAGCTTCTCGGTCACGGCGAGCACCAGGTCGGTGGCGGTCGCGCCCTCCTGCAGCGCGCCGGTGAACTTCACCCCGACGACCTCCGGCAGGAGCATGTAATAGGGCTGCCCGAGCAGGACCGCCTCGGCCTCGATGCCGCCGACCCCCCAGCCCACCACCCCCAGTCCGTTGATCATGGTGGTGTGCGAGTCCGTGCCCACCAGCGTATCGGGGCAGGCGACCCAGGCGTCGCCGTGCCGGCGGCGCTCCACCACCGACGCGAGATACTCCAGGTTGACCTGGTGCACGATGCCCGTTCCCGGCGGAACCACGCGGAAGTTGCGGAAGGCGTCCTGCGCCCAGCGCAGCAGGGCGTAGCGCTCCCAGTTGCGATCCATCTCGCGCTCGACGTTCCGGCGGTACGCCGTGTCCGACCCGAAGTAGTCCACCTGCACCGAGTGATCGATTACGAGGTCGGCGGGCACCACCGGATTGATGCGCTCCGGGTCGCCCCCCATGGCCGAGATCCCGGACCGCATGGCGGCCAGGTCCACCACGGCGGGGACGCCCGTGAAGTCCTGCAGCACCACCCGGGTGGGCAGGAAGGGCACGTTCGCGCCGGCGTTGGTCGGGCTCCACGCCGCCACCGCGCGCACGTCCTCCTCGCTCACGTAGCCCCCGCCGGCGTGCCGGAGCGCGTTCTCGAGCAGGATGCGGATGGAGAAGGGAAGGCGGTCGAGGGAGGCGAGGCCCTGTTCCTCGAGCGCCCCGAGCCGATAGAAGGAGGTGTCGCCCTCGCTCAAGTGGAGGCTGGCGAGCGAGCCGAAGGCGTTCGTGGTCGATGATTGCACGGGTCTGTCCCTGGATCCTGAAAGCCGGCGCATCGTCGCGCGAGGCGACGCGTTTCGTCGGCTCCAAGATAACATCCCGCCTCCCGATGATGCTCACCGGCGCTACGTTGAAGGAGTTGCCGCGGCCATGGACCCCATGCGCCAACTCGTCCTCCCTCGCTACTGCCAATGACTGATTCCGGGTCTGCCCCGGGGGCGATGGCTCGTCTTGGTCATCGGCCGGCGCCCCCGGGAACCGACCACCTCGTCTACGCGGTTCCCGACCTCCGGGCCGGGGTGCGTGACCTGGAGGCGCGTCTCGGCGCGAGCCAGACGCCGGGCGGCAGCCATCCGGGACTCGGAACCCGCAACTCCCTGTTGCGCATCGGTGCACGCGTCTACCTGGAGGTCGTCGGCCCGGACCCGGAGCAACCGGCGCCGCCCGGCGGCCTCTGGTTCACCGGCGGCACGGCCCCGCTGCCGGCGCTGGTCACATGGGCGGTGCGTTCCGCCGATCTCGACGGCCTGGCCACCGGTCCCGGCGGCCACCTCCTGGGTCCGGTGCGATCGATGTCCCGCACCAGGCCGGGCGGCGAACGCATCGCCTGGACGCTCACGATGCCCGGGAAGCCATTTCCCCGGCAGGGCATCATCCCCTTCCTCATCGACTGGGGTGACACCCCGCATCCCTGTGCGGAACTCCCCGACCGGGGAGTCCGCCTCGCCCGACTGAGTGGGCGCCATCCCGAGCCGGAGGCGGTGCGGCGCGATCTGGATCGGCTCGGCGTGGCGCTCGAGGTGGCGGTGGGGCGGGCGGGGCTGGTTGCCGTGCTGGAGACGCCGGCCGGCGACCGGGTCGCACTCTGATGCACCCGGGGCCCTGCCGCGTCGCCCGCGGTGGATCCGCTCCCATTTGCGAGCCGGGCGCTACCGGGTAGCTTAATCGGCCCACCCTGCCGGGATGGCGGAACAGGTAGACGCGAAGGTCTCAAAAACCTTTGCCCGTTGGGGCGTGTGGGTTCGAGTCCCACTCCCGGCACTCACGCACGGACGGAGGAAGCGCCGCATGCGTGCCGACATCGCAACGCGGCTCAAGCGCGGGCCGACGGCCCTCGCCACCACTCTGCTGGGCTGGCTGGTCGAGGCCCTTGGCCGCACCTGGCGCATCGAGGTCGCCGAGGGCCGCGAACACCTGAACGCGCTCTTCGCGGGGGGACCGCCCGCCATCCTCGCCTTCTGGCACGACCGCGTCATCCCCGGAGCGTATTTCACGGGCGCGGGCATGGCTCGGGGGAAGGGCGTGGACGTCACCGCCCTCACCAGCGGGTCCGGCGACGGGGAACTGGTCGCGCGCATCATGCGGAGATGGGGCGCTCGAATCGTACGCGGTTCGTCGAGTGCGGGCGGGCGGGAGGCGATGTGGGCGCTTCGCACGGTTGTCCGACGCCACGGTTCTTCTCCGATCCTGGTCCCGGACGGCCCCCGGGGCCCCGCGCGACTCCTCAAGCGCGGGGTTCTCGTACTCGCGCGCATGTCCGGCGCACCCATCCTGGCGATGGGCCTCGCCTCGGACCGCCACTGGCGCCTCGACTCCTGGGACCGGATGACCATCCCCAAGCCATTCGCCCGGGTCCGCGTATGCGTTCGTCGCTTCGAAGTCGGCCGTCATGCCGGGGAGGGGCCGGACTGCGACTCCGATCGCGAGGACCGGCAGCGGCTCGAGTCCCTGCTCAACGAGGTGACCCGCCGCGCGGACGACGTCGCAGCACCGGGCGCATAGGCCCGGAAGCGCTTGTGCGCGTCCCCGATCCCTTGCCATCGGCTGCGCAATCGTAGATGCTTTCCACGCCCGTGGATGCTGCGCACGCCTTACCGGCTGCGGGATGCCCGCGGGCATGTGTCCTCCCACAGGTTGGAAAGCCCTCCGAAGCAATGCGCGGATCCTCCGAGGCCCCGTCCTCCCGAGTCGAGCGCTGGCTGGCGGGTGTGGCGCGCGCCGGCCGCACCGTGCTGCAGCACTCCGGCGAGATCGCGATCCTGCTGCGCGACATTGTCGTCGCGCTGGTCGGCCTCCGGGTCTCGCCGCGATCGATCCTGCGTCAGATGTACGTGATGGGCGTGCAGAGCATCCCCATCGTGGTCCTGACGGCCGTGCTCGCCGGCATCGTCACCAGCCAGCAGGGCGGCTACCAGTTCACCGGGGCCATCCCCCTGTACGTGCTGGGCAGCATCGTCACCGAGTCGGTGGTTCTGGAGATGGGACCGGTGCTGACCGCGATCGTCCTGGTGGGCCGCGTGGGTGCCCGCATCACGGCGGAACTCGGGACCATGAAGGTCTCCGAACAGATCGACGCCTTCTACAGCGTGGGGCGGGATCCGGTGTCGATCCTGGCCGCTCCCAGGGTGGTCGCGGGCATCGTCGTGGTCCCTGTCCTTGTCGCGATCGCGAATCTGGTGGGAATCCTGGCGGGCATGATCTCGGCCCAGCTCACCGTCGGGCTCGGGCCCAACAGCTTCCTGTACGGGGCTCGTCTCTACTGGCAGTCCTGGGATCTATTCTACTCGCTCACGAAGGCGCTGGTCTTCGGCTTCACCATCCCCGTGGTCGCCATCCACATGGGACTGCGGACGGAGGGAGGAGCCGAAGGAGTCGGCAAGACGACGACGCAGGCGGTCATGTTCATGACGCTGGCGGTCCTGATCATGGATGCCCTCTTCCCACCCCTCCTGCTCGACTAGGACGTGATGCAGACTCGCCCGGTCATCCGGTATCGCGGAGTCCACAAGGCGTTTGACCTTCCCGTGCTGGAGGGCATCGACCTGGACATCTTCTCAGGAGAGATGTTCGGCCTCTTCGGCGCCTCGGGCGCCGGCAAGAGCGTTCTGCTCAAGACCACCATCGGCCTCATCGTGCCCGACCGCGGCGACGTGGAGGTGGACGGCAAATCGGTGTTCTTCGGAGATGGCAGGGACTTGAGGCGTATCCGCGACAAAGTCGGGTACGTGTTTCAGCACGCGGCCCTCTTCGACTCCCTGAACGTCTTCGAGAATGTGGAGACGGGGCTGCCTGTCAGGCGCCTCCGCTCCATGGGCAGCATGCGCATCGCGCGCCTGGTGTGGCAGGCGCTGGAACGGGTGCTCCTGGACCCGCGTGAGGTGATGACCAAACTTCCCGCCGAGCTCTCCGGAGGGATGAAGAAGCGGGTGGGGATCGCGCGCGCCATCGTGGGAGGGCCGGACATCCTCCTCTGGGATGAACCGACCACCGGGCTGGATCCGGTGAACACCGCGGGAGTACAGCGCCAGATCCGGCGTCTCTCACGCGAGCTGGACGTGACTTCGGTAATCGTGACCCACGACATCGAGGGAGGGCTGGACATGTGCAACCGGGTGGCGATGCTGGAGGGTGGGCGGCTGCGGTTCCTCGGAAGCCCCGCGGCCTTCCGGGTAAGCAGCGATCCGATCGTAAGGGCATTCGTGGACAGAGCCGCCGCCGAGGCGGCGGTAGACCTGGTGGCAACGACATGAACGAAGCGGAAACGGACTACCGGACGAGTTCCGGGCCTTCGGACGCGGAACTCAAGCAGGCCGTCCCGCCGCGGGCGCTCATGAGCGAGGCGCGCGTCGGGATCTTCATTGTCGCCGGAGTGCTGGCCACGCTGGTCGCCCTCTTCATGCTGACCGACCCGTCCATGTTCCGGGGACGCTACTCGGTCATGGCCGTGGTGGAGAACGCGGGCGGGCTGCGGAGATCCGATCCCGTGCAGATGCGTGGCGTCAACATCGGGCGTGTGATGAGCTTCGTGATGGTGCCCGCGGGGGTGAGCATCGAACTCGAGATCGAAGGGGAATACGAGATTCCCGGCGACTCCCAGGTGCGGCTCGTGGGCATCGGCCTGATGGGCGGTCGCACCGTGGAGATCCTGCCCGGAAACTCGCCAGTCATGGCGGAGGGGGGCGACATCCTTCAGGGGACGGTGAGCTCCGACGTCTACGGCATCGTATCGGACGTCGGCGACGATGCCACCGACATGATCCAGCGGGTTGCCGACCTCCTGAACGAGCCCACGGTGGCGTCGTTTCAGACGAGCGCGCAGGAGCTGGAATCCCTGCTCACGGACTTTGCTGAGATCGCTCGCGAGCAGCGGAACGAGATCGCCCAGCTGGTCGAGTCGATCAACGAAGCGGCTCGCTCGGTGAGCAGCACGACATCGTCAACGGCACCCGCGCTCGAGAGCGCCGCCATGCGGGCGGATTCCGCGCTCTCGGCTGCCAACCGGAACCTCGAAGTCCTGGAGCCGGCGATCGCCGATCTGCGCGCAATCCTCGGGCGCATGGAGCGGGGCGAGGGTACCCTGGGAAGGCTGTCCCGTGACGACTCGCTCTACGTCAACCTGACCTCGGCCGCGTCGAGTCTCCAGCTGCTGCTGGACGACATCCGGGAGAATCCCGGCAGGTACATCAGCCTCTCGATCTTCTGACCGCCTGAGGGGTTCCTTCGCCTACCAGCCCGGCGCCAGGGTGAAGCCCCAGTGCCAGCCCTTGTCGGGCCGCTGGAAGGGGTAGGCGTAGTAGCTCTCCAGGATCAGGAACCCGAGCAGGTTGGCCCGCGCCGAGACGCCGGTGCTGAAGACGGGAACGCGATCCGTCGTCCTTCTGTCAAAGCGCAGATCCACAGTCCCGAAGTCGTCCCACGCCAACCCCACATCGGCGAAGGTGACCAGCTCGATGGGGAGGAAGGGCAGGTTGAGCAGACCGAACTGGCTCACGCCGGTGATCGGAACCCGGAATTCGAAGTTGAACACCTGGATGCGCTGGCCGAACAGCTGCCGGTAGCGCTCCGATTCCATGCAGGTCTCCACCTGCACGCAGCCGGTGAAATCGAAGCTCTCCCTGGCGTAGCCGCGGATGAGGCTCTCGTACCCCAGGAAGATCTGGCGCAGCCCGGACCGGGTCTCGTCGGCGGTGATCCCGTAGCGCCCGTAGTGCATCCCCCTGAAGGCGATGGTAAGCTCGCGCATGGGATTGAAGTACCGGCGGTAGTCGGCGGTCAGGGTATGGAAGTCCGCGGTGCCCACGGTGTTCTCGTACTCGAAGCGGTACCTGGAACCGCGCACCGGAGAAGTGAAGGCGGAATAGGAGTTGTCGCCCACCAGCGCGATCGACGCGTGCACCATGTTGAGCGGCAGCTGCGATGACTCCAGCTCGCGGACGCGGCGATCCATCAGCCGCCCGAGCGGGTCGAAGAAGAGGTACTCCTCTTCCAGGTCGAAGGAATAGCGGGTAACGCCGAAGCGGCTTTCGATCCGCTGCGTGGTGGAGAAGGGGTACGCCAGCATTCCGACCGCGGAGTCGATGAAGATCCGCTCCCGCAGGGCCCGGTAGGCGGGCATGCCGTTCGGCGAACGCTCGAAGCTCGCCCACAGCAGCTGAATGGGTATTCGTCCCCCGGAGACGCCCCAGTTCCAGCGCCGTTTCATGTTCTGGTAGAGGAACTGTCCGCCCACATCCTTGAAGGTGCCCTGGGCCTGTACGGCGACCCCCAGAGTGCGGTCTCCGAGCATGTCGCTGAAGAACGCCGCGGCTCCGCCCTGCAGGTTGTTGCCGTAGATGTCGCCGGCTCCGATGCCGATCATGGGCTGACCCACGTAATCGAGCTTCAGGCCGGGGTCGTAGGTGGATGCCTCTTCGGAGATGTAGGTCCCAATGGGAGGCAGTCCGGTGAGCGGATCGGCCAGGTAGTTCGCGACCCGGCTGCGCACGAGCGGCTCCGCGGGCGGAATAAGACGGCCCTCGGGGACTTCCGTCCCCTCGCGCGCCAGTTCCTGGGCGGCGCCCGCTTCCTGCGAGGAGAGCGAGTAGATGTGAAACTCGAATTCATCGAAGACCGAGAACACCAGAGTGCCGGTTTCGGAGGCGACGCTCATGGCCGGCGAACCGCTCGTGATCCCGCTGACCGCGGTCGCGATGTTGGTTACCCGATAGATCTCGCCGGTGGGAAGGTTCACGCGGTAGATGTCGCTGAAGCCGTCCCGGTCCGAGATGAAGTAGAGGCCCCGGCCGTCCGGAGTGAACTGGGGGTTGAGGTGCTTGACGTTCTCGAACAGGTCGAGCGTACGGACCTCGCGGGTCTCCATGTCGAGAAGCGCGATGCGCGGACGGCTGAAGACCAGATCGGTGAAGTCCGTTTCGGGTCCCCGGTCGGAGACGAAGGCGAGCATGGAGCCGTCGGGTGAGAACGCCGGCTGCATGTCCCCGTGCTTGTCGTTGGTGAGGCGGGTGATCTCTTCCGTCTCGATATCGAGCATGAACAGGTCGGAGATGCCCCCCGACTGTCCCGCGAACACGATCGAGCCGCCGTCCGGAGACCAGGCAGGGTTGGAGATGGCCCCGATGTTGGCACTCTCGACCTCGATGCGCTGCTCCACGTCCGAGTTGTCGACATCCACGATGACGAGCTGGTTGTCTCCGTCTGCGATCGCCACGAAGGCGAACAGCTGCCCGTCCGGAGACCAGGAGCCCGAGGAGTCGAGAAAGCGAAGCGCGTCCATGTGCGCGTCCGAAGCGGCGCTGGACAGTCTGCGGATGATTCTCCCGGTGCGCGCATCGGCCATGAACAGATCGACCGAGAAGAGGTCCCGCTCCGAGATGAAGGCCACGTACCGGCCGTCGGGGCTGACCGAGGGCGCCACGTTCTGGCTGCCTGCCCCCGTGGAGGGAGCGAGCAGCAGGGCGCCCACTTCGCCCGGTGCCAGGCGGCCGGCCATCAGCGGCCGGTACTCGCTCTCGATCGCCTGGTGCCAGTCCGCCGACACGGAGTCCTGCGTCTTTCCCAGCACGCTCACGATGGCGTTCTCCCACCCCACCTGGAGCGAGCGGCGGTACAGCTCGGTTACGGCCTCATCGCCATAGGTGCCGCCGACGTAGGTCCAGAACGCCTGGCCGAAGCGGTACGGGAAGAAGCGTCGCTCCCGGGTCATCTGTTCGAGGGTCGGCACGTCGTCGCGCAGCAGGGCATCCCTCAGCCACATGCCCGTAAGGGGGTCTTCGCGGCCGACCGAGAGGTATTCGGCCATCCCCTCCACCACCCATAGCGGCAACTGGGCCATGCCGCGCAGCCCGCCTCCGCTGCGCGACTGGGCGATGTTGTACTGAAAGGCGTGCACCAGCTCGTGGCCGAGCACATGGTCGGTGTCATAATAGGTGCCCGCCAGCGGCATGATGACGCGATTCTTCAGCGATTCGGTCACACCGCCGGTGCCCTCGCTGATGAAGCCCGAGAGGGTGTTGGTCTGCTGGAAGTCGGGATGGTCGGCGTACAGGATGACCGGCTTGGGCCGCTCGAACTCGTGCTGGAAGGTGCGAGCCAGCCGCTCGTACCAGCGCTCGGACATGCGGGCGGCGTCCTCGATCGCGACTGCAGCCTCGTCGTAGTAGTGGATGTCGAAGTGGGGGGTCTTCATGACCCGGAAATCGAAGGAGTCGTACTGCACCTTGTTTCGCCCGAAGTACTGAGCTTCGATCGGTTCGGGCAGGAGCAGGACCGTCAGTGCGGCGACGGCCGGCAGGACCCCGGCGCACAGGTTCCGGCGGACGGCGGACGAGGAGAAGGATGTCATGGCCTGACCTTGGCGTATGTCGTCGCGCAGCCGGATGCTGACTGGAAGCGTGGGCGAGCGTAGCGGATGATGGCGTCAGTACACGGGGCTAGGGGGTAAGGTCCGCGCGCGCTCGCGGGCGTGCCCGGCGGCTATCGTTGCGGTTGCGGGGACGGAAGTTGAACTTACGGCCCACGCCCGTGACCGCGCTATGCACCTCCCCGCGAACCAGGAGCATGGACATCGATTCTCTCATACGATGGTTCCGCCCGACAGCACCGGGCGCCGGTCCAATTTGTGCAGCCCTGGGCATCCTCTGGCTCTGCACGGCGTGCGCGCCGGTCGATCGACCCCCGGTTGCGGGGGACCCGGTGCCGGACGTCCAGGCGGCCACGCTGGACGGCGAGGCGCTCGCGCTCTCCGACCTGCGCGGCCAGGTCGTGCTGGTCAACCTGTGGGCCACCTGGTGCGCGCCCTGCAGGTTCGAGACGCCCTTCCTGCAGTCGCTCTACGACGAGCATCGCGAGCGGGGCTTCGAGATCGTCGGCATCTCCGTCGACGACGCCGGGTTCGAGGATGTGGTGCGCGAGTTCGCCGGCGAGTACGGCGTGACCTACACGATCCTGCACGATCCGGAGATGCGTTCGATGGACGCGTTCCGCGCCGTCGGTCTCCCGGCCACCTACCTGGTCGACCGGGAAGGAACGATCCGCTTCGTGCGCATCGGTCCGGTGTCCGAGGAAGACCGGGAGTTCTTCGACGCCCTGGAGGCGGCCCTCGGGTGAACGGGATCGCCACCGGTCTCGTGGACGCGGAGACCCCCGTCGCCCTCGTCGACCTGGTGAAGGCGCGCGCCAACGCCGCCAGGATAGCCGCCTACACGGAGCGCCACGGGATCGCCTGGCGCCCGCACGTAAAGACCCACAAGAGCCTCGCGCTCGCCCGCATCCAGTTGGAAGCCGGCGCGCGGGGGCTCACCGTGGCCACGCCGCACGAGGCGGAAGTCATGGCTCGGGTCTGCGAGGACCTGCTGCTCGCCTATCCTCCCCTCGGAAAGAGGAAGCTGGAACGGCTGATGGCCCTGCCGGAGCGGGTCGCGCTGACCGTGGCCCTGGATTCGGAGGTGGCGCTTCGCGGCCTGGCGGAGGCCGCGCGAGCGGCGGGAAGGACGGTCGGTGTCCTGGTCGAAGTGGATGTGGGGCTGGGGCGGACAGGGGTGCAGACAGCGAGGGAGGCCGCCCTGCTGGCGGCACTCGCCCGCGACGCGGAGAGTCTGGAATACAGGGGCATCATGTTCTACCCGGGGCACATCCGCACGCATGTGTCCGAGCAGGAGCGGGCGATCGGCGCGCTTGCGGACCGGCTCGAGTCCTGCTGTGCGACACTTGACGGGGCCGGCCTCGCGCCAGAGGTCGTCAGCGGCGGCTCAAGCCCCACCCTCTGGCACAGTCACCTGCTTCCCCGCCTGACCGAAGTGCGGGCCGGCACGGTCATCTACAACGACCTCGACATGACCGGCATGGGCGTGGCTCGTCACCGCGAGTGCGCCTACTCGATTCTCGCCACGGTGGTGAGCACCGCAGTCCCGGGACGGGCGGTGGTCGACGCGGGCTCCAAGGCGCTCTCAAAGGAGCTGCACGACACTGCAGGCATCGGATACGCCGCCCTGGCCGGGCGTCCGGAGGTGCGCGTGGTCGCTCTGTCGGAAGAACACGGCGTACTGGACATCGCGGGCACGGACTGGCGTCCGCGGGTGGGAGAGCTGGTGCGGCTGCTGCCCAACCACGTCTGTGTCTCGGTGAACCTGCAGGATCGCGTCATCGCGCACGAAGGAGAGCACTGGGAAACCTGGCCCATCGAGGGAAGAGGACGGGTCGCATCCCCGAACAACTCAGCCACGGAGTCTGACACCAGATGAGCGAAACAACGGTCGTGCACACGGACAGCGCCCCCAGGGCCATCGGTCCCTACTCCCAGGCGATCGCCGCGCGAGGGCTTCTCTTCGCCTCCGGGCAGATCCCGCTGGTCCCGTCAACGGGCGAGTTGCTGAGGGGAGACATACAGGAGCAGACGCACCAGGTGCTGCGCAACCTGGCGGCGGTGCTGGAGGCCTCCGGCGCATCGCTTTCCACCGTCGTCAAGACGACCGTCTTCCTCGCGGACATGGGCGAGTTCGCCGCCATGAACGAGGTCTACGCCGAGCACTTCGGCGACCACCGTCCCGCCCGCTCGACCGTGCAGGCGGGCGCGCTGCCCAGGAACGTGAGCGTCGAAATCGACGCCATCGCGCTGGTTGCCTGAGGGAAACTGCTCCCCGGCGCACTGGCGGAGCCCTGTCGAATCCGACACGATTAGGGGGGTGAGGCGCCCGTGCGGCTCCATCGTGCTCGCGCGCCCCGTTCTCCTGTTATGAGGTGATTTCATGAGTGCATACTCCGCAGAGCGGGTGCGGATGGGATGGTTCGCCATCGTCGCCGGCGTGTCGGCCCTCACGGCCTGCTCGATCCTTGATGGGCCAACGGAAGCCCCCACGACCGCAAGCATCGTCGTCGGCGGCCCGGGCCCGGGTCCCCTGACCCTGGTCACGTCGAACCAGTTCGTCTACATCTGGGACAACTTCGGCAACCGCCGGGAAGAGGTCGTTTCGGCCGACACTTCAACCGTTGATCCCGGGTATCAGGCGGATCTTGAGCTGGGCGGCGGGGCCCGCATTTTCGTGAGCGTCGGCCGACCTCCGGAGACGGAGGCAACGCCACAGGTGAGCCTTCAGTTGTTCGTGCGCGGCGAGGCCATCTGCGAAGTCGCATCCGTGCTGTCGGAACAGGTCCCCGAGTTGGTCTGCACCTATACCTTCAACTAGCGGCAGCTCGGAGACGGGGCGGGCGGACCTATTCCCCGTAGGGTATCCAGATGTTCTTGACCTGCGTCGCCCGGCGCAGGAATTCGTCGCCTTCCCCCTGCTCGGGCGTCCGCCATCGCCGCCGGAGGCCGGTCTCCGTCCAGGTCTGCTTCATGTTTCCCGTGGAGAGGCGCTCGACCTCCTCCACCCCGCTATCCGCGCCGAAGTACCAGATGGCGTCCACGTCGTCGTGCGCGGCCAGCACCCGCGCCAGTTCCGCATGCTCGCCCGTGACGACGTTGACCACCCCGCCCGGCAGGTCGGAGGTGTCCAGCACCTGGCAGAGGTCGGTGGCGGAGAGCGGGCAGCGCTCGGAGGGAACGGCGACCACGGTGTTGCCGGTTGCGATGGCGGGCGCGGTCAGCGAGATGAAGCCCAGCAGCGGGTTTCGCTCCGGGCACACGATGGCGACCACCCCCAGACTCTCGGGCATGGCGAGGGTGACGTTCCGGTAGGGCGTGCGGTGGACGTGCCCGTCCCACTTGTCCGCGTGCGCCGCATAGCTGAAGAGGCGGCGGATCGAGAGATCGACTTCCTCGGACGCGCGGCCGGCGCTCTGCCCGGTGAGTGACCGGATGCGGGCCGCGAACTCGGATGCGCGCACGGCGAGGTTCTCGGCGATGAAGTAGAGGATCTGCGCGCGGTTGTGGGCGGTGCGGTCGGCCCATCCGCCGGCGTGCCGCGCCGCCTCGACCGCGTTGCGGATGTCCTTGCGGTTGCCGCGGCCCACTTCCCCCACCACCTCGCCCGAGGCCCCGCGGACGAGCGTCGTGTAGCCGCCGTCGGGCCGCGCCTGGCGGCCCCCGATGTACATGCGGATGGTGCGGTCCACCCGCGGCATCGCGTCGCCCGCAAGCGGTGGCTCGTCGTCTTCCGGCGGCACGTCCGGCCGCCCATCCTCGAACGAAACCGATTCGCCCGCGACCACTTGCGGTACGGCATCGACGTTCTCGCTCGTCGATGCCCCGTCGCGTGCCTGCCACGCGGGCTTCAGGTACTCGTGGAGACCCTCGCGCCCACCCTCGCGCCCGAAGCCGCTCTCGCGGTAGCCGCCGAACCCGGATGCCGCGTCGAAGACGTTGGTGCAGTTGATCCACACCGTGCCCGCCTTCACCTTCGGCGCGATGTCCAGCGCCAGGTTGACGTTCTCGCTCCAGATGCTGGCCGCGAGCCCGTAGCGCGTGTCGTTGGCGAGCCGGACCGACTCCTCCGGCGTGCGGAAGGTCATCATCACCACCACCGGCCCGAAGATCTCGACCTGCGCGATGGCGGACGCGGGCGCGACCCGGGTGCACAGCGTCGGCGGGTAGAAATACCCCTCCGCCGGCGTGCTCCACGACGGCTGCCAGATGTGCGCGCCGTCCTGCCGGCCCTCGTCCACCAGCCGCCGAATCTTCTCGAGCTGCACGGGCGCGATGATGGCGCCCATGTCCACGGCCTTGTCCAGCGGATCGCCCATGCGCAGCATCTCCATGCGCGCCTTGAGCTTGCGCTCCAGCGTCTCCGCGACGCCCTCCTGAACCAGAATGCGTGAACCCGCGCAGCACACCTGCCCCTGGTTGAACCAGATGGCGTCGACGACCCCCTCGACCACGCCGTCCAGGTCCGCGTCCTCGTAGACGATGAAGGGCGACTTGCCCCCCAGTTCGAGCGAGAGACGCTTGCCGCTGCCCGCAGTCCCGCTGCGGATGAGGCGCCCCACCTCCGTGGAGCCGGTGAAGGCGATCTTGTCGACGCCGGGGTGCGCCACCAGGGTGGCACCGGTGCGGCCGTCACCCGTCACCACGTTCACGACTCCGGGGGGCAGGCCGGTCTCCCGGCAGATCTCGGCGAAGAGCAGGGCGGTGAGGGGCGTAAACTCGGCGGGCTTGAGCACCACCGTGTTCCCGGTGGCCAGCGCGGGCGCGATCTTCCACGCCAGCATCAGCAGCGGGAAGTTCCAGGGGATGATCTGGCCGGCGACGCCGACGGGGACCTGATCCGGGAACTCCGCGTCCATCAGTTGCGCCCATCCCGCGTGGTGATAGAAGTGGCGCACCACGAGCGGGATGTCGATGTCGCGCGATTCGCGCACGGGCTTGCCGTTGTCCAGCGTCTCCAGGACCGAGAAGAGGCGCGCATGCCGGTGGATGCGGCGGGCCAGCGCGTAAAGGAAGCGGGCGCGGGCGTGACCGCCGAGCTGCGCCCATGGCTCCTGCGCGGCGCGGGCGGCGCGCACGGCTTGGTCGACATCCCCGGGGCCTCCCTGGGTAATGCGCGCGAGGGCCTTCCCGTTCGCCGGGTTGACGGTGTCGAACATCTCCGCACCCGCGCCTTCGACCCAGGCGCCGCCGATGAAAAGGCCGAAGGAGCGTGCGCGCTCACCGAGCCAGGCTTGCGCCCGGTCGGCGCTCTCGGGCGCGGGCCCGTATTCGAGGGTTTCGAAGATCTCGGAGATTCGCGGCATCCGGCGGGGCTCGCTCAGGCCATGGGGTGTCGATGAGTGGCGGAATACCGGCCCGTGACGTGATGCTCGATCTGGCGTTCGATGTCGCCCAGGAGGGAACTGGCGCCGAAGCGGAAGAGCCCGGCCTGCATCCAGCTGGGTCCCAGCTCCTCGCGCATGAGCACCAGCCAGACCAGCGCGTGCTTCGCGGTGCCGATGCCTCCGGCGGGCTTGAAGCCCACGCGGTAACCGGTGCGCTCGCGCCAGGCGCGGATCTGGCGCACCATGGTGAGGCCGACGGGCAGGGTGGCGTTGACCTTCTCTTTCCCCGTGGAGGTCTTGATGAAGTCGGCTCCCGCCATCATGCACACCAGGCTCGCGCGCGCGACGTTGCTGAGGGTCGCGAGTTCGCCGGTGGCGATGATGGTCTTCAGGTGGGCGCCCCGGGCCGCCTCCCGGAAGGCGCCGACCTCGTCGTAGAGGTCGCCCCAGCGGCCGCGCAGGACGTGCTCGCGGCTGATGACGATGTCGATCTCGGAGGCGCCGCCCGCCACCGCCGTCCGGATCTCGTCGAGCCGCTCCGGGAAGGGCGTCTGCCCGGCGGGGAAGCCCGCCGCCACGGCCGCCACCGGTATTCCCGACCCGGCGAGTGCCTCCACCGCGGTGGCGACCATGCTCGGGTAGACGCACACGGACGCGACCCGGATGGGCAGGTCCGAGGCGCCCGCCGCCTCGAGCAGGTCGGCCCGGACGGGATTGCGGGCCTTGCCGCACAGCCGGCGCACGCGGCCGGGGGTGTCGTCTCCGGCGAGCGTGGTGAGGTCGATGCAGGTCACCGCGCGCAGCAGCCAGGCCGCCTGCCACTCGCGCTTCACGCTCCGGCGGCCGGGAAGGGAAGCGGCCCGGCGCTCCGCGGCGCTCCGGTTCACCCTCAGGTGACGCAGCCAGTCCAGCTCGAGGGGCGTTCCCGGGTTCCAGGGCTCGAGGTCGGAGTGCACCGTCTGGTCTGATCGCACCGGGAGGTCGCGAACGGACGGACGCCCATCGTGGGTATCGGGGGTCGCGGGCGCGCGGCGCCCCCTGCGGGCGAAGGCGGATGATCCGGTGGGGGTGATGTCGTCAGGCATACCCCAAGTTATTCCCGGGGCGAGGTGATCTGCTACCCGGGCGGCGATTAGGGCGGCTCGAGCGTTTGCGGGCGGCACCCGTCCCGCAGCCTGTCAGCACGGCTGTACCCGGGTTAGCTTCCCCGATACCCGTCCGCCGGAGTAGCGAGGGGGCGGGTGGGGTCTGGTGACCCCAGCGGTCTTCAAAACCGTCTGGCCCGGCTGGAACCCGGGTTGGTGAGTTCGATTCTCACACGCTCCCGCCACTCCGGATCCTTGAGGTTGGCGGCCTTCGCCGAAGGCCATGAAACACACAGGCTATTGGGCGAAGATGTCGCGGACGCTCCCCCTGCTGTTGCTCCTGGTTGCCGCGCTGGCGGCGACCGATGGCTCCGGCCAGACCTGGAGGGGGCTGGTCGTGGCTCCCGAGCGCCGGTGCTCCCCGTACCGGGCCGGTGACTACAGCTACCCCCAATCCGTCGAAGCCTCGATCGTTCGCGAACTCGGCGGCATCTACTCCCCCTACACGGGCCAGCGCTTTGCGTCCACCGGGGAGACGGACATCGAGCACATGGTCGCGCGCAGCGAGGCCCACGACTCGGGGCTCTGCGCGGCCGATCCCGAGACCCGCCGCGCCTTCGCCCGGGACCTGCTCAACCTGACGCTCGCAAGCCCGGGATTGAACCGGGGGCTCAAGGGCGCGAGCGATGCCGCCGAATGGATGCCCCAGCGAAACCGGTGCTGGTTCGCCGCACGTGTCGTGGCCGTCCGGCAGCACTGGGGCCTTACCATCGACGCGCGGGAAGCGGAGACTCTGGAAACCGTTCTGTCCGGCTGCGCGACCACCGAACTGGACGCGAGCGGCGGCGATTGGGCCGATGCGGCGCAAGGGAGCGTGGCATCGGCTGAAGCATTGCGGCTGTGGGACGACAACGGGAACGGGAGGATCACATGCGCGGAGGCTCGGCGTCACGGAATCGCCCCGGTGCCGCGTGACCATCCGGCCTATCCGTTCATGCAGGATGGAGATGGCGACGGCGTCGTGTGCGAGCGGGGCGGTGAACCGGCCGGTGCCTCGCAGGCTCCCGCGCAGCAGACGGGGTTGC
Organism: Gemmatimonadota bacterium; assembly: GCA_022826025.1. Classification (GTDB taxonomy): domain Bacteria; phylum Gemmatimonadota; class Gemmatimonadetes; order Longimicrobiales; family Gaopeijiaceae; genus BD2-11. The sequence goes on along the minus strand of JAJDVR010000237.1, from coordinate 22,644 downwards.
CCGATGCCCTGCGGCTGTGGGACGACAACGGGAACGGGATGATCACGTGCGCTGAAGCGCGGCGTCACGGCATCGCTCCTGTTCGCCGCGGCCACCCGGCCTACCCGTTCATGCGGGATGCCGACGGCGACGGAGTCGTCTGCGAGCAGAACGACAGGTAACCGAAGCGCGGGGGTGGACCGCCGGTTGCGGCGGCGCTTCTACCGCGGCCCTGTTGCGCCATCCAGACGCACGGCGCACCGTACCCATCATGACATCCTTCTTCCCCTTGCGGCGCGGTGAGGGTGCGACCCTCGTCTTCCTGATCGCCTTCTCCGCGTTTGCGTTCATCCCCCAGTGGCGCACCATCGAGGCGGGCGGCATGGCCGTTTTCGGTTGGCTCATCGCCGCGCTGATGCTGATTTCACCGGCGCTGGCCCTCGTCACCATCCTGCGGCGCGACGGGACCCGAGGCGCCGGTGCCGGAGCGGGCGGAGCGGAACCCGATGCAACCGCGGAAGAGGGCGGGGGAGACGCCTGATGCTCCTCGAACGCGTCCTCGTCGGGGTCTATCTCGCCGCCTGCATCGGCATCGGGATCGCCGTATCGAAGAGGGTCCTGGGCTCCCGGGACGAGTACTGGGTCGCGGGACGGCGCATCGGCACTGTCGTGAACTCGATGGCGATCATGGCGGCGCTGGCCAGCGGGGGCTCCATCATCGGCGTCATGGGTCTGGCCTATGCCCAGGGCATCCCCGCTACCCTCGCGCTCTTCGGGGGCGCGGTGGTGGGTTTTCCGCTGGCGTCCATCCTCGTCGCCCGGCCGCTCCGCAACTTCGGCAAGTTCACGATCACCGACTTCATGAGCTTCCGCTACCCGCACGCGGTGGTCCGGTACCTGGTCCCGGTCCTCATCGTCGCGGCCTTCACCATCTACATCGTGGCGCAGCTGAAGGCGGCGGGCATCACCGCCGAGGCGCTGCTGGGCATCCCGTACAACACGGCGCTGGCGCTGGCCACGCTGGTGTTCATCATCTACGTCTCGTTCGGGGGCATGGTCGCGATCACCTGGACGGATGTGATCCAGGGGTTCCTCATGCTCTTCGTGATCATGGGCACGGCGCTCGTGATCGTATGGCGCGTGGGGTCGCCCTTCGAGATCATGAGCCAGGCCACGGCCGTCGCCCCGGAACTGGGGCAGGTCGCGAACCGGCCCGTGTCAAGCTACCTCGGCTATTTCATCATCTGGGCCACGGCCATACCGGTGATTCCGCACATCGTCATGAGGGTCTTCACCGCCCGGGACGCCGAGAGCGCGCGGCTGTCGCTCAACCTGTCGATGCTGGTGTACAGCGTGATGATCCTCGCGGCCGTGCTCGCCATCGTGCCGGTCGGGAGAATCGACTTTCCGGGACTCCAGGATGCCGATCAGCTCTTCCTGCGCGTAATGGAGACGCAGTTTCCGCCCCTCATCCGCGGGATCGCGGTCGCGGCGGTGCTCGCCGCCGTCATGTCCACCACGGATGCGCTCCTGCTCGCCTGCAGTTCGGCCATCTCGCACGATCTCCTCGGAGGCCTGCTGAAGGGTCGGGCCAGCAACCGGGCCATGACCCTGGTGCGAATCGGCTCGACCTGGGTGATCGGGATCGCGGCGCTCCTGTGGGCATTCTCGCCGCCTGAGCTGATCACCGAGTTCTACACCGCGGGGGTCGGAATCCTGAGCGCGAGCCTGTTCGTACCCACCATTGCCGGGCTGTGGTGGAAGAGGGCCAACCTGGCAGGTGGCGTCGCGGCCGTGGTGTCGGGCGCGGGCGTCTACATCCTGGTGCAGTTCGGCGTCATCGACATCGGCCTGGCGCCGGTGGTCGTCGCCCTCTTCGCCAGTGCCGCGGCCATGGTTCTGGGGGGATGGCTGGGGCCGCAGGAATCCACGGAGATGGTCGAGCGCATTGAGGCTCTGCACAGGTGAACCGACGGTGCTGGCTGCGGCATGGCAGGGACCCCGGAGGATGTTGCGGGATTGGCTGGGAGCCGCTGACCGCCGTGTGAAGTCCGCGCGCCGCGCGAGCGACCGGAAGCCCCACGGGCCGCGGCCGTCGAATGGCCTGCTTGTCGGCTGTTGCGCTGTGCTTGCCGCAGCGGCCGTCTTCGCGTCCCGGACTGAAACGGGATCGGCACCGGAGTCCGTCGTCCTCATGCACGGGCTCGGCCGCACCCGGGCGTCCATGGCCCTGCTGGCCCAGCGGCTCGAGCGAGCAGGCTACGATGTCACCAACGTGGACTACGACTCGCGCGGGGGAACCCTCGCCGAACATGCCGAAACGCTCGCTGCCGAGGTGTCGGCCTGCTGTGCCGCGGCTCCGCGCGTTCATTTTGTCGGCCACTCGCTCGGCGGGCTCGTGATTCGCCAATACCTCGCCGACGCGCCGCCCGAGACCCTGGGACGGGTCGTCCTGCTCGCGCCTCCCAACCAGGGGAGCGAAGTGGCGGACTGGTTTGCGGAGCGGGAACTCGGCCACCTCCTGGGACCGGCGGGGATGGGCCTCGGCACCGGCGAAACCGGCATCCCGGCAAGCCTGCCTCCTCCGGAGTACGACATCGGCATCATCGCGGGCAACCGCAGCCTCAACCCCATGGGTTCGGTCCTCATCCCGGGCCCCGACGACGGCATGGTGGGCGTGGATAACACCAGAATCGAGGATGTGCCGATGATCGTGGTCCCCCTGTCCCACACCTTCCTGATGAACGGCCGCTTCACCGCCGAAGCGGTGATCGGATTCCTCAGCACGGGCGCGTTTCCGCCGGTACGGGATTCGGAGTAGCGCGGCAACCGGCAACCGCCAGCGGGCACGACCACCTGCAACCGGCTTTCCCGGGAGGCGGGGGTGCCCGCCCCCGTCCGCGCAGTCTCTCGCGCGCGGAAGGAAATCCGGCCACGATTAGTGGTTGGCGGGCACCGAAGCGACTGGCCGGGAGGCTCCGATGAAGCGAGCGCTGTTGACAATCCTCGTTCCGCTGGCCGGCGCGGCCTGCGCCGAAACCGCCGGCACGCCGGCGACCGATCGCGCCCCGGGCGATTTTGCCCTGGAGGAGTTCGTGTCGACGAGCTCGCTCGTGGACGGAGCCGTGCCCGACTGGTTCCCCGACGGTTCGGCGATCCTCTTCCTCGGGCGCGACACGCTGTGGACCGTCGACGCCGACGGAGGCGATCCGGAAGCGATCCCGGCAGAGCGGGTCACCAGCCCGGCGTACTCCCCGGACGGCGCGTGGATCGGCTACCTGTCGAGCGGACCCGCCGGCGGGCAGGAACTCTGGCTCTGGTCCCTCTCCGAGCAGCGCGCGCTCCAGTTGACGGACCTCGGCGCCCGCACGCTCTCCTGGAGCTGGTCCCCGGACGGGCGGCACATCGCCTTCTCCAACTCGCTGCGCGGCAACTACGACATCTACACGGTCCCGGTGCCCGGCGGACAGGTGAAGCGGCTCACCACCGACACCCGCTACGACGTGCAGCCCACCTGGACGCCGGACGGTTCCAGGATCGTGTTCGTGCGCATGGACCAGTGGTGGATCCACCGCGACGTCATCGCCATCGATGCCGCCACCGGCGCCGGCGAGCGTCTCATCGTGAGCGACCGGGACTGGATGGACTATCGCACCGGGCAGGAGTTCGGACCGGGCCAGGTCTCGCCGAGGGGCGACCTGGTGCTCTTCCGCTCATACCGCAGCGGCTGGATCAACTGGTGGCTTGCGCCGATGGAGGGCGGCGAACCCCGGCCGCTCGCTCCCGAAGCAGCCGATCAAAGCTCCCAGAAGCCCTTCCGGGGCTATGCCCGCTGGTCTCCCGACGGCACCAGGGTAGCGTACACGTCCAACCTGAGGGGGCGGCAGATTCTGCGGGTTGCCTCGGTGGACGACGGCGCCGTCCGGACCCTCTTCGCGCCGGAGATGGGTCTGGTCGCGAACCCGGCGTGGTCCCCGGACGGAAGCCGCATCGCCTTCACCTTCGACACCCCGGCGCAGGTCCCGGATCTGTTTGTGATGGATGCGACCGGCGGCGAGCCGACCCGTCTGACGTACTCGCTGCCGGATCCGTCGCTCGCCGACGCGTTCTTCATGCCCGAGCGGGTGAGCTACGAGAACGACGGGCTCACCATTCACTCCTACCTGTTCCGGCCGGCCGAGCCCCCACCGCCCGGCGGGTATCCGGCCATCGTCTGGGTCCACGGCGGACCTTCCTCGCAGTTCGAGGATGGATGGAGGCGACACGCCGACGCCCACTACTTCATCAAGCACGGATACGCGGTTCTGGCCCCCAACATCCGGGGGAGCTCGGGCTTCGGCTGGGAGCACGAGGAGGCGAACAACGGGTGCTGGGCGCGGTGTGATCTGGATGATGTCGTGGCTGGCGCGAGGTATCTCGGCACATTGCCCGGCATCGACGGCGACCGCGTCGCGGTCACGGGCGTGAGCTACGGCGCCTATCTGAGCTTCGCCGCAAGCACCTTTGCCCCGGACGCCTTCCGGGCCGCCGTGCCCCTCCGCGAGGGATACGCCAACCGCATTCAGCTGGTCGAGCGGGAGTCGGCTCTGGCCAACATCAACATGTACCAGTACGAACTGGGCCTGCTGGCGGAGAACCGCGAGACCTTCCGGCGGGCGTCCCCCACGCTGTTCGCGCAGGATGTCGGGATGCCCATGCTGATCATCGCCGGCGAGGGCGACGTACAGATGAGGGCGTTCGCTACGGAGGCCGCCCGCTACTACAAGCCGGTCACCTACGAGCGGTACGAGGACGTGGCGGGCCCGGCCGCGCGGCTGGAGTGGATGCCGGGGATGCTGGCCTTTCTGGACCGACACCTGAAGGGCGACGTGGATCTCTGGCCCCGGGCGCGGTAGTGTGGCGGGCCGTCTAACCCGACGCGCGTGCCTGCCACTCGTCGCGCAGGACGGAGTAGACCACCATGTCCTGCCGGGTTCCCGGGTCGGCGTCGCTTGGGCGTTCGCTTCTCAGCACCCCGTCCCGCCTCATTCCCAGCTTTTCCATCACTCTTGAGGACCGGGTATTCGCGAGGTCCGCCAGCGCGGTGATCTTCGCGAGGCCGAACTCGTTGAACGCCCAGTCCATGACCGCTGTCGCGGCTTCGGCGGTGAGGCCCTTGCCCCAGTGCGCGCGGGCGATGCTGTACCCGATTTCGGCGGTCCCGCTGGATGTGTCGATCCTGATGTTGATTCCGCCAACGCACCTGCCGCCCAGGCAGATCGCGAAGACGGGACTGGTATCCCACGGGGCAAGCACGGAACGCGCCACGAACTCGATGGCGTCCCGGTATTCGTAGGGGCTGGGAACAGGCAGATACCGGCCCCACTCGGAGTCGCGCGCGTAGGCGTAGACGTCGTCGGCGTCCGTGAGCTGGAACGGGCGCAGGAGCAGTCGATCGGTTCTGAGCGATGTCATGACTCGTCGGCGCCGGGGGATGTTCGTTTCCTCGAGGAGCTGATCAGGGGCGGCCGAGTTCCGCTTCCACCTCGTCCAGGGCCACGGGCCAGCGCGGGTGGCGCGCAGCTCTGATCCTGTCCAGCGGCCCTGCCACGACGGTCACGAAGGTCGCTGGGTCCAGGTACTCCCGGGCGATATCCTTCACGTCGTCCGGCGTGACGGCTCGGACCATGCCGGGCCACCCCATGAGGTAGTCCGTGCCGCCGCGGCGCGCGCTCTCCAGGGCGAACGTCCCGCTCGCGCCGGTCGCGAGCTCGAGCGACCGTCGCCAGACCGCGTTCACCAGCCAGCCCCGGGCGCGCGCGACCTCGCCTTCGGTCACGGGCGCGTCGGGATCGTGCATGCGCTCCAGCTCGTCCAGGCTGTAGCGGACCAGGGGCGCCACGGCCTCCGGGCGCCCACCCGTGCGAACCAGCAGGAGGCCGGTGCCGGATGCCGTCACGGGAATCTCGAAGTGGTCGCGGTTGGCGAGGCCACGCATCTCTCGCGCGGCGATGTTGAGGCGCTCGGCGAGGATGAAGCGGAGCACGGACAGGGCGGCCCGGTCCGTTTCGGGGACGGCGCCCACCACGCGCCCGATGGCGATCCAGCCCTCCAGGCTCGGCACGTCCACGGCGTGGAAGCGGGTCGCGGACCCGCCTGCACCGGTCACGGTCCGGACAGGCTCGATCGCGGAGGGTCCCGGTGCCGGCTCGCCGCTCCTCGCCCAGCCGCGGGTCGCCTCCTCCAGCATCTCCTCCACCTCGGCGCGGGAGACAGGTCCGCCGACCCCGAAGCTCACCCGGTCGGCCGCCATGCTTCTGGAGGCCAGCGCCCGCACCGCCTCCAGCGAGACCATCGTGCCCGGGTCGGGCGGCGCCAGCGGATACCCGTGGATACGGCGCTCGAGTTCAACCTTGGGGCGAAAACCGTCGCCGTCGATCCCGGCCATCGGCATGTCATAACCCGCGCCCGTCCTGTAGTCGCGAATCGTCGTAACGTCGAGATCCGGATTGCGGACGAGCTCCACGAGCAACTGGAGCGCCTCCCGCCAATCCTCCGGAAGAACACTCAGGGAGAGATGGGCGGCGTCGAGAGCCTCGACGGGGTCGAGGGACGTTCCCAGTTCCGCGAGGCGGAGGGTGAACGGGTTGCTCGCGCCCGCGGGGCCTCGCGTCGTGAGGAGCCGGATCAGGAGGGCCGACGCCCCAGCCTCGCCTTCGCGCTCGTGGAGCCGCCCGAGCGGCAGGGCCGCCGTGAGGCGCACCAGCGGGTCGGCAGGCGAGCCGGCCACGATGTACGCTCGCGTGCCGCTCGATGTCTCATGGAGAGCCTCCTCCGGATCGGGCGGCGTGAACGCGGCGGGATCGGGCGCGAACTCGCCCGGATTCGGCCAATCGTGGTCCAGGATCGGCCGCGAGCGCCCCGGGAGCGTGTCGTCGGAGTCGCCCCTGCAACCGACCGCGATGCCCATGACCAGGAGGGCCGCGGCCGCCCCGCTCGCGCGGCTCCCACGGCCCTTCATCGCCCGTCCCCCGGCAGCTCGGCCCACAGGAAGTCGAGCCAGCTCGGCCCGCTTCCTTCCGGAGGCTGGGCGCGCGCCGTGGCGATCACCCGATTCGAGGGGACGAAATAGGTCGATGCGACACGCTGCACGTCGGCCGCCGTCGCCGCGTCCCGCGCCTCGATCAGGTCCGGCAATACGCTCCAGTGGTTCATCGTGTGGTGGTGCCCGATCAGGAAGGCGAGTTCCTGGGGGTTGTCCAGGAACTCGGCCCACTCGACACGGAGGCCCTTGCGCGCTCGCTCCAGCGCGCCAGCGTCGATCCTTCCCTCCCGGATGTCGGCTACGGCGTCGAGCAGCGTCCGCTCGACGGCCGCCAGGTCGCCATCCGCGGGCGCCCGCGCGACGAGGTTGAACGCGCCGGGGGACCCGAAGCGGTACGTGTGGATCACCCGGAAGTCGGCGGTCACGGAGGCCCCGGTGCCGCTCGCCGCCAACCTCTGGCCGGCCATCCCGTGGGGCCCGTTCAGAAGCGCGGCAATGAGATCGAGCACGGGCCGGTCGGGGTGTCCCATCCCCGGGATGCGGTAACGCAGGTGCACCTGTGGCGAGAGCGGTTCGGTCCAGTCGAGCCGGATCGATCCGCCGGGCACCAGTTCGGCTTCGATGTCGAGATTCGCGGGCGGCGCGGGCCCCCGGGGCAGCGCACCGAAATAGCGTTCCGCGAGAGGTATGATCTCGTCGAGGGTCGCGTCCCCGACCAGCACCAGCGCCGCGTTGTCGGGCACAAAGTAGTCGTCGTAGATGCGCCACATCGCGGCGCGCGTGAAGTTGTCGAAGTCGCGGAGGTGCCCCCCGTCCGGAACGTAGACCGGGTGTCCCTGGGAGGTGACGCCGTCGATCGCCTCGTTGAAGCGGGTCTGCGGCCGGCTCTTCCCTCCGAGGATCTGCTCCAGGACAGTGAAACGCTGCGCCTCCCAGCCTCTGAAGACCGCATTCACCATGCGCTCCGCCTCGAGCCGGAAGAAGAGCTCCAGATGCTCCCGGGGGAGCGCCATGTTCATCTCCATGTAGTCCTGCTCGGTGCTGGCCGGCACGGGATCCAGGTGGCGCACGTACCCGCCGTGCTCCATGTACCACTTGTACGAGGTCCAGAAGTCACGGTACTCGTTGTCGCGGTCCTCGAGTTCGTAGAGCCGCTCCCTGAGAGCCTGCATCTCGGGGGTGACCGGCCACCCCAGTTCATCGTAGAAGACATCCCGCTCACGAAGCTGATTGCGCGCACGGTTGCGCGCCGCGATGAGCTCCTGTTCGGTGTCGTGGATCTCCTGCAGGATGGGCAGTTCGGTGGCAAGATCGCGGGTGCCGAACGTCGTGGTCCCCTGGTGAATGACGTGCTCCAGGAAGTGCGTGATGCCATGGAGCCCCACTGCCTCCTGCATGGATCCGACCCGGATCCACAGGTTGGCGGCCACCCGGGGCGTTCGATGGTCCTCGACGAGAAGAATCGTGAAGCCGTTGTCGAGGACGTGCTCCTGTACCTGCAGCGTTGGAGCGGGGGTTTGGGGAGCGAGCTCGGTAACCGCGGAAATCGACACCACATCGGGGCGTGGCGCCGATGATCCTCGTACAGCGGGAAACGCCAGGGCAGCAGTGGCACCTGCCAAGGCGACGGCGAGCAAAGTCCTCATTGTGGCGGCCCTCCTGCGTTGGTTACGAGGCATCCGTTCCCACGATCAAGCGCGTATGCGCCGGGTGTGCGAGTCAATGCCTCGATCGAGCGGGCCCCCTTAGAATGCAGCGGGGTGTTGCGTGGGGCGAGCGGGCGTCCTCTACCGCACCTCGAAGGTGATCGGAAGCTGGATCCACACCGGCACCAGTTGGTCCAGGTTGAGCGCCGGCGTGAACCTGGCCACGCCCGCAACCCTCAGCGCGGCCTCGTCGAGCGACGCGTGTCCGGATGTCGCCGCCACCAGCGTTCTACGCACGATCCCTTCCTCGTCGATGAAGAAGTGCACGAGCACCCTCCCACCGATTCCCGCGTCGCGCAGGATCGCGGGATACTCCCGCTCGAGCGCACGCCGCACCTCACGCTCGTTGGTAAGCCTCGGAGGTACGGTCATCGGCGTAAACCCGGGCTCGTCGATGAGGTTGGTGCGCGCTTCATCTTCGCGCGGTTCGGGGAGCTTCTCGACCGGGTTGTCCCGAAACGTGGTCGGCGAGATGGTGATCTCCTCGCTTATGTCGATGGTGATTACGGGGACGGCCGGCCGGTTGATCGGCTCAGGCTCGGGTGGAAGCGGGATCTCGTCGGGAACTTCCACCACTTCGATCACCGCCGGGTCCAGCGAGACATTCGCTGCGGTCATGTCCGGCCAGAACATGAACATCGCGAAATGCAGCGCAGTTGCGGTGAGGACGGAGCTCCAGAGCCAAGTGCCGAACGACCTCTTGAAGCGGTCGTTGGCGACTGTCCGAGACGAGGCCTGGTGGTGTTGGTCGCGGTCGCTCATGATCTCTCCTCCGTGCGGCGTTCCGACTCCATCGCGGGGACGACGCAGTTGCATGCGCATCGTCCGTTATCGAGTTGCATGCAATTCCCGAGCCTGTGCCGGGCGGCACGGCGACCCCTCGTCGACGCGCGCGGCGACGGTGATGGGATGGACGGCATCCGCGAGCCGATGAAGCGGAGTTGTCCGTGCCTCGGGCCGCGAGTCCCGGCTCGAGCAATCAGCCCGGCTCGAGCAATCGGAGGGAATGCAGAACGTCTCGATAGCTGCCGGGTATCAGCCGAGTTCGCCAGCGGGTCCAGGCTCGTTTGGACGCTGGCCGGCAGGCCTCTTCGCAGAGAACGTACATTGCTGCATAAGATAATGTAATTGATGGGCTTGCGGATATGCTGCCGGATGTCGGAATCCCATGCTCGGCGCACCCGTCCACGGCTGCCGGCGATGCACCCTCCGTCCCGCCCGGGCTCCGCTACGATGGGACGGATCCTTGCCGCAACCGCGGTGACCGTTGCCGCCCTGGCCATGCCCGCGGGCGCCGGCGCCCAGGAAGCGCAGGCGAACGTAGAGCCGGAATCGGCGGATTCCGTGGAGGCATCGCCATCGACGGGCCGTCCATCTCCCGGCGGCGCCTTCCTGCGCAGCGTCCTCGTCCCCGGCTGGGGACAGGCGTCCTCGGGCTCGTACGGCCGAGCCGCCTTCTACTTTCTCGCCCAGGCGGGCAACGTGTGGATGGCCTACAAGACCGACTCGCTGCGCGGCACTGCCAGGCGGCGCCAGCAGATGCTCGAGGCCGCGAAGACCGCGGAGCTTCTGCGTGACGGCGTCGAACCGGGGGCCATCGAGGCGCAACTCGCGGCCGACGAGAGCATTGAGGACATTCGCCTGCTGGTGACCGCGCGCGACGAGCAGATGGAGGACTGGGTTGCGCTGGTCGTGTTCTTCGTCTTCTTCGGGGGAGCCGACGCATTCGTATCGGCCCACCTCGCCGATTTCCCCGCACCGCTGACGGTGGAACCGGTCGCGGGTCCGTCCGGCACGGCGTTCGAGGTCGGCCTGTCGCTGCCCTGGACGCCGGAGTTCCTTCGGGGCAGCTAGATAGGCCAGGAGGAAGGCAGTCCGCCCTCCCAGCGTTCGATCCGCGGGGCCCCCGAGGCTTCGACAACCGCATAGGAACGCTCGCGCATCCACGTGCCGGCGTTCAGGTAATAGCGGCCCGCAACTTCAACCACCGCAGGGATATGGGTGTGGCCGAACACCACGATGTCGAGGGTCTCGTCGCGCTCCAGCTCCCGTACCGCAAGCGCCTCCAGCGCCCTGGCGCGCTGGCGGCTTCCTTCCCCAGGATGGCCCTCGTGGCTGTCGGTCCTGGAGAGAACAGTGGCGAGCCGACCGCCGAGGTCCGGATGGATCCAGCGGAAGGCGCGGCGGAACATGCGCGACCTGAGGATGCCGCTCGCCACCCGATAGCCGTAATCGCCGCGGCCCAGCCCGTCGCCGTGAGCGATGTAGGCGGTGCGCCCGGCGAGGGAGGTGCGAATGGGAGCGCGATGAAACGACACCCCGATCTCCTCCGCCAGACACGAGCCGCCCCACCAGTCGTGGTTTCCGCCCAGAAAGGTCACGGGCACGCCCGCGTCCACCACCTCCGCGACCGCGCCGAGGACGCGCACGTGCCCGCGCGGAATCGCGCGCCGGTACTCGAACCAGAAGTCGAAGATGTCTCCGTTCAGGACCACGTGCGAAGCGCGTCCGCGCACATGGCGCAACCAGGCCACGAGATCGGCGGCGCGCGCGCCCGGGGTCGCCTCGAGGTGGGCGTCGCTCACCACGTAGGCAGGCTTGACAGCCTGCGGATTCGGTCTCGGATTCCGGTCTGACATCGATTATCGTTGTAGGCAGTGGTCCCCACCCTGGCAAGCGCATCGGCCTTGAAACCGCGATTCCGAATGAGCTGTTCCCGTTTCCGGCGCGTGTTCGTCCTCGCCGGCGCCGCGCTGACCGTGAGCTGCGGGCCGCCCCGACCGCCCGAGCCTCCACCCTCCGGCTCGCCGGCCATGGACTACCATCGCCGCGCGCTGCTGGTGGAGGCACAGACCCGGCTCGAGACCCCGGTACGGCTCATATTCGACTGGAACGTGCGCGAACCGGGGCTGCGCTCGGGCGGTCGCGGGGTCGCCCGGCTGGAACCCCCGTACCGCGCGCGGCTGGACCTCTTCACCGGGCAGGGCGAGACCGTGCTGCGCGCGGCCCTGGTCGGCGACGATCTCCGGCTTCCCGAGGGCGCGTCGGATGAACTGGTCCCGCCGCCGGCACTCTTCTGGTCCTCCCTGGGCATCTTTCGCCCCGGAGGCGACTACCGCCTGGCGCGGGGATGGCAGGAGGACGACGGCACGCTTCGCCTCACCTATGACTCGAGCAGCCGGCCGGACCTGCTGTACGAACTCGACGACAATGGGGACGTGGCCGCGCTCGCTCTCCTGCGCGACGGCGAGACGGTGGATCAGCTCTCCCTGGCGCTCCCCCTGCGCGACGGCTTTCCGGCCGAAGCGACCTACCGCAATCTCATCGACTTCCGCGAGCTGACCTTCACGCTCGAAACGGTCGAGACCGTGGAGTCCTATCCGTCCGACATCTGGTTCCCACGCAACCAGGACATGTAACCGAGGAGTGCGCGTGAATCCCCAGTTCCCGTCCAGTTCGAAGCCTCCCACCCCCGGCATTCCGGCCCTCCAGCGCGTGGTGTTGCGCGCCGCGCTTCTGTCCATGTTGCTGCTGTCGGGCTGCAACTACAGCTTCCGCGGGGGCAGCTTTCCGGATCACATCCGCAGCCTGGCGATCCTCCCCTTCGAGAACGAGACCGGCCTCTTCGAGATCACCCAGGAAATCCACCAGTTCCTGCTGCGCGAGGTTCCCAGAGGGCTGGGCGTCAACCAGGGTGCGGAAGAAAACGCGGATGCCATCCTGCGCGGCACCATCAGTCGTTACGATCTTCGAGCCCCCAATTTTCGCGCCGGGCAGAGGGGCGGCGGCCCCGAGGTGCTGCAGCGCCAGGTGAGCATCAGCCTTCAGGTCGAGCTGATCGACGTGGTCAACAACGAGGTCCTGTGGGAGAACGGAGGACTCAGCGCGCAGGGGCAGTTCCTGGAAGCCTCCGAAACCGAGGATGTGGCCCGCGAAGAGGCGATCGAACGACTGGCCCAGCTGATCATTGACGGGGCACAGTCCACTTGGTAGGTTGCCCGTCGCCGAACCCCCGACCTCTCCCAGCCGCCCGCATTCGCATTTGACCCAACGTCCCGTCGCGCTCGTAGCCGGCCTGTGCCTGTTGTGGTACGCCGTGTGGCTGCTCATGTCGGGACACTACACAACGCTGCTTCTCACACTGGGCGCGGCGTCGGTCGTGGGCGTGGCGCTGCTCGTGACGAGGATGCAGCTGCCGGACAGGGAAGGGGCGCCGTTCCACATCGTCCCGGGGCTTCTCTTCTATCTCCCCTGGCTCGTTGTCGAGGTCTTCAGGTCGAACCTCGCGGTGGCCCGCGTCATCCTCTCGCCCCGACTTCCCATCCGCCCCCGGCTGGTGGACTTCCAGGGGCATCAGAAGACGGATCTGGGGCGGTTCATCTACGCCAACTCCATCACCCTGACGCCGGGCACCATCACGGTCCGCCTCGACGCCGAGGGCTTCCGCATCCACGCCCTCACCGAGGAAGCGCTGGACGGTACCGAGGAGGGCGAGATGGACCGTCGGGTGTGCCGCCTGGAGGGCGCGTCATGATGGTGGTCGGCGCCTCGATAGCGGTCCTGGTCACCATGGCCATGGCCATGGCCCGGGCGCTCCTCGGCCCAACCGTGTACGACCGGGTCCTGGCGGTCAACATGTTCGGCACCAAGACCGTCCTCACCATCGCGCTCATCGGATTCTTCACGGGACGGCCCGAGTTCCTGGATCTGGCGCTCGCTTACGGGCTTCTCAACTTCATCGGCACGATCGCGGTGCTGAAGTTCTTCCAGTTCGGGAGTCTGGGAGCCTCGGGGCCGCACCCGGGCGAGACGGAGTCCGGCTGATGGAGATGGTTCTCGACTACCTGAGCGCAGCGCTTCTGCTGCTGGGCAGCTTCTTCGTGGTCGTCGGCGGCATCGGCGTCCTGCGCATGCCCGATGTCTTCACGCGCATGCACGCGGCCGGGCTCACCGACACCATGGGCAGCTTCTTCATCCTCACCGGCCTCATGCTCCAGACCGGATTCGACGGGGTGACGCTGAGGCTGGTCATGATTCTGGGCTTTCTCTGGTTCACCAGTCCGGTGGCGACCCACGCGCTGGCCAAGGCCGCCCTGCACGGGAAGGTCGAGCCCGTCGTGCACGAGGACGAGGGAGGAGACTGAGTGGAATCCGTCGTCGACCTCGCACTTCTCGGACTGCTGGCCGTGACCGCCTTCGGTGTCCTGCACCTGCGCAATCTCGTTGCCGTGGTGATGCTGATGGGAATCTACAGCTTCCTGTCGGCCGCCCTGTTTGTCGTGCTCGACGCGGTGGACGTCGCGTTCACGGAGGTGGCGGTGGGCGCCGGCGTTTCCACCATCCTGGCGCTCGGGACGCTGGCGCTGGTGGGAACCCGGCAGAAGCGCCACGCGAAGTCGCCCATCGTCCCGCTGCTGATCGTGCTGGTCACCGGCGGCATGCTGGTGTACGGCACCTACGACCTGCCCCGATGGGGTCAGCCCGACAACCCGGTCCACGGCCACGTCGCCCCGGAATACCTGGCGGATCATGTGCCCCTCGCGGGTGATGAGGGTGACGTGCTCGAAGTGCACATCCCGAACATCGTCACCACGGTTCTGGCCAGCTACCGAGGCTACGACACCCTGGGTGAGACCACGGTCGTGTTCGCGGCCATGGTGGGGGTGCTGACCCTGTTTGTGGGAAGTCGGCGGCCGCGTCGAACGGGAAGGTCGCCCGCGGACGAGGAAGACGGGAGCGGCGCGTCATGAGAGACCAGATCATTCTGCGCATCGCCGCCAAGATCCTCATCGGACCGATCTTTCTCTTCGCCCTGTACGTCCAGTTCCACGGCGACTACGGGCCGGGCGGGGGGTTCCAGGCGGGCGTCATCTTCGCGGCGGGCGTGATCCTGTACGCCCTCGTCTTCGGGCTCGACCACGCCAGGGCCGCGATTCCCACGGGGATCGTGACCTGGTGCGGCACCCTGGGAGTTCTGATCTTCGCCGGCGTCGGCGTCGTGGCGATGTTCATGGGCGGCAATTTCCTGGACTACGGAGTCCTGCTGTACGACGCCGAGCACGCCCAGCACATCGGCATCCTTCTCGTCGAGGCGGGGGTTCTCGTGACCGTTTTCGGGGTCATGGTCACGCTCTTCTACAGCTTCGCCGGGCGGCGGAGGAGCCGGTAGATGGAGTTCCTGGGCCTCTTCAACTACTGGGTCGTCATCTTCCTGATGATGGTCGGCTTCTACGCCCTGATCTCCCGCGGCAACCTGGTCAAGAAGGTGGTTGGGCTGAACCTCTTTCAGACATCGGTGATCATCTTCTACGTGAGCACGGGGAAGATCGTGGGCGGCACCGCTCCCATCCTGATCGGGGATGATCACGGGGTGGCCGAGGGCGCGGCGGAGGTGGTCTACTCCAATCCTCTTCCGCACGTGCTCATGCTCACCGCGATCGTGGTGGGCGTGGCCACCATGGCGATGGCGCTCGCGCTCGTTGTGCGCATCAAGGAGACCTACGGCACCATCGAGGACGACGAAATACAGGCACAGGTGCTCGCCGACGAGCTGCAGGAGGGCGCCAGGCCATGATCGCGGCGCACCTTCCCGCCATCCAGATCGTGGCGCCGCTTCTGGCCGCCGCCCTTTGCGTGCTGGTTCCCTGGAAGCGCGTCTCGTGGGGCATCGCCATGGCCGGAGCGGTGACGGCCTTCGGTGCGGCCGTCGGGCTTCTGTCCCGCGTGCTCGGCGGCGAGGACATCCGCTACGCGCTGGGCGGCTGGGCCGCGCCCTGGGGAATCGAGTACCGGGTGGACGCCATCAACGGCCTGGTGCTCCTCATCGTCGCCGGCATCGGCGTGGTCGTCACCCTTTTCGCCCTCACCAGCGTCGAGCGCGAAGTGGACGAGCGCCGCATCCCCCTCTTCTACGGCGCGTGGATGCTCTGCCTGTGCGGCCTCCTGGGCATCGCCATCACGGGGGACGCCTTCAACATCTTCGTGTTCCTGGAGATCTCGTCGCTCGGCACCTACGCCCTGATCGCCATGGGATCCAACCGGCGCGCGCTGGTCTCGGCGTTCCGCTACCTGATCATGGGAAGCATCGGGGCGTCGTTCATCGTGATCGGCATCGGGCTGCTCTACGTAGAGACCGGAACGCTCAACCTGGCCGATCTGGCCGAGCGCCTTCCCGCGCTGCACGGCGAACGGACCATCCTGGTGGCATTCGCCTTCCTGACCGTCGGCACGAGCCTCAAGCTGGCCCTCTTCCCGCTGCACGTGTGGCTGCCCGACGCGTATGCCTTCGCACCCTCGGCGGTGACGGGGCTCATCGCCGCCACGTCCACCAAGGTCGCGGTCTACGTCCTGCTGCGCTTCTTTTTCACCGTCTTCGGGGTCACCTACTCCTTCGGCGAGCTCAGCCTCGGAATGTGGCTGCTGCCGCTTGCGCTGGTGGCGATCTTCACCATGTCGCTGGTGGCGATCTTCCAGCGCAACATCAAGCGCATGCTGGCCTACTCGAGCGTCGCCCAGATCGGCTACATCATCCTGGGGATAAGCTTCGCCTCGGTCACCGGACTGACCGCGGCCACGCTCCACCTCTTCAACCACGCGCTCATGAAGGGGGCGCTGTTCCTAGCCCTCGGCTGCGTCATGTACCGGGTGGGCTCGGTGCACATCGACGCCCTGCGCGGCCTGGGGCGCCGCATGCCCTGGACCATGGCCGCCTTCACGGCGGGAGGCCTCAGCCTCATCGGCGTCCCGCTCACGGTGGGCTTCGTGAGCAAGTGGTATCTGGTGCTGGGCGCGCTCGAGCAGGGGATGTGGCCGGTCGCGGCGCTGGTGCTCGTGACCTCCACCCTGGCCGTGGTCTACATCTGGCGGGTGGTTGAAGCCGTCTACTTCGGTGAGCCGTCGGCCCGGGCCGGTTCGGTGTCCGAAGCCCCGCTGCGGCTGCTGGTCCCCACCTGGGCGCTCATCGTCGCGAACCTCTATTTCGGCATCGATGCCTCGCTGACCACGAACGTCGCCGGCCAGGCGGCGCGCGCCCTGCTGGGAGGCGCGCCGTGAACCCGGGCGAACTGGCGCTCCTGGCGCTGGTCATCCCCGCGGCCGGGGCGGTGCTGGTGGGCCTCTTGCGCTCCAGCCCCAACCTGCGCGAGGCCGCGTCGCTGATTACGGGCGGCGTCCTTCTGGGCGTGGTGATGCAGATCCATCGTGCGGTCGCCGCGGGCGAGATCCCGCGCTTCGTGCTGGCGGAGCCCCTCCCGGGCATCCCGCTGGAGCTGGTGGTGGAGCCCCTGGGGATGATCTTCGCGCTGGTGGCGGGCAGTCTCTGGATCGTGACCACGCTCTACGCCATCGGCTACATGCGCGGGCATCACGAGAAGAACCAGACCCGCTTCTACATCTTCTTCGCCCTGGCCATCTCATGCACCATGGGGGTCGCCTTCGCGGGCAACCTCTTCACCCTCTTCATCTTCTACGAGGCGCTGACGCTCTCCACCTTCCCGCTGGTCACGCACGCGGGCACGGACGCGGCGAAGAGGGCGGGGCGCGTGTACCTGGGCATCCTGCTCAGCACTTCGATCGGCTTCCAGCTGCTCGCCATCATCTGGACCTACCTGCTGACCGGAACCATCGACTTCGAGATGGGCGGAATCCTGGAGGGCAGGGCGGGGGCGGGCGTGGTGGCGGTGCTGCTGGCGCTCTACGTCTTCGGGATCGGCAAGGCGGCGGTGATGCCCTTCCACCGCTGGCTGCCAGCGGCGATGGTGGCTCCCACGCCGGTCAGCGCGCTGCTGCACGCTGTGGCGGTGGTGAAGGCGGGGGTGTTCAGCATCCTCAAGGTCACCATCTACGTCTTCGGCATCGACTTTCTCACGCAGCTGGGCGCGAGCGTCTGGCTCATGTGGGTGGCGGCCGCGACCATCATCCTGGCATCGCTGGTCGCCTTCCGGAAGGACAACCTGAAGGCGCGGCTGGCCTACTCGACCATCAGCCAGCTTTCCTACGTGGTGCTGGGCGCGATGCTGGCCAACACCATGGGGATCATCGGCGGGGGCATGCACATCGTCATGCACGCCTTCGGCAAGATCACCCTCTTCTTCTGCGCGGGCGCGGTCATGGTGGCCGCGCACAAGACCGAGATCAGCGACATGAAGGGGCTCGGACGCACCATGCCCGTCACCTTCGCCGCCTTCTTCGTGGGGACGCTCTCGATCATCGGGCTCCCACCTGCGGGAGGCACCTGGAGCAAGTGGTTCCTGGGGCTCGGCGCCCTGGACGCGGGCCAGGTCGGACTGGTGGCGGTGCTGATGGTGAGCTCACTGCTGTCCATCGGATATCTGATGATCGTGCCGGTGCGGGCCTTCTTCAGCCCGGCGGCGCCCAATCCACACGGGCACGGGCACGCGAACGGAGGAATACGCGAGGCGCCGCTCCCTTCGCTGATCGCGATCGTGATCACCAGCCTGTGCTGTTTCGCGCTCTTCGTGTACCCGGATCCCTTCTTCCAGCTGATCTCGATGGTGGCGGGACCATGAGCGCGGAGAGCGGCGCGATGAAGCGGGGGCGATGCCATGAATAGGCGAGATTCGGGACATCGGGATGTCCACGGTTCCCATGGCGGCGGTCACGGGGGCCACGAAGACGGCCATCCGCCTTCGAGCGTCGGGCCGAAGGCGACCCGCATCGTTCTTGGCGCCTTCTTTCTGGTCTCCGCGGGGCTGGTGATCGCCGACTTCTTCGTGGACCGGTACATCGAACACCCCTGGGAACGCCTCAAGGGGTTCTACCCGTTGTGGGGGCTCTTCGGAGTGGCTGGCCTGATCCTGGCCGCCAAGGGACTCAGGCGCATCGTCATGCGGTCGGAGGACTACTACGATGCCGACTAGCCTCCCTCCGTTCGCGATCTTCTTCGCCGGCGCCCTGCTGGTGCCGTTCGTGCGGGGGTGGCCGCGGTATGTCCTTCTGTTGGCGGTTCCCGTCCTCGGAGCGCTCAACGTGGCCGGCATCCAGGAAGGCTTCGGGCTCTCCGCGGGGATTCTCGGTTACGAGCTGTCGCTCGTCCGAGCCGACAGGTTGAGCCTGCTCTTCGGCTATCTGTTCCACCTCGGGGCGTTCATCGCCATCCTCTACTCGCTGCACCTGAAGAAGGAGGATTCCGCGACCCTCCAGCACACCGCCGCGCTGGTGTACGCGGGGAGCGGGCTGGGTGCGGTGTTCGCGGGCGACCTGATCACGCTCTTCCTCTTCTGGGAAGTGCTGGCCGTCAGCTCGGTGTTCCTCATCTTCGCGCGTGGCACTGAGCGGGCGCGCAGGGCGGGGATGCGCTATCTGGTGATCCAGGTCGTCTCGGGCGTGGCCCTGCTCGCCGGGGCGATGGCGCGGGCCGCCCAGACGGGAGACATCGCCTTCAACCACATCGGCCTGGAGGGCCTCTCGGGCTGGCTGATCTTCCTGGCCATCGCGGTCAAGGGCGCCTTCCCGCTGGTGCACAACTGGCTGACCGACGCCTACCCGGAAAGCACGCCCACAGGCACGGTCTTCCTGAGCGCGTTCACCACGAAGGTCGCAGTGTACGCCCTCGCGCGCGGATTCCCGGAAACCGAACTGCTCATCTACATCGGCGCGGTGATGGCCTGCTACCCCATCTTCTTCGCCGTCATCGAGAACGACCTCCGGCGCGTCCTCTCCTACAGCATGATCAACCAGATCGGCTTCATGGTGTGCGGCATCGGGGTAGGAACGAACAAGGCCGTCAACGGAGCCGTCGCGCACGCCTTCAACGACGTGCTGTTCAAGGGCCTGCTGTTCATGTCGATGGGCGCCGTGCTGTACCGGACGGGCACGACCAAGGCCTCCGAGCTGGGTGGTCTGTGGAAGACGATGAGATGGACGACGGTGCTATGCATCGTGGGAGCGGCCTCCATTTCGGCGGTCCCGCTCTTCAACGGCTTCGTGAGCAAGGCGCTCATCATGAGCGCGCTGCTCGAGGAGCATCACTACTGGATCTGGCTGGCGATGCTGTTTGCCTCCGCGGGCGTGGTCGAGCACGCCGGCATCAAGATCCCGTTCTTCGCCTTCTTCGCTCACGACTCGGGTATCCGGACGCGCGAGCCGCCCTGGAACATGCTTGCCGCGATGACCGTGGGCGCCATCGGGTGCGTAGCGGTCGGGTCGATGCCATGGCTGCTCTATGACCTCCTTCCCTTCGACGTCGACTACAATCCCTACGACGTCACGCACGTTGTCACCCAGTTGCAACTGCTGGCGTTCGCGATCGGTGCCGTCGTCCTTTTCCGGCTGGCGCGCATTTACCCGGACGAGATCCGCGCCCTGAACCTGGATGTGGAGTGGACCTACCGGAAGCTGGCGCCGGCGATCGTGCGGCGGGTGGGATCGGCAGTTCGTGCGGCGGACTCCACCGTTCGCGGCGTGGCCATGGGCGGAGTCAGCTGGGCGCTCGGCAGCGCGTTCCGCCATACCGGCCCGCGTGGCGCCCTGGCCCGCTCCTGGCCGACGGGAAGCATGGTGCTCTGGGTTGCCGTGCTGCTGGCCGCGTTCCTCATCCTGCGGGCGTTCTGACCCCCGGCGCACGGTGTCGGCAGGTCAGCGGCAGGCAGGTTCGGAACCACGCCGCCTCCGGCTGGGAACCCGAGGGTCCACGCTCGCCCTGATCCAGAGCCGACAGGTGGCCGCAGCCCTGGAGGCGGACGGTCGCGCGCGGGTATCGATGCACACCATCCGCACCCGGGGCGATCGGTTGGCGGATGCATCCCTCGCGCGCATCGGTGGGGAAGGGGTGTTCACGAGCGCGCTGGACGAGGCCCTGCTCGACAGCAGGGTCGACCTGGCAGTCCACTCCCTGAAGGACATTCCGACCCGGATGCCGCCCGGGCTGTGCGTCGCCGCGACCCCTGCGCGTGAGGATCCCCGCGACGCGCTGGTGCTGCCGCCCGGTACGGCCGGGACCCTCTCCACCCTGCCTCCCGGGTCCAGCATCGGCACGGGCTCCCAGCGCCGCGCCGCGCTCGCTCGCGCGTTTCGCCCGGACTGCATGGTGGTGCCCATGCGCGGGAACGTGGACACGCGGCTGGCCAAGCTCGGCGGGGGCGAATGCGACGCCCTCCTGCTGGCGGCCGCCGGGCTCGCGCGCCTGGGTCTCCTCGGCCGCGCGTGCGA
Source organism: Gemmatimonadota bacterium (assembly GCA_022826025.1). Taxonomy (GTDB): domain Bacteria; phylum Gemmatimonadota; class Gemmatimonadetes; order Longimicrobiales; family Gaopeijiaceae; genus BD2-11. Next base: position 1,767 of record JAJDVR010000237.1, on the reverse strand, counting down.
GCTTCTGGAGCGCACGGCGTGGCTGCCGGCCGCGGGCCAGGGTGCGCTCGCCGTGGTGGTCCGCCGTGACGACCCGCGGGCGCGGCGACTGGCAGCGTCGCTCGACGACCGCCCCACCCGGCAGGCGGTGCGGGCCGAGCGCGAACTGTTGCGTCTGCTGGGCGCCGGATGCCATCTGCCCGTCGGTGTGCTGGGGTTGCCCTACCCGGATGGCCTCAGGCTCTGGGCAATGGTGCTCAGCCCCGATGGCCGCCGGGTCATCCGCGCCGACCGCACCGGCCGCCAGGCCGAACCGGAACGCCTCGCGGCCGACCTGGCCAGGGTCCTGCTGGGCCGGGGCGCGGGCGAGATCCTGGCGGACCTCTCTCGCGCTCCCGCCGATCCGCCGTCCCCGTGACGACCCCTCCCGGCAGCCTCGGCCGCAAGCTGCTCGCCATCGACGAGCTTCTCGCCCGCCACGGCCGTCCCCGCGACGACCGCCTCGTGTTCACGAACGGTTGCTTCGACATCCTGCACCGCGGCCACGTGGAGTACCTCGCCGCCGCCCGCGCCCTGGGTGACACGCTCGTGGTGGGGCTCAACACCGACGCCTCGGTCGCCCGCCTCAAGGGGCCGCACCGCCCCTACGTTGCCCTGGAGGACCGTGCGGCGGTGCTGGCGGCGCTCGAAAGCGTCGATGTGATTACCCCTTTCGACTCGGCTACCCCCCGCGCGCTCATCTCGGCGCTGCTCCCGGACGTGCTGGTGAAGGGCGGTGACTACGCCCCGGAGGAGATGGTCGGCCGCGAGGAGGTCGAGGCCGCGGGCGGTGAAGTCGTGTTGGTTCCCTATCTTCCGGGGCGGTCCACCACCAGGCTGGTGCGCCGCATCCGCCGGACGGAACCCGCGCCATCCGACTGAGCCGAGCCGGATTCCCGGGTAGTCACTTGCGTCGGCCCCCGTTCCCGTAGAGAGTTTCTCTCGCGAAACTTCATCGTCGCTTCGCTGCCCGGCTGGAGTGGCCTCGCGACCCACACCGACCAGGGACACCCAACAGACAGGAGCGCGCGCATGAGCCCGTCGCACGCACTCACGCTGGTTGCCGCCACCCGCAGCCCGCACAAACTGGACGAGATCCGACGGATCCTGGGAAAGGATCCCGGACTGCGGGTTCTGAGCCTCGACGAAGCCGGCATCCCTTTCTCCCCGGAGGAAGACAAGGTCGAGGCCTTTGACACCTTCGAAGAGAACGCCAAGGCCAAGGCCGCGTACTTCAACAGCCTCTGCGGAGCCGCGACCATCGCGGACGATTCCGGTCTGGAGGTGGATGTGCTCGATGGTGCTCCCGGGGTGCGCTCGAAGCGCTTCGCGCCCGTGCCGGAGGACGTCACCGGCGGGGATCGCGACCGCGCCAACAACGAGCACCTGATCAAGCTGCTCGCGAGCCACAAGCCCCATCGCCGCACCGGACGCTTCGTGTGCGTCGCCGTGCTGCACTTCGGCATGGGCGAGCCGCTTGTGTTCCGGGGCGAGGCGCCCGGCACCATCGTCCTGGAGCCACGGGGCGAAGGCGGCTTCGGGTATGATCCGCACTTCCTGGATCCCGATGCAGACAGGACGTTCGCCGAACTCGATGCCGAAGAAAAGGATGCGCGCAGCCACCGGGGCCAGGCCTTCCGGGCACTGGGCTCACACCTGCGCGAAACCCTCCACTACTAGAATCAGGAGAAACCGGTAGAATCAGAGAAACGGGGCGTGGCGCAGCCCGGTAGCGCGCCTGAATGGGGT